>CAUJFI010000146.1 GCA_963170125.1 Deinococcota bacterium | reverse complement strand
CCCGACGGCGACGGAGTGCCCCGCCCAGCCGAGCATGGTGACGTCGTTCAGCCCGTCGCCGAACGCCACGACCTGGTCGCGCGGCACGCCCAGGAGGCCGGCGATGTACTCGAGGGCGCTCCCCTTGTCGCCGCCCGGGGGGACGATCTCGAGGTAGCCGTCGCCCCAGAGGTAGCGCAGCAGTTCCGGGTGGCGCGCGGCCACCCAGCCGTCGAGCGCCGGCGTGCGCGTGGCGCCGTGGAACACGACCTTGTCGGCCGCGAGGCCGAGCCCGACCTGGAAGCGCGTGATGGCGCGGCTCTCGGCGTGCACCCAGTCCCAGCGCTCGTTGCGCGGGTCACGGACGTAGAGCACGTCGTCCACCACGCACGAGAACTCCACCGTCGCGTCGTTCAGGTGCTCCTCCAGGAGAGAGTCGACCTGGGCGGTGGCGAGGCGCATGCGGCGCAGGACCCCGCCCTCGCGGTCGCGCACGTAGGAGCCGTGGTTGACGGCGTGCGGCACCTCGATCTCCAAGAGGTCGAGGAAGGCCCGCGCCGAGCGCAGGGGCCGCCCGGTAAGGACGGTGACGATATGGCCGCGCCGCCGTGCGGCCTGCACGGCGGCCAGGGTCTCTTCCGGCAGCCGGTAGTCGTCGGTTACGAGGGTCTTGTCTAGATCGAAGGCTAGCAACACAGCGTCACGACCATACCAGTAGGTGGCGACGCACGAGTGTCGTTCGCATCGCTGGGCGCGGCAGGACCGCGTCCAGGTGCGGTGATACAATCCTCATGACAAGGCTGGGTGGCGCCGACGGCCGCTCACGGAGGTTGATTCATGTACCGAGGTCGCGAGGGTCAGTGGGCCTACTTCCTGCACCGGATCACCGGGGTGGCGTTGGTCCTCTACCTGATGCTTCACGTGTTCGACATCTCACTGGTCATGTACGGACCCGACGGGCCCTTCAACGCGTTCCTGATGTTCTATCACCAGTGGCCGTTCAGGATCGGGCTCGTGCTGGTCATCGCGGCGGTCGTGTACCACGCGCTCAACGGGTTGCGCATCATCCTCCTGGACTTCACCACTTGGGGCATCCGCTACCAGCGCGTGATGTGGTACACGGTCCTCGGCGTCACGACCGTCATCGGCGTGCCGGTACTCGTCAAGATCCTGCCAGAGATCTTCGGGGGCGCCTGATGGCCGCCCGCCCCAGGAACCTCCAGGAGGCGCGCGACAGGTCGCGGAACAACGCCGAGCTCGCCTGGTGGGTGTTCATGCGCGTCTCCGGGCTCTTCCTCGTGTTCCTCGTGTTCGCCCACGTGTTCGTCAACAACATCGCCATCAACGTCGCCACCGTCGACTACAACTACGTGGCCACCCGCCTGGCCAAGCCGAGCGTGAAGGTCTTCGACACGTTCCTGCTCGGCCTCGCCATGCTGCACGGCGTCAACGGCCTCCGGGTGGTGATCGGCGACAACATCAGGCGGCCGGGCCTGCGTTTCTGGGTCCAGGTCGTGCTCATCGTGGTCAGCGTCGGCATCTTCGTGGCCGGGGTCATGACCCTCTGGGCCTTCTCGTACCGAGAGATGGGCGACGCCATCCGCGACCTCACGAGCGGCCACTAGGGAAGGGTGACTCAAGCAAGCATGATCAGGGCACACAAGTTCGACGTCATCGTCGTCGGCGCCGGCGGCGCCGGCTTGATGGCCGCGCGGTACGCGGCCCACAACCCGAACGTATCCGTCGCCGTGATAACGAAGCTCTACCCGACGCGCTCGCACACGGGCGCGGCGCAGGGCGGCGTCGGCGCCGCCCTCGGCAACGTCAGCGAGGACCACCCCGAGTGGCACGCCTTCGACACGGTCAAGGGCGGCGACTACCTGACGGACCAGGACGTCGCGGAGGCGTTCTCGCACGAGGTCATCGACGCCGTGTACGAGCTGGAGCACATGGGGCTCCCCTTCAGCCGTACGCCGGAGGGCCGCATCGCCCAGCGCAAGTTCGGCGGCCACACGCGCGAGCACGGCAAGGCGCCCGTCGAGCGCGCCTGCTACGCCGCCGACCGCACGGGCCACATGATCCTGCAGACCCTCTTCCAGCAGTCCATCAAGGACAGGGTCCACTTCTTCAACGAGTTCCACGTGCTCGACATCATCCTCGACGACGGCGAGTGCCGCGGCGTGGTCGCGTACGAGCTCGCGACCGGCGACCTGCACGTCATCCAGGCGAAGGCCACCGTGCTCGCCACGGGCGGCAACGGCCGCATGTTCAAGGTCACTTCCAACGCCCACGCGCTCACCGGCGACCTCACGAGCATCGTGTGGCGCCGCGGCATCCCAGTCGAGGACCCGGAGTTCTACCAGTTCCATCCCACGGGGCTCTACAAGCTCGGCGTGCTCCTCACCGAAGGCGCGCGTGGCGAGGGCGGCATCCTGCGCAACGCGGACGGCGAGCGCTTCATGGAGCGCTACGCCCCGACCATCAAGGACTTGGCGCCGCGCGACATGGTCTCGCGCGCCATGTACCTGGAGGTGCGCGAGGGGCGGGGTTGCGGTCCGAACAAGGACTACATCCACCTAGACCTGACGCACATCGACGCGCACATCATCGAGGAGCGCCTGCCGGACATCACGGAGTTCGCGCGCATCTACCTGGGCGTCGACCCCATCAAGGAGATGGTGCCGATCCAGCCCACCGCGCACTACATGATGGGCGGCGTCCCGACGACCATCGACACGAACGTGATCAGCGACGGCGCCAACACGATCATCCCCGGCCTGTACGCGGCCGGCGAGGTCGCCTGCGCCTCCTTGCACGGCGCCAACCGCCTCGGCACCAACTCGCTCGGCGACCTTCTCGTGTTCGGCCGGCGCGCCGGCCGCAACGCCAGCGCGTACGCCGAGACGCTCGACTCCTTCCCCGACCTCCCCGCCGGCGTGCTCGATCACACCAAGGACATCATCGACGCCGCCCTCAACGGCTCGCACGAGGAGCGCGTCTCGACCATCCGCGCCGAGCTGCAGACCACGATGATGGACAACGCCTCGGTGTTCCGCACGGCCGAGACCCTCGCCACGCAGGTCGAGGAGGTCGAGAGGCTCCGCGAGCGCTACAAGCGGATCGGCGTCGACGACAAGGGCAAGCGCTACAACACCGAGCTCCTCGAGGCCCTCGAGCTCGGGTTCCTCCTCGACAACGCCCAGCAGCTCGTCACGGCGGCGCTCAACCGCACGGAATCGCGCGGCGCGCACTCCAGGGAGGACTTCAAGGAGCGCGACGACGCCAACTGGCTCAAGCACACCCTCGTCTACAAGGATGGCGACGGGGTACGCATCGACTACAAGCCCGTCACGCTCGGCCGCTACGAGCCGAAGCCACGGGTCTACTGAGGCCGGCCATGCAGATCTCCATGAAGATACGCCGCTACGATCCGGAGAAGGACGCCAGGCCGCACTGGCAGGAGTTCAACCTCGACGTGGCCCCGACCGAGCGCGTCCTGGACGTGCTCAACCAGATCAAGTGGGAGCTAGACGGCTCGCTCACCTACCGGCGGAGCTGCGCGCACGGCATCTGCGGCTCGGACGCCATGATGATCAACGGCATGAACCGCCTCGCCTGCAAGATCCTCGTGAAGGACCTGGGCGACAAGATCACGGTCGAGCCCCTGCGGGGGCTGCCCGTGCTCAAGGACCTGATCGTCGACATGGAGCCGTTCTTCGACTCCTACCGCGCCATCCTCCCGTACTTCATCAACGACGACCCGCCGCCCCCCCGGGAGCGGCTGCAGAGCGTCGAGGACCGGGCGCGCTTCGACGACACGACCAAGTGCATCCTCTGCGCCGCCTGCACGACATCGTGCCCCGTGTTCTGGACGAACGGGCGCTACATCGGTCCGGCCGCCATCGTCAACGCCCACCGCTTCATCTTCGACTCGCGCGACGAGGGTTCGGCCGAGCGCCTGCGCGTGCTCAACGACGCGAACGGGCTCTGGCGCTGCCGCACGGCCTACAACTGCACGGAAGCGTGCCCGCGCGGCATCCCCATCACCAAGGTGATCGAGGAGACGAAGCGCGAGCTGATCTGGCAGCGGATGTAGCTAGGCGGTCGCGGCGCGATGGAACGCCGGCCCAGGCAGAGCTCACGGTGGCGCTCGGACCGAACCGAGCGCCACCGCCGGTTACCGGGGTCAACGCTCACCCGCCGTGCGGCGGACACGAAGCTTACGAGCCGTTGAGCGGCCTCGTCACCATAGGCGCGGTTGCCGAAGGCAAGCGCAACGTCTTTGCCTTGAGACGACAAGGTCGTCTCAAGGCAAAGACGCGATGACTTCGACTTCGACCAGCCCCCCCTTGGGCAGCCCGGCGGCCTGCACGGTGCTGCGTGCCGGCAGGTTGCCCTTCAGGTAGCTCCCGTAGACCTCGTTGAACGCCGCGAAGTCGTTCATGTCGGCGAGGAAGCACGTGCTCTTCACGATGTGCTCCACGCCGGTGCCCGCCGCCTCGAGGACGGCCGTGAGGTTGCGCATGACCTGATGGGTCTGCGCCGTGATGTCGCCGCCCGCCCACGTGCCGTCGGGCTTGAGGGCGATCTGGCCGGCCGTGAAGACCAGTCCGCCCACCTTGACCGCCTGGGAGTATGGGCCGATGGCCTTCGGTGCTGTCTCGGTCGCGATGATCTCGTGCATGCCGCAGAGTATCAACCGCGCCACACGATGAACAACACGAACAGCACCAGCAAGTAGGCGCAGCCCATCAGCCAGTAGCGGTAGGGGAAGAGGGGGTGGCGCTTCAGGCGCTGCCAAGGGCCGTTCCCCGGGAAGTCCTCCTCCACGGCCTTGATGCCGGAGAGCGTCTCGCCGATGTCGACGGAGGCGGGCACGAGCGGCGCGGAGGGCAGGTCGTAGCGCTTCTGGCGCGGCGCGACGGCCTCCGCCCTCAGCACGACGGCCGTGGCGTTGTCGGGGCTGCCGCGGTCGTTGGCGGCCGCGACGAGGTTACGGGTCGCGACCTCGGGCGTCACCCCCGTGACCCGCTTGACGATGTCCTCGTCGCCGAGCAGCATGCTGACGCCGTCGCTTACGATCACCACCGTGTCGCCCGGCTGCACGTCGAAGTAGAGGACGTCGAGCCTGAACGTCGGCGTGGCCCCGATGGCGTTCGTGATGACGTTGCGCCACCTGTGCCTGCGCGCCTCCTCCTCGCTCAGCAGGCCCTGGCGCACCCGGTCGGCCACCCAGCTGTGGTCGACGGTCAGCCGCGTGGCCTTGCCGCCGCGCACCAGGTAGGCACGCGAGTCGCCGACGTGGCCGACCAGCCCGACCTGGTCGTCGATGAGGACCGCCGTTAGGGTGGTCCCCATCCCCTTGAGCTCAGGGCGCTCGATGGCCAGGTTGTAGACCTCGACGTTGGCGGCCTGCGCGGCGCGCGCGAGGGCAACGGGCGGCTGGGAGCGGCTCTGCCGCAGGGCGTCCACCAGCGTCTCGATGGCCTTGCGGCTCGCCACCTCGCCGGCCGTGTGGCCGCCCATGCCGTCGGCGACGACGCCAAGGTGGCCGCTCCTGCCGACCGTTCCGGCGAAGTACCAGTCCTGGTTCACGGCGCGGACGCGCCCGGGGTCGCTCGTGCCGGCGCTGGCCACGAGCGTCAGGGGCTGGCCGGGTTGGACGCGAGGCGCAGCCCCACCGGGTCTGCCGTCGGCCTGGGCACCGGCCCCGCCCCCGGCAGCGCCTACCCCCGCTCTGGCCGGCTCGGCCGGCCGGGGGGCGGCCACGGTGGGCGCCGCCGGCACGGCTACGCCGATGCTGGGGGTGCCTTGGCGGCTGCGGGGTCCGGGGCTGCGCTCGACCTCATCGGCCATGTCCAGGCATGATACCGCCGCGCGCACGCCCCTCCGTTCGTAAGGGCTCGTCGGGAACCAACTGCTATGCTTCGCCGCATGACTTTCGGCGGAACCCCCGCGCACCCCGACCAGGCGCGCCCAGGAGCGACCGTGCGCGCCATCGCCGAGTCTGTCGCGCAGGGCAGGGTCAGCGCGACGGAGACGGTCGCCGCGGCGCTCGACAGGGCCGAGGCCGCGCAGGCGGAGCTCAACGCCTTCATCGTCATCGACCGCGCGGGCGCAGAGTCCGCCGCGGCGGCCATCGACGAGCGCCGCGCTGCAGGCCTGCCCGTCGGCCCCCTCGCGGGCGTGCCGGTCGCCGTCAAGGACAACCTGGCGACGGTCGGCCTGCCGACCACGGCGGCCTCGCGCATCCTGGCAGGCTACGTCTCGCCGTTCGACGCCACCGTCGTGGCGCGGCTCAAGTCCGCCGGCGCCGTGGTGATCGGCAAGACGAACCTCGACGAGTTCGGGATGGGCTCGACGGGGGAGAACTCGGCGTTCGGACCGACGCGCAACCCCCACGACCCGGGCCGCGTCGCGGGCGGCTCCTCGAGCGGCTCCGCCGCCGCCGTCGGCGCCGGCGTCGTGCCGTTGGCGTTGGGCTCGGACACGGGCGGCTCGAGCCGCCTGCCTGCCGCGTTCTGCGGCATCGTCGGCTTCAAGCCGACTTACGGCGGCCTGTCGCGCTACGGGCTCTTCTCCTACGCCTCCTCGCTCGACCAGGTCGGCCTGCTGGGGCGCTCGGTGGCCGACGTCGCGGCGGCGCTCGGCGTCATGGCCGGCTCCGACCCTCGCGACGCCACGAGCGTCGACCTGGAGCCGGCCGGCTGGGCCGCGGCGGCCGGCGCTGGACCTGGCGCGGCGCCGGACCCGGTGGCCGCGGGCGGCGACCTCACCGGCGCGCGCTTCGGGGTCGTCGAGGAGCTCGCCGGCGAGGGCTTCGGCCCGGACGCGCTCGCCTCGCTGGCCGCCGCGCGCGCCGCGCTCGAGTCCCGCGGGGCCGAGGTCGTCGAGGTCTCGCTCCCCGGCACCGCCTTGGCGGTCGCCTGCTACTACGTGATCGCCGCCGCCGAGGCGTCTAGCAACCTCGCCCGCTACTCCGGGATGCTCTACGGGCAGCGGGTCGGGGCGGAGCGCGAAGGCCAGGAGCTGGTCATGCGCGCCACGCGCGGTGCGCTCTTCGGTCGGGAGGTGAAGCGCAGGATCCTCCTAGGGTCGTTCGCCCTCTCCGCCGGCTACTACGACGCCTACTACGGTCGGGCGCTCAAGGTGCGGCAGCGGCTCACGCGCGAGATGGACGCCGCCCTCGGGCGGGTCGACGCTCTCGTCACTCCCACGGCGCCCGGGCCGGCGTACGCCAGCGACGAGAAGACGGCGGACCCGCTCTCCATGTACGTGGGCGACGTGGCCACCTGCCTCGCGAACCTCTCGGGCGGACCGGCCGTGAGCGTGCCGTGCGGCACGGCCGTCGGCGCCGGCGTGCGGGGCTTGCCGCTCGGGGTACAGCTCATAGGCCGCGCCGGAGCCGACGCCGCGCTCCTGCGCCTGGCCGCCGCGCTCGAGGCCGCCCTGGCCTGAACCGCCGTAGAGCGCGAAGCGACGGCGGTGTGGTACTATTCCACGGCTTGACTGTCCTGCCGGGACGGCAGCTCGCGTTGGGTCGTCAGGGGCCGAAGAGGCGCCGCGCGGCCTTCGCTCGCAGCGTGCTTCCCGGCACATCCACCCGACGGTAAGAGACTGGAAGGAGACACCATGAAGCGGACGTATCAGCCTAACCGCAGGAAGCGTGCCACCACGCACGGTTTCCGGGCGCGCATGGCTACCCCAGGTGGTCGCAACGTCATCAGACGGCGGCGCGCCAAGGGGCGTAAGCGCCTGTCCGTATCGGATCGCTGAGACGGTTCGCGGTGCTCCGCTCGTTGAGCGGTGACCGCGCGTTCCAACGACTGCGCAAAGGGAGCTCCGGCGGCGGCAAGCACGTTACGGTGCGTTGGCGACCGACACGCTCAGGGGAGGTCAGAGTGGGCATCGTGGTGAGCCGCAAGGTCGGCAAGGCCGTGGTGCGTAACCGGGTCAGGCGTCGGCTGCGTGAAGGCGTCCGCGAGCTCCTCAGACAACCCTTGCGCGAACCGGCCCACGCGGCCTCGGTGCCGTCGTTCGACCTCCTCGTCATCGCGAGGCCGTCGGCCGCCGCCGCCGACTACCACGACTTGAAGCGGTCGCTCACGAGCGCGTTCGAGCGCGCCGGGCTCCGATGAGGGGCGATGCCCACTTCGGCGGCGCCTCTCTCGGGCGTCTGGCCAAGGACGCGGCCATCTGGCCACTGAGGGCCTACCAGCGCTACCTCTCCCCGCTGAAGGGCGCGCCGTCGTGCCGTTTCCACCCCACCTGCAGCGCGTACGCCATCGAGGCCATCGAGCGCCACGGCGTGATACGCGGCAGTTGGCTCGGCCTCAAGCGCGTGCTCCGCTGTCATCCGTTCCACCCGGGCGGTTACGACCCGGTGCCGCCCCGGCGCAGGCCGGGCTCCGAACTCGACCCACAGGCGTTGGAGCGTACCGACGTCCACACGGAGGCCCCTTGAAACGCGTCAACAGACTGCGGCCGGTAGCGCTCATGGCGGCGCTCCTCTTCTCGACGTTCGCGAGCGCGCGCGTCGAACTGGCTGCGACAGCCTTCCGTGAGGCCGACTTCCGCGGCGCCGAGAAGATAACCGCCACCTGCTCCACCCAGACGCCGTCCTTCTTCTGCGAGGACGGGCAGGACCTCACCCTGATCACGAGCAAGGGCGTCGACTACGTGTTCGACGGCGCCGGCCAGCTCGTCGCCGCCTTCGGCAAGCAGCAGCGCGGCCAGCGCCTGGGCGACTACAGCATCGACGCTCGGTTCAACCTCATCCCGTTCGAGTCGGAGGTGCCCGGCCTCGCGCTCCTGGTCGACGGCGCGTACGCCACGCCGACCGACGTGGCCGGCAGTTGGCGCGAAGGCGACGAGGGGCTCCTCGTCGGCACGTTCACGGCGCGCGTCGGCGGCTTCGAGGTGGAGCGCACCCTGACCCTGCAGAGCGGCGTCGACACGATCGGGGTCGAGTTGACCGCGCGGCGCGTCGACGGGGCGGACGCCCCGAGCACGCTCCAGCTCGTCGTGCCAGGCATCGGGCGCACCGCGGCGCCGGTGGTCAAGATCGGCCACGGCGACTCGTTCACGCTCAACCCGAGCGAGCAGGCGTTCCCCGACCCGACCTACGCCTCGCTGCAGGTGAACAACAACAACCGCGACTTCGCCCTCGTCATGCGGCCGGCGCCGGGCAGCGCGGGCGTGTCCGCCACCTACATGCGCCCGAACCGCATCGCCTTCCAGGCCCAGGTGGGCGCGGCTGCCGGCGCGGCGTACACGTTCGACCTCGGCCTCTACCCCGGCCACAACGAGCTCGTGCGCTACAGCCAGGAGCAGTACCTGGAGCTGCCAGGGCTCTTCAACCCGAACATTCTCGGGCGGCTGTCGCTCATAGTCGTCCGCATCCTCGAGTTCGTGCACCAGTACGTGCCGAGCTGGGGCCTCTCGATCATCGTCCTGACGCTCCTCTTCAGGGCGCTCATCTGGCCCCTCATCAGCACCCAGACGAAGTCGATGTTCGGCATGCAGCGCCTGCAGCCGAAGCTGCAAGAGCTGCAGAAGAAGTACAAGGACGATCGCGAGAAGCTCACGCAGGAGACGATGGCGCTCTACCGCGAGGCGGGCGTCAACCCGGCGGGCGGCTGTCTGCCGATCATCGTCCAGATGCCCCTCTTCATCATCTTGTGGCGCGTGTTCGTGAACTTCGAGTTCAACGAGGGGTTCCTGTGGCTGCCCGACCTCGGTCAGGCCGACCCCTTCTACATCCTCCCGATCCTGTACGTGGCCGTCATGATCGCGACGTCATACTTCTCCGCCCGCGGCAACCCTCAGATGCTGCGCCAGTCGCTCATCATCAACGTGGTCTTCGTGTTCATCATCGTCGGTTTCCCGGCCGGGGTGCTCGTCTACTATGTGGTATCCATGTTGGTGCAGGTCATCCAGTACTGGTTGCTGAGCCGCGGTCAGCCCGCGCCAGTCGTCGCGGCGCCGGCCAAGCGCTCCAAGTGAGGCCATAGATGAGTGACTCGGATCTCGACAAGTACCTCGAAGGCATCGGCATCGATGTCGATGGGGAGGACGCGGAAGAAGGCCAGGTAGCACGCTTCACCGCCGAGGAGGAGTACGAGCAGGTCGTCGATGCCGGCCCCATCGTCCAAGGCGAGCCGTTGGAGCGCGCCGAGGCGTTCCTCGTCAACCTGCTCCTCAACATCGACCCGGCCTACGCGGTCGAGGTCAACCAGGTGTCGGACGAAGAGATCCAGGCGGAGGTCTACGGCGGCGACCCGGGCAAGATCATCGGGCGCAACGGGCGCACCCTCGCGGCGCTCGAGTACTTGACGAACGCCGTTGTCAACCGTGACGAGAGCGGCCGCATCCGCGTCAACGTCGACGTGGGCGGCTACAAGCGCCGTCGCGACGAGCGGCTGCGCAAGGAGGCCTTGCAGGCCGCGGCCAGGGTGCGCAAGGGCGGCATGCCGGTCGAGCTCGAACCCATGAGCGCGGCCGAGCGCCGGGTAGTGCACATGTGCCTGGCCGAGGAGCCCGGGGTAAGCACGGAGTCGCGCGGCGAGGGCAGCGAGAGGCGCGTGGTGGTCAGGCCCGCCTGAGGCGTGACCCCGCACCCAATTGCGCAGCATCCTGCAAGCTCACGCCGAAGCGGCGGCGCGGTTGACGGCCGCCGGCGTCCCCAGCCCTGAGCACGACGCGTGGCGGCTCCTGGAAGCAGCCTCCGGACTGAGTCGTAGTACCCTCCTCCTGACGGGCGCGTCCGCCGTGCCCGAGGCGACCGCCGCGCGGCTGGCCGGCCTCGTCGAGGAGCGCGCGGCACGCGTGCCGCTGCAGCACGTCCTCGGGGTCGCGCACTTCTACGGGCTCGAGCTTGCCGTGGACGCGCGCGTGCTCGTGCCGCGGCCCGAGACGGAGCGGCTCGTCGAGCTCGTCCTCCGGGAACTGGCGGACGGGCTCGCCGACGCAGGACCGGCGCCCGCGACGGTCCTGGACGTCGGCACGGGCAGCGGCGCCATCGCGCTCGCCCTCAAGGCGGAGCTAACGAGCGCGGAAGTGTGGGGCACCGACGTCTCGGAGGACGCGCTCGCCGTGGCGCGCGGCAACGCCGCGAGGCTCGGCCTCGCCGTCGGCTTCCTCCGCTCGGACCTGCTGGCTGACGAGGAGGTCGCCGCCCTGGCGCGGCGTGCCGCCGTCCTGGCGGCTAACCTGCCCTACCTGCCCGAGAGCGACCGGGTGGCGCTGCAGCCTGAGGCCGCCGCCGACCCTCCCGGCGCGCTGTTCGCCGCGGACGGCGGCCTCGCCATCGCCGCGCGCCTCGCCGACCAGGCGTGGCTGACGTTGCCGCGAGGGGCGCTCTTGGCGCTAGAGCTCGACCCACGCAACGTGCGCGGGTTGGCGGAGCGGTTGAGCGGGTGGGAAGGCGTGCGCCTGGAGCCGGACCTCGCGGGCAGGGAGCGCTTCCTGCTGGCGCGCAGGTGAAAGCGGTGCCGCCACGCCGGGCATGCAGGTCCTCGGTGACGGTGCGCCCGCCGTGCGGCGGGACCGACCGCCCGGCGCCAGGTCAGATGGGCGGTCGGGCGTGAAGGAGCGCGTCACCCTCTTCGGCGCCAGCGGCACGATGGGCTCCCAAGTCTTCGAGGAGCTCCGCCGCCGGGCGGAACGTTACGACCTCACGCTGCTGCTGCTCCCGGGCGACGCCCGGGTGATGCGCCTGGCGCGCGGGTTGCGCGAGGCGGGCATCGACACCTCGCGCCGGGCCGGGATAGCGGAGGGCAGGGGCGTGCGCGTCGTATGGGGCGACGCCACGGACGCGGCGACGGTGCGGGAGGCGGTGAGGGGCGCGGACTGGGTGCTCAACACGATGGCCTACATCTCGCCACAGGCCGACTACCGACCCGAGGTCGCCTGGGCCGTGAACGACCTGGCCGTCGGCAACGTGCTGGCCGCGATCTGCGACGAACCGGACGGGGCGAGGCGCATCGGCTACGTGCACACCGGCTCGGTCGCACAGACGGGCAACCGCCCGGCGACCGGACGCGCCGGCGCCCCCGGCACGTACGTCGGACGCGTCGGCGACCCCATGAACCCGTCCGTGTACGACGAGTACGCCCTCTCGAAGATCGCCGGCGAGCGGCGCGTGATGGAGTCGCCGCTCGAGCGGTGGGTCTCCCTGCGCATGTCGTTCATCATGCCGACGGACCACGCCGACCTCATGGGCCTGTTCGACCCCATCGCCTTCCACATGCCGCTCGACACGCGCATGGAGAACGTGACGGACCGCGACGCCGGCCTCGCCATGGCCAACTGCCTCGAGCTGCGGCACGAGCGAACGTTCTGGCGCCGCGCCTACAACGTCGGGGGCGGCCAGGGCATGCGGACGACCGCGCGCGCCTACCTCGGGGCCGCCTACGGCCTCATGGGCCTCGACGTCGGCCGCTGCATGGAGGAGAACTGGTTCGGCCTCAGGAACTTCCACTTGCAGTACTACGATGACTCGGACGTCACCGAGCGCTACCTGCGCTACCAGCGTGACGATCTTGCGAGCCACGCCGCCGCCCTCCGTGCGAGCATGGCGCCCGGCATGAAGCTCCTCGCGTGGCTATGCGCGCGCCTGCCGGCCGTTCGACGCCTGAGCGAGAGGATGGTCCACGACCGGTTCGAGCGTCTGGCGCGGGGGCATGCCAACAGCCCCAGACGGTGGTACCTCACGCGCAACGACGCGCGCGTGCGGGCCTTCTTCGGTGGCTACGCCGCCTACGAAGCCATCCCCGCCGGCGGCTTGAGCGACTCTATCGACGATGACGGTCCGTGGACGCGCTTCGACCACGGCTACCCGGAGGGGGTCGAGGACCTGGCCCGGGACGACCTGAGGCTGGCGGCGGCCTTCCGCGGGGGCGAGTGGCTCGGAGCGGTGGGGGGCGTGGGCGAGGAGGGGGCGCTCGACGAAGGCGCGGATGGCGAGGGGCTCGTCGGCTGGCACGAACGCTGCGCCTGGCGCTGCGGCTCCGACCACGAGTTCGAGGCGCGCCCCAGCACGGTCCTGCGCGGCGGTCATTGGTGCCCGCGCTGCCTGGGGACGTGGGACGGCGGTCGCCGGGCGGCGCTGGAGCCGTTCTTCGCGCAGGCCTGGTACGCCGACCACGACCCGGACGAGCTCGAGCCGTACCCGGCCGACGGAGCCGAGGACGTCGCGAACGCGGACGTCGCATGGCGTGCGCGCGGGGCCCGCTGACGCGGAGTGCCGGGGCGGGCCTCGGACCCGCCCTCAGGTGTTGGGGGTGGAGGCGTCGCCCTGTTGTTGCGCCCCGGCGCCGAGGGGCGGCACCTCGGGCAGCTCGTCGAGGCGGTGGTCACGGGGTGCCGGAGCGCGCTTGACGTCCTTGCGGGCATCGTGGCGCGGCTCGCCGCCGAGGCTGCCGACGAAGAGCAGGAGCGCGCCGATGACCACGCAGGCGTCGGCGACGTTGAAGACGGGGAAGTCGAAGCTGCCCACCTTGAAGTGCACGAAGTCGACGACGTAGCCGAGGCGCAACCTGTCGAGCATGTTGCCTGCCGCGCCAGCCAGGACGAGGGCCAGGGTCACTTTCAGGAGCGTTGGAAGGCGCTTGGCGCTGCGCCACAGGTAGACGCCGAGGACCACGGACACCGCGGCCGAGAGGAGCCCGAGGAGGAGCGTGCCGTCGATGGTGAGCCCCCCGAGCTTGATCTCGAGGTCCTGCAGCATGCCGAAGGCGGCGCCGCCGTTGCGCGTGTGGGTGATACCGAAGCCGAGGGCGAGCGGGATCTCCGTGCCGTCTCTCGGGAGGGTGGCGACCACCCAGGCCTTGCTCAACTGGTCGAGCGCGACCAGCGCGGCCGCGAGGAGAAGCATCACCCGGGCAGTATAGTCCGCGGCCCGACGTCGACGGCACGCGCCGGCGGCGCGGATGGGGTTGTTTCGCTCGCCCACGAACCGCCCGTGCCATAGCATCGGTTCGGCGGTATCTTGGCCTGACTAGGTGATCACATGGGGCGCGGCGCTCGAAGACGCCGGCACGCCCGCGGAAGGCAGACGAGCATGTCTCTTACCTTGGAACAGTACTTGGCGACGTTGGCGGGGGCCGGCGACCACCGGCTCGAGCGCTTCGCCGCCGCGCTCTACGAGAAGGCGGACGCCGGGCTCATCGCGCTCATCGGTCCGGAGGCCATGAGCTCGTTGGCGCGCAAGGGTCTGGCGTTCCTCGACGCCCTTGGCACCGCCCCCCTCGCGGTAACGGCGTTCGCGCCGGACGGTATCGCGGGGTCCGCCCCCCGCCCGTACTCCGTCCTCATGCTCGCGCTCAAGGACCGGCCGTTCATCGTCGACTCCGTGCAGGCCGAGCTGCGCAGGCGCGGCCTCGCGGTCGCCGACAAGCTCCATCCCACCGTGCTTGTCAGCCGTGCCGCGGACGGCTCCATCGTCGACCTCGGCCAAGGCGCCGCCGGCTCGAGCACCCGGCGCGAGGCCTTCGAGGTCTACTTGCTCGACGCGGGCCTTGGCCAGGCGACCCTCGACGCCGCGGCGCAAGGCGTGCGCGACGTGCTCGGCGACGTCATCCTCGCAACAGACGACTACCGGGCCTTGCTCGAGCGTAGCCGCGCCGTGGCCGACTACCTGCGCTCCCTGAGCGGCGCGCAGCGCGCCGCGGCCGCCGCGCTCGGCGCGCAGGACTGCGACGAGGACGCCGCTTTCCTCGACTGGCTCGAGGACGACAACTTCGTGTTCCTCGGCTACCGTGAGTACGAGATCGTCGACGCCCAGGAGCGCCCCGCCCTCGGCCTCGTCGGCGACAGCGGCCTGGGAGTCTTGCGCAAGGTCGCCAGCAGCGCCTACAGCACGCCCGTCCCGCTGGACGAGCTGCCCACCGCCCTCAGGGAGCGCGTGACCGGCGGCCGTTTCTTCCTCGTTACCAAGGCGAACTCGGAAGCGACCGTGCACCGCGCCAGGCGCATGGACTACATCGGCGTGAAGCGGCTCTCGGAGGCGGGCGTCGTGGTGGGCGAGCAGCGCTTCGTCGGGCTCTTCACCACGAAGGGCCTGGCCGCCCCCGTCGAGGACGTACCCATCTTGCGCAGCAAGCTGCGGAGCGTCCTGGAGCGCGACCAGGCCATCCCCGGCTCACACGACTACAAGGCGATCGTGGCCGCCTTCAACGGCCTGCCGCGCGAGGAGCTCTTCTGGCTGGACAGCGACCAGGTCCACGCCGACATCCGCACCATCATGCGCGTCGGCCAGGACCCAACCGCGAGGCTCACGCTGCACGAGGACCCGCTCGGCCGCGGTCTGGCGGCCATGGTCGTCATGCCGCGCGAGGGCTTCTCCGACGATGTGCGCCGGGCCGTGCAGGGCTACCTCATGGAGGCCTTGGCGGCCAAGCGCATCGACTCCCGCCTCGCCATCGGCGAGGACGACGAGCACGCCCGCTTCCACTTCTACTTCGTGACGGACGCGCGCCTCGCCGACCTCGACGTCAAGGCCCTCGAGCGCCAGGTCCAGCGCCTCTCGCGCTCGTGGTCCGAGGCCCTGCGCGAGCTCCTCGTGACGGCCCACGGCGAGAACGCCGGGCGCACGCTCTCGGCCCGCTACGCCCGGGTGTTCGACGAACGGTTCAGGGCGACCGTGGCGCCGGAGCAGGCCGTCGCGGACATCGAGCACCTCGAGCGCCTCGCGGAGCGGCCGCGGGTCGTCGACCTGGCGCCGGCGCCCGTGGCGTCCAGCACGGCCGACGCCGCCCAGGCCCTCCTGCGCGTCTACCACCGCGGCCACGGCCTCGCCCTCTCCGATGTGCTGCCCCTCCTGGAGAACGTGGGGCTGCGGGTCATCGAGCAGTACCCGTACAACCTGCACGTGGACGGCGAGTCGCGCGGGGTCGACGTCTACACGGTCGTGAACGCCACCGGCGGCGAGTTCGACGTCGAGGCCGAGAAGGGCGGGCTGGTCGACGCCCTCGAAGGGCTCCTGGCCGGCGAGGTCGAGAACGATGAGCTGAACCGACTGGTGCTGCGCGCGCGCCTGAGCGCCAGGCAGGTCGCGCTCCTGCGCGCCTACCAGATGTACTACGCGCAAGTTAACCTGGTCACGAGCCGCTCGTTCGTGAGCGCCGCCCTCCTCGCCCACCCACGCGTGGCCGCGCTCCTGATGCGCTACTTCGAAGCCCGCTTCGACCCCGCCGTCGCGGGCGGAGCGGGGGCCCACTCCGCCGAACGTGAGCGGGCAGCCCGGAGCGCGCACCAGGCCGTCATCGACTCCCTGGGCGAGGTCTCGTCGCTCGCCGAGGACGGCGCCCTGCGCGGCCTCCTCGACCTCATGGCCGCCACGGTGCGCACGAGCTACTTCCTTGGGCTCGAGCGCATCAGCTTCAAGCTCGACTCCGCCAAGGTCGGCGCCATGCCGGAGCCACGTCCGATGTTCGAGATCGCCGTGTCCGCGCCGCTCGTGGAGGGCGCGCACTTGCGCGGCGGCAAGGTCGCCCGCGGCGGCATCCGCTGGTCGGACAGGCCGGACGACTTCCGCACCGAGGTCCTCGGCCTGCTGAAGACCCAGACGACGAAGAACGCCGTGATCGTCCCCGTCGGCTCGAAGGGCGGCTTCGTCATCAAAGGGGCGCCGACCGACCGTGACCAGCTCCGTGACTTCGTGCGCGCCCAGTACCGCACGTACATCCGCGGTCTACTCGACCTCACCGACAACCTCGTCGCCGGCGAGGTCGTGCACCCCGAGGGCCTCGTCATCTACGACGAGCCAGATCCGTACCTTGTCGTCGCCGCCGACAAGGGCACGGCCACCTTCTCCGACCTGGCCAACGCCACGGCCGCCGAGTACGGCTTCTGGCTGGGCGACGCCTTCGCCTCCGGCGGCTCCGCCGGCTACGACCACAAGGGCATGGGTATAACGGCGCGCGGCGCCTGGGAGGCCGTCAAGCGCCACTTCGCCGAGCTCGACCTCGACGTGTTCAAGGACACCTTCACGGTCGCCGGCATCGGCGACATGTCCGGCGACGTGTTCGGCAACGGCCTCCTCTACACGGACCGCATCCGGCTGCAGGCCGCCTTCAACCACCTGCACGTCTTCCTCGACCCCGACCCCGACCCGCGGGCCTCCTTCGCCGAGCGCCGGCGGCTCTTCGAGCTCCCCCGCTCCACCTGGACCGACTACGACGCCACGAAGATCAGCCGCGGTGGCGGCGTGTTCGAGCGCTCGGCGAAGTCCATCCCCTTGAGCCCGGAGGTCAAGCGCATGCTCGGGGTGAGCGACGACGCCCTGAGCGGCCAGGCCCTCATCAGGGCCGTCCTGCGCATGGAGGTCGACCTCCTCTGGAACGGCGGGATCGGCACGTACGTCAAGTCGTCGAGCGAGCGCAACGCCGAGGTCGGGGACTCGGCGAACGACGGCGTGCGCATCGACGGGACGGAGCTCCGCGCGACGGTCGTCGGCGAGGGTGGGAACCTCGGCTTCACGCAGCTCGGACGCATCGAGTACGCGCTCGCCGGCGGCCGGATAAATACGGACGCCATCGACAACAGCGCCGGCGTGGACACCTCCGACCACGAGGTCAACATCAAGATCCTCTTCCAGCCGCTCGTGGCCGCGGGTGCCGTGGCGTTGGCGGAGCGGGACGAGCTCCTGAAGGCCATGTCCGACGACGTGGCGCGGCTCGTGCTCGCGCATAACCGCGCGCAGCCCCTCGCCCTCAGCCTCGCCCAACGCGCGAGCAGGGAGGACATGGGGCTGTACTCTTCCCTCCTCGACTACCTCGTCGAGAACTCCGGGCTCAACCCGCACGTCGAGAAGCTCCCGACCGCCCGCCAGCTCGATGAGCGGCGCCGGACGGGGCAGGGGCTCACCCGCCCCGAGCTCTCAGTGATGCTCGCCTATGTGAAGATGGGCCTCTACCGTCGCCTCCTCGAGACCGACCTCCCGAGCGAGCCGCGCTTGCAGCACTACCTCCTCGAGTACTTCCCCGCCGCGGTGCGCGAGCGCTTCCCCGAGGCGATCGCTCAGCACCGGCTGCACCGCGAGATCGTCGCCACCGTACTCACCAACACCCTGGTGGACGAACTCGGCCTCGCGTTCGTGCACAAGGCCATGCGCCAGAACGGCGCGACGCCCATCGAGGTCGTGCGCGCCACCCTGCTCGCGCTCGAGCTCCTCGACGCTAACGCGGTCCGCGCCCACCTGGACGCCCGGGCGGCGGACGTGCCGGCAGAGGCGTACTACTCCGCGCTCGAGCAGCTCGTGGCTGCCGTCGAGAGCGTCGTCGGGTGGATGCTCTTCAACGACGTCGGGCACGGTGGCTTCGACGGGGCCGTCACCGCCTACCGCCCACCGCTTGCCGAGCTCCGGGGCGCCTTGGTCGAGCGCCTGCCGGAAGCGGAGCGCGACCGCTACGACGCGGCCGTCGCCGACCTCGTCGAACAGGGCTTCGAGACCGCCGACGCCGAGCTGGTAACGGGCTTCGACTACCTCGCCGACTCGTTGAGGATCGTCGACATCGCGTCCGACACGGGTGTGCCCCTCGGGCACGCGGCGCAGCGCTTCTACCAGCTCGGCGAGCGGCTCTCGCTCGGCTGGCTGCGCGAGGCCATCGAGTCCTTGCCGAGTACCGGCCAGTGGGAGCAGGTGGCGCTCGTAGGGCTCGTCATGGACCTCCGGTCCGTCCAGCAGGGGCTCACCACCGCCTACGTCGCGTCCGGCCCGGACGAGGGCGTGGGCGTCGACGCGGCTCTGGAAGCGTTCGTCAAGACCGCCGGCGGCTTCAAGCGCTTCGAACTGGCCCTCGAGCAGCTGCGCGAGCCTGGGGTGCTCGATCTCGCCTCCGGGTCGGTCCTCGTAAGGATCCTCGAGCAGGCGCGCACGGCGGCGAGTGCCGGGGCCATGAAGCGGGCGGTGACGCCTGGGCGCTGACGTTCTCGTTAGCTGCGGCGCGGGCGGGGGTGACGAGTCGAGGAACACCAAGGTCGACGCCGCGAGCCCCGGCGGAAAACATGGGGGTGGTGCAAACAAACGGGC
>CAUJFI010000145.1 GCA_963170125.1 Deinococcota bacterium | reverse complement strand
CGTCCGTCAGCCTCGACCCTCACGGCGAAGACGCCCAGCGGTAGGGCCTTCCCGGCGGGTACGGCCAGGTTGGCGGTCGGGAAGCCGAGCTGACGGCCGCGCCGTTGACCGCGCGTGACGACGCCGCGCACCAGGTAGGGGGTGCCGAGGAGCCGGCCCGCGCCGGACACGTCGCCCGCGCCGAGAAGCTCGCGCACCCGAGAGGAGCTCACGACGGCGCCGCCGACCTCCAGGAGGGGGAAGGCCTCGAGCGCGGCGGCGACGCGCCGCAGGTCGCCGAGCCCGCCGGCGCGGCCCTTGCCGAAGCGGAAGTCCTGGCCCACGACGATGAGGCTCGGCTCGAGGGCGGCCAGCTCCTCCAGCCATGCGTCCTTGTCGGTCTCGGCGAAGTCGCGGTCGAACGGGATGCTGACGACGACGTCCGGCTCGTACTCCTGCAACGCGATGAGCTTCTCGGCCGGCGTCATGAGGTACTGGCCGCCGCCGAAGAGGACGCGAGCGGGTGGGAAGAACGTGACGACGACGCTGGGAACGCCGCGCTCGCGCGCCACCTCGCGCATGCGGCCGAGGAGGAGCCTGTGGCCGAGGTGCACGCCGTCGAAGTTGCCGATGCTGAGCACCGCGCCCCTGGGGGCGACGTCGGTCAGGGCGGCGTGCGTCACACGGGGGTGCCGACGCGCGCCAGGACGTGCCTCAGCCCGAGCAGCGTGACGCCCGACGTCGCCTCGGCGCCCGCCAGCACGCTGCGCCACACCTCGAGGGCGTCGCGCCACTCGCTGGTGAGCACCTCGCCTTCGTCCGGCGTGCCGCTCGCCTGGCGGACGTTCGTGAGCTCGTAGAGGTACACCTGCTCGTCGCTGAAGCCGGGCGAGCAGTAGAGGCGCGAGACGAGCGTCAGCTCGCCCCCGAGCTGGACCTCCTCGGCGAGCTCGCGCGCGGCCGCCCTCTCGGGCGCCTCCCCGGGCTCGATGAGGCCGGCCGGTATCTCCCACGTCGTCGCGCCGATGGCCGGTCGCACCTGGCGCACGCCGAGCACCTCGCGACCGCGGGCCACGACGATCGCCACGGCGTCGGGATGCTCCACGACCTCCCACCGCCCGTCCAAGACGGCGGTCGTGAACAGCCTGCCGCGGAACTTCACATCACGCATGCGGACCCGCCCGGCGCGCTCTTCAGTTGTCGTTGGCGTCAGGGTTGTACCTGAGGAAAGCCGGGATGTCGAAGTTGCTCGGGTCGTAGGTCTTGTTGGCGCCGCCGAGCCCGCCGCGCAGGTGCGTCGGACGCAGGATGCGCGTCTGCGGGGCCTGGTCGAAGCCGGCGGCGATGACGGTGACGCGCACCTCGTCGCCCGCGTCCTCGTCGAACGTGATCCCGAAGAGCACGTTGGGCTCGTCGACTTCCGTGGCCTCGCTGATCTTGTTGACGATCTCGTGGGCGTCGAAGAGGGCGAGGCTCTCGGAGCCCGTGATGTTGATGAGGAGGTTGCGCGCGCCCTCGACCCCGCGGGCGAGGAGGGGAGAGTGCGTGGCGCTCTCGGCAGCGTCGTCGGCGAGGTTCTCGCCGCGACCGGCGCCGATGCCCATGAGCACGGTGCCGGCGCCCTGGAGGAGCGCCTTGACGTCGGCGAAGTCGACGTTGATGAGGCCGGGCACGTTGATGACGTCTGAGATGCCGCGGACACCGTGGTACAAGACGCGGTCGGCCACGCGGAAGGCGTCCTGGAGGCGCACCTTGCGGTCGAGCGCGGAGAGGAGGCGTTGGTTCTCGACGACGATGAGGGCGTCGACCTTGTCCTCCAGGCGCCTCAGGCCTTCCTGCGCCTGCGCCATGCGTCGCGGGCCCTCCATCTGGAAGGGCGACGTGACGACGGCGATGGCGAGGGCCCCGAGCTCGCGGGCGACCTCGGCGACGATGGGCGCGCTGCCGGTGCCCGTGCCGCCGCCCATGCCCGCCGTGATGAAGACGAGGTCGGAGCCGCGGAGCGCCTCCGCGATGCGGTCGCGGTCCTCGATGGCGGCCTTCTCGCCGACCTCGGGGTTGGCGCCGGCGCCGAGCCCCTTGGTCAGGTGGTCGCCCATCTGGATGCGCACGTCGGCGAGCGACGTGGCGAGCACCTGCGCGTCGGTGTTCGCGGCGACGAACTCCACCCCGCGCAGCCCCGTCTCGATCATGCGGTTGACCGCGTTGTTGCCCCCGCCGCCCAATCCGATCACCCGGATGATTGCGTTGTCCACGTTGTACATCGCCTTAGCCCGCCTTTCCGTTGCCGACCTCAGAAGAAGTCTTTGAGGATCTTGCGTACGCGCCCGAAGAAGTTCTCGGTCTCCACGGCCTCGCTCGCTGTCGAGCGCTGCCGGCGGACCACGGGGGCAAGGATGGGGCCGTGCGCCATCCCGTACCGTACCAGTCCGACGGCCGTGGCGTGAGCCGGGCTGGCCACCACGTCCGAGAGGCCGCTCACGCCGTCGGGCTTACCGATGCGGACGGGGAGCCTGAAGCGGTCGTTGGCCACCTGCTCGACGCCGGGCATGAGCGAGGCGCCGCCCGTGATGACGACGTTGCCGGCCAGGAGTTCGAGGGCGCCCATGCGCTGCTCGATGTCGGAGCGCACCATGTCTAGGATCTCGACCACGCGGGGGCGGATGACCTGCGCCAGCTCGAACGTCGAGATGCTCGCCGTGTAGCTGGGGTTGGCGACTTCCAGTTCGACGTCACGGTCGGCCAGCTCCGGCAGGGCCACGCCGTAGCGGCGCTTGACGCGCTCGGCCTCGTCCGGCGGTATGCGCAGGAGCTGGCTGATGTCTTGCGTGATGTGGTCGCCGCCGAGCGGGATGACGGCGGAGTGCGCGAGAGTGCCGCGCCGGAAGACTCCGATGTCCGTCGTGCCGCCTCCGATGTCGATGAGGAGCGTGGTCAGCTCCTGCTCGCCGCGGTTGAGGACGGCGAGGCCGGAAGCCAGCGCCTGTACCACCAGACCGTCGACCTCGACGCCCGCGTCCGTAGCGCAGCGCTTGAGGTTCTGCAGCGGGCCTTGGGCGCCGGCCACGATGTGCACGTCGACCTCGAGGCGCACCCCCGACATGCCGAGCGGGTCCTTGATGCCGTCGTTGCCGTCCACCACGTACTCCTGCGGGATGACGTGGAGGATCTCCATGTTCGCTTCGAGCGGCACGGCGCGGGCGTTCTCGATCGTGCGGTCGATGTCCGTCCTCGTAACGTCGTACCCGCGGCGGATGGCGGTCATGCCGTGGCTCGTCAGCGCCTTGAGGTGGCTGCCCGCCACGCCTACCCAGGCCGAGTGCACCTCGACCCCGGCGACGCGCTGTGCGGCCGCCACCGACTGCCGTACGGCGGCGATGGTGCGCTCCAGGTTGACGACGACGCCCTTGCGCAGGCCGTCGGAAGGCACCGTGCCCTCGCCGATGATGTCGAGAACGCCGTCAGAGGCGACTTCACCGATGACGGTGCAGATCTTGGTGGTGCCTATGTCGAGCCCGACGATGATGCGTTCGTCACTCATGTGCCTTGCTCACTCCCCAGGGGTAAACCGCCATGCGGCCCCCACGGTGGCTTACGAATGCCGCCCAATGCTCGCGCAGAGCCTCTGCACTCGGCGTGAACAGCCGCGTACCATCCATCAGGATGTCGAACCCTTCCGGCGAGTAGCTTATCACCAGCACACCGAAGGGCCGCAGCAGCCTCAGGAGCACCAGCGCCTCTTCCACGCGCCCTGGACCCCAGCCTTCGAGCCTCGGCAGCCCCGTCGTCTCCGCCGGGGTCGCGCCGCTTAGGACTGTACCATCGTCGGCCCACGTGGTCGCGCCGTCGGTCAGGGCCGGGGTCCGTTCCCGGATGCCGATGGTCACCCGGTCGGGCCACTGCCGGACCACGACGACGTTGAGGACCCACGGGTCTTCGCCGAGTGCGCGCACCCGGGTCGCCGTCACCCAGAGGAACGGGTCGCCCGCCGCGACGTTGGCCAGGCGCTGGACGGCGGCGGCGTCGTGATGGACGTTGCCCTCCACCACCACGACGGCGACCTTCGGCACGAAGAGGCTCGCTATGACGAGTGCCGCCAGCAGGACGAGCAGGGCCAGACCGAAGCGCCGCACGTCAGAACCCCCAGCGCCGCCACTCCAGCTCGAGGGGCACGGGCACGCGCGAGCGCACCTCGGCGAGGAGGGCGGTCACGTCCGCGGCCGTTGCGTCGCCGACGTTGACGATGAAGTTGCCGTGCTCGAACGAGACCATGGCGTCGCCGACGCGCAGGCCCTTGAGGCCGGCCTCGTCGATGAGCTTGCCGGCCGAAGCACCCCCCGGGTTCTTGAACGCACAGCCGGCGGACTTGACCTTCGGCTGCCCTGCCCGGGCAGCGTCGACCGCGGCCGTCGCCGCGGCCACGGCCGCGGGCGTGGACGGCGTCAGGCGCAGCAGCGCGCGCGTGACGACGGCCCCGGCCGGCAGGTCCGTGTGGCGGTACGTGAAGCCCAGCTCGGCCGCCGGCACCACCTCGAGGCCACCGTCGGCGAACAGTTCGGCGGCTACGACCACGCCGGACATCTCGCCGAAACGCGTGCCGGCGTTCATGGCCAC
>CAUJFI010000144.1 GCA_963170125.1 Deinococcota bacterium | reverse complement strand
CAGGCGCGTGTTCCCGTCGATGCCCATCACGCCGTAGAACACCTCATAGGCGCGGTTCGTCCAGTCGGCGTTCAGATCGCCGACGAGCGTGTAGTAGTCGACCGGCTGGTGGCGGCGGAAGCGATCGACCTTCAGCAGGCTCGCCAGGAGCTGGTCGGTGCCGCGACCGTACGAGTAGTTCACGGTCGTGATGACATCGAGGTTGTCTTCGCTCTTCGCCGGGCTGGCATACATCATGTCGGCATACTGCGAGTACGTCTGGCATCCCTGCGCGAGCACGAGCTGCTGCTTGTCGCCGAAGGGCGCAGAGGCCAGCTCCTGGTAGCCCACCGTCGCCGCGTAGGCGGCGTCGAGGTAGAAGCCGAAGTACGGGCCGGCGTGGCCGTTGTAGAAGAAGACGTCGCGCGTCACGAGCTCGGAGACGGCGAGGTCGTGCTGTCCCTTGCGGTCGGTCTGGAACATGTCCGCGTGGAAGAGGCGCACCTCGAACGTCACCTCGCGGCCGTCGGCCTTCGCCTGCAGCTTGAACGGCCCGCTGTCGGCCTTCAGCGCCTCGAACGAGGACACGGGCGCCGTGAACCCGAGGCCCACCAGCTGATCGAAGCCCTCGCGGGCCTCGATCAGGTCGTAGCGGGCCTCGTTGTAGTCGTAGCCGTAGAACATCGTGATGTCGAAGACGCCGTCGGCCATGAACGCGTCGAAGGCGGGGAAGGCGTTGGCCACCTCGACGTGCGGGCGGATGGCGCAGAGCACCGTCTCGAGCTCGCCCTGGTACTTGCCCGGGTCGAAGTTGCGGATCTCGCCGCGCGGGACCGACTCGGGGTCGACCGTCGCGTGCTTGGGCACCTTCAGCTCGAACGTGAGGTCGCCGACGGTGTTCTCGGCGCGCGGCAGCAGGGAGAGCAGGTTGCGCGGGCCGGCGACGTCGATGGTGAACGACACGACGTAGGCGCCCTGGCCGTCGGCGGCCACGTCCAGCGCCTCGACGCTGAAGTTGCGCACCATCGCGTGGAAGCCGCCGTAGCCGTCGTTGCGGAAGAAGACCTCGCTCTCGCTGATCTCCCCGTCGTTGTTGCTGTCGATGCCGCGGAACTTGTCGGTGAGGTAGGTGGTGAGATACAGGCCGAACGCCGTCAGCCGGTTCGTGACGAGCGCGCCCCGGCGGGCCTCGTCGGCGAAGTCCGCCTCGCTCATCGGCACGACGAGGCGGCCGCTGACCTCGTACTCGGCGGCGACGTCCGAGTAGTAGTTGTCGGCCTTGCCGTCCTCGACGACGACCAGCTCCTCCTCGAGGTCGGCCGGCGCCGCGTCGCTGCCGCCATCGGTGCTGCAGGCGGGCGTCAGGGCGAGGCAGGCGAGCAGAGGCCAGGTCGAACGGGTCCGCATTTCATTCCCCCCGAAATCTTGCGCCGGCGGCGCACAGCAAGCGGTGTGCCCGCGCGGCGATGCCCGGCGGACGCGGACGGTGGCCAGTGGACGCGCCACCTCGCTGGCAAGCGCGGCCGCCCGCTGGTACCCTGCGCGCCGTGAAGCCCCTCATCGTCGCCGGTCTCCAGATCAACGCCAACATGTTCGGCGCCGCGCGCGGCCCGCGCTGCGAGCCGAGCCAGTGCCGCGCGGCGTGCTGCGCCAACGGCATCTGGCTCGACGAGCAGCTCGCGGACCGCATCCGCCTGCACGCCGACACCGTCGCCGCCCTGCTGCCGCCGGACCGCGACGACCCCGACGCCTGGTTCGAGACCGACGAAGAGATGCTCAGCGACGACTTCCCCTCGGGGCGCGGCATCCCGACGGCGGTCGTCGACGACCCCGACGATCCCGACGGCCACACGTGCGTCTTCCTGCGCCCGGGCGACCGCCTCTGCGCGCTGCACATGGCCAACGAGCCGCTCGGCCTCGCGTACCCCGGCCTGAAGCCCTTCGACTGCGCCACCTACCCGGTGCTGCGCTCCGACGGCGAGCTGCTGATGGACGAGGAGAGCCCTGACCAGCTCGACGGCGCCGACTGCCAGCACGCCACCGGCGGCCCGCGCCTGCGCCTCATCGACGTGTTCCGCGGCGAGGTCACGTTGTGTGTCGGCGAGGATGGCTGGGAGGCGCTGAGCCGCCGCATCCGGTAGCGGGCGGCGGCCTCAGTGGACGAAGCGGGGGCGGTGGGGGCGCGGCGCACCCGGCCGGGCGAGGCCGGCGGCGAGGGCCTCGAGGTCGAGGCGCCGGCGCTCGAGGTCGCCGAAGGTCCGCGTCGTCGACGGATCGACGGGGTCGGGCACCGTGGTGCCGGTCAGGAAGCCGGCGAGGCTCGCCGGCTTGCCGAGGCTGGCCGGCAGCCGGTGGTCCGCGGGGAAGCCGACCTGCACGAAGTCCGCGCCGGTCTCGACGCGATGGCATCCGCCGCACGTGTTGAGCGCGAACGCCTGCCGCGCGTCGTTGTTGCGGATGCCATCGGCGCTCCACGGCAGGTCGACGAACGGCGGGAAGAACGGCACGACCGTGAACGTGCGGTCCTCCGCGTCGGGGAAGTCGCTCAGCTGGAACGGCCCCGAGGGCGACGTGGCGGCGGCCATCTCCTCCGGGAAGTCGAACGTGCCGGCGAGGATCTCCGCCTCGTGGTCGTTGATGAGCGAGGCGAGCGCCTCGGTGCCGTTGAGCGATGCCATGTCCGGCGACAGCGCCACGGTGTGCGGCGCGAGCAGGCCGGTGGCGGCGTCGAGCGTGAACTCGCGCAGCTCCCACGGCAGGCCGAGCGAGATCTCGTTGGTGCGGATCTGGTTCAGCGCGTTGCCGTTGACCTTGCCCGGGGCGCGGCCGGCGTCCGTGAAGCGGCGCGTGATCCCCTCGAGCGCGCGGTTGTACTCGGCGGTCCCGAGCCGCTGACGGCCGAGGTCCATCCAGAGGCGCGTCCAGTCGCGCAGCCCGGCCATGTCGCGCGCGACGAGCTCGTACTCGAAGATCACGACGAAGCCGCCGGGGGCGGTGCCGGCGATGGGCGGCAGCGGCTTGCCGTCGGGGCCGAGCACGCCGAAGACGAAGCGGCCCTCGCCGGCGGTCGAGACCGAGGCGCCCTCGTGCTGGCGCAGGTCCATGCGGTTGACGATCGCCAGCAGCTTGAACGGCGCGCGGTCGAGGTCGAGGCGGCGGCCGCCGCTCGCGCGCAGCCACGGCTCGATGACGAGCTCGCGGATCTTGGGCCGCGCGGCCGCCGTGTAGCCGTTCAGCGCGTAGTCCCGCTCCCACTGCCGGAGCCATCGCATCGTGAACGCGGCGGGGTCGTGACGGCC
>CAUJFI010000143.1 GCA_963170125.1 Deinococcota bacterium | reverse complement strand
TGGGCACCACTTGTCGTGACAAGTGGTGCCCACCCCGCAGCGCACCCTAGCCGGCACGCGCACACGATGACCGCTCTCACGCGTCGGATCCCATGCCGCAACTGACCCAGCCCATCAGATGATCGAGGTCTCTAACCTCGGCAAGGTCTTCCCCGACGGAACGCGGGCGTTGTCCGGCGTGAACGTCAGCGTGCCGGACGGCGACTTCATCGCGGTCATCGGCCTGTCCGGCGCCGGCAAGTCGACCTTCCTGCGCTGCCTGAACCGGCTCGTCGACCCGAGCGAGGGCTCCATCACGGTGGGCTCCAAGGACGTCGCGAGGCTGCGTGGCAGGCAACTGCAGCACTACCGGCGCACGGTCGGGTTCATATTCCAGCAGTTCAACCTCGTCCAGAGGCTATCGGTCCTGGACAACGTCCTCAGCGGCCGCCTCGGCTACCACCCGACGTGGCGCGGCCTGCTCGCGCTCTACACGGAGGCCGACAAGGAGCTCGCCATGTCCGCCATCCGCGAGGTGGGCCTGAGCGGCAAGGAGGACGCCCGGGTCGACCAGCTCTCGGGCGGCCAGCAGCAGCGCGTGGCGATAGCGCGCGCCATGGCCCAGGAGCCGCAGCTCATCCTTGCCGATGAGCCCATGGCCAGCCTCGACCCGCGCCTGTCGGACGTGATCCTAGGTATCTTGCGCAGCTACAACGAGACGAAGGGCGTGACCGTGCTCGTCAACATCCACGTGCTCGACCTGGCCAAGCGCTACGCCAAGCGCGTGTTGGCCTTCAACAAGGGCAAGCTCGTGTTCGACGGACCCGTGTCGAGCTTGGACGACGACCTCGAGACGCGCATCTACGCGGGCTCGTTGGAGGCCCTCTGATATGGCTAGCCTGCCGATAGGGTGCAGCTCGCCTACGAAGGCGGTCCACTGATGTGGGGCGCGTTGGCGGTCGGCGCGCTCGTGGCCGTGCTGGCCGGGTTCGCGCGCGCTTCGATGCGCCGCCTCGTGGTGACGGCTAGCCTCGCGCTGATCGTCGCCTATCTCGCCTTCCCGTTCTCCACCACCGTCGGCTTCGTCAGCCGCGACACCATCCGGCCGACCCTCTTAGGGCTCACGCCGTTACAGCCGATCTTGGCGGTCGTCTTCCTGGCCGCCCTTGCTGCTCTGGTGGTAGCGCTGCGGAGCCCGCGCGCTGGCGGGCTCGTCGCCGTGGTAGCTGCCGCCGCGAGCCTGGCGGCGATCCTGGTCTGGCGCGCCCAGACGCCCGTGCTCGTCCACCTGCTCGCGCTCGGCGGTCTCATGGAGGTGCTCACGGCGGCGGTGCTCGGCGCGGCCATCGCGGCGGCCGGCTGGGGCGCGCGCCGCCTGCGCTGGCCGCTCTTGGGGCTCGGGCTCGTGGTGGGCGTCCTCGCCGGCGTCCTGCTCCTCTCCCCCACCGGCCACCGGCTGTTCCCCAACGCGGTCGGCTACTACCGGCTCCTGACGAAGACGTCCGCGAGCGAGCAGGAGACCATCGTCGAGGCCTACAACGCCAACCTCGACGTCACCAACGCGCAGCGCCAACGCATCGGCCTGCGCCCGCTGCCGCCCATCGAGAGCACGGCGGGGCTCGCCACCGAGCGCCTGCCGGAGGAGGCGGCCGCGACGGGCTACCGGATGCTCAGGCCGGCCGAGGGCGGCTACGGCGTCGGCGTTGCCTTCCTCCTCTGTGGGCTGCTGCTCGGCAGCGGCGTCATGCTGGCCGCCAGACCCAAGCTCAAGAGCGATAACGACCTCGTGACCGGCCTGGTGTACGCCGCCGCGCTCGTCGTCCTCGCCCCCGCGTTCGCCTCTACGAGGTTCAGCCTGGGGAAGATCGTCGAGGGCTGGCCGTTCCTCCTCAACTTCCTCGACCGCGCGTGGCCCCCGCTCCTCGCGGACCCGAACTACGGCCAGTTCGGCCTCTTCCCGCTGCAAGAGGTCGCCAGCCAGATGCTGATAACGCTCGAGATCGCGCTCGTCGGCACGTTCCTCGGCGCCCTCTTCGCCGTTCCCTTGAGCTTCCTCGCCGCCCGCAACCTCACGTCCGGCAACCCGCTCATGCGCGCCGCGTTCGTGATCACGCGCGGCTTCTTCAACCTGGACCGCGGGGTGGACACGCTGATCCTCGCCCTGATCTTCGTCGCCGCCGTCGGGCTGGGGCCGCTCGCCGGCGTGCTGGCCATGGCCATCCACTCGATCGCGGACCTCGGCAAGCTCTACTCCGAGTCCATCGAGAACGTCGACCGGGGCCCCATCGAGGCACTCGAGTCCGTTGGGGCCGCCGGCAGCAACGTCGTGCGCTGGGCCATCCTGCCCCAGGTCTCGCCCCTGTTCCTCGGCTGGACCCTCTACCGCTTCGAGATCAACTTCCGCGTCTCGATCGTCCTCGGCCTCGTGGGCGCCGGCGGCATCGGCTTCTTCATCCAGGACAAGATGGCCTCCGGTAAGTACGACCAGATGATCATCGCCATCATCGCCATCGTCATCGTGGTGAACATCATCGACTTCGTGTCCTCCTGGTTGCGGGGGAAGTTGGTTTGAGGCGCTTGACTACCGTTTAGTAGTCGACTACTCTGACTACGATGTGGTAGTCAGGAGGCGGCGTGAAGTACAGCGGGAAGGTCACCGGTCCAGAATCGCTGGGAAGGATCCTGCAGCAGGCCAGGTTGCTCGGAGGGCTTAGCCAACGCGAGCTGGCCAAGCGCCTCGGGACGACCCAGCGCTACGTTTGGGAGATGGAGGCCGGCAAGCCCTCCATATTCGTCGAGCGCCTCTTCGCGATGATGAAGGAGACCGGGGTCGAGCTGACCGCAACGATAACGACGGGCGATCAGGATGCCTGAGTTGGTGGTGGAGCTGTACGGAGTGCAGGTTGGCGTGCTCCGTGAAGAACGAAGCACGTTCGACTTCATCGCCACTTCCGACGCTCTCAGAACCTTCGGCATCGACAGCCTGGTACTTTCCGTAGCCGCCCCCCTCACGGCGGTGCCGACGCGAACCAACGGCCGGAAGCGGCGCAACTTCTTCCACGAGCTCCTTCCCGAAGGCAGGATGCTGTCCAGGCTGGCCTGGGAGGCGCGCGTCGGCGAAGAGGACACGATCGGCCTGCTCCGCGTTTACGGCCGGGACGTAGCTGGAGCAGTGCAGGTCTGGGACCCCGCCACGCCCGGGGAACCGAAGCGGCCTCGACTCGAGCACCTTACGGAAGCCGGCGTTGCGGCACTGCTCGATAACGTGCAGGACTACCCACTTGGCAACAAGCCCGTGGGCGGAAAATCGTCGCTGGCTGGGGTACAGGACAAGATCGTGCTGGTGCACAACCCCGACGGCTGGCACCGTGCGCTAGACGGCTACCCCTCGACGCACATCCTGAAACCCGTGCCCAGCGACCTACCTACGATCATCTACGACGAAGCGTACGGCTCAACGCTCGCCGAGGCCGCCGGGCTCACTACTTTCCGTACGTGGCTCGAGGAGTTCAACGGCGTCCCAGCTTTGGTCATCGAGCGCTACGACCGGTCGCCTACATCGCCGCCGGAGCGGATCCACCAAGAAGATTTCAACCAGGCGCTTGGCGCCAGGAGCAACGAGAAGTATCAAAGGTATGGAGGCAAGGTCAGCCTGGGCCGCATCGCCCATGTGCTCGGGCAAGTCACGGACGACGATTCCGTGGAGCGCCTGTTGCGCATGGTCACCCTTGCGGTCGCGGTGGGCAACCTCGACATGCATGCGAAGAACGTCTCGCTCGTCCACTACCGGGACGGCACCATCACCCTGGCACCCACTTACGACTTCGTGCCGCAAGCCCATCAGAGGAACGACGGCGAGCTGGCCCTCGCGGTCGGCGGCGTGTACAGGCACGCGGAAGTCACGCGGTTGCACCTGGTCGACGAGGGGCACGCGTGGGGCATCGGACACGCGGAACGGGTGGTCGACGAGGTCCTGGAGACCACCCGCGCGACCGTCGGAAATGTCGCCCCACACGACCGGGCCTACGCCAGGCTTATGGACGACATCGCCGGGTTCACCACCAACCTCCTCGAGGGGAGAGCCGTCGGCACCCGGTAGACCGCGTCAGCCTGGGCTTAGTGGACAGGGTCATAGCTTCGAGAAGCCGGACAGGAGCTCCTTGATGCGTCTTGCCGTCTCCACGCCCCAAGCGCCGTCCTTTGCCTCGACCATGAAGTACATGGCACGAAGAACATGGTTGACGTTGACGAACCGTGCGTAGCCGTCCGGCATCCCCAGCCGCGCGCAGTCTTGCACCAGGGCCTCGAGCGCGGTGAACCAGTCGTTGCGCTCGGTCGCGGAGAGCGTCCCTCTGCCCAGCCCGATGGTGATGGCCCCAGCCAAGCGCTCGTCCTCACCGTGCGCGTAGACGTGATGTTGGCTGGCCGCCGCGCTTCTCAGAGCGGCGAGGAGCCGGTGTACGTCGTCATCGCCGAGTTCAGCGGCGCGCAGGAGGCTGCCGATGGCGTCGGACGCGTGGACGACGGCGTGAACCCAGCCCAGCCGAGGATCGTAACCGCGTAGGTCTCGTTCGCCGTGGATGTAAGCGGCCAGCCTCGCCGCCAGCCCCTGAAGCTCTGCCGGCTCGAAGAAACCGCTTCGCCTGTGGCGTACCAACAGCGGCGGAACGATGAGGACGGAGAAGGAGCGCAGCACGGCCGCGTCGTCGTCTAGCGCACCCAAGAGACGGAAGAGGTGCTCATCGTCCGTCACCGTCGCCAGGACCGTTCTCAACTGCTCCGCTCGAAGCGCTCCTTCGAGGATCCAGTCGCACAGGGTGACGTAGACGAGCTCGTCGCGGATCGCCGGGTCGGGATGACCCAGGAACTCCGGGGTGAGCATGACCTCGGTCAGCTCCCAGGCGTCAGTCGGCGCGGCACCTGCAGAGTCGCACGCCTCTCGCAGCCTCGCCCGAAGGTCGCTCGATGTCGGGACGTTCAGTTCGGCCATGGCGTCGGAGCCCCGTCCTTGGATCGAGAGACCTGGTAGCACCGCCCGGGAGCCGTTCAGGGGTGGCTCGCCGGCGAAGCGGCGCTATAGTCGGCGAACCACATCACGGCCAAGAAAGGACCTTATGCGACTCCTACTCACCTCCGGCGGGGTCAAGAACAAGAGCATCAACGACGCGCTCGTCGATCTCCTCGGCAAACCGATCGCCGAGTCGAACGCCCTATGCATACCCACAGCCTCCTACGGGCATCCGTGGGTCAAGCCGCAAGGGACCTGGCGCTTCATCAGCGGGAACTCGCCCGCGCCGATGTGCGACTTGGGGTGGAACTCCTTGGGGATGCTGGAGCTCACGGCGCTGCCCAGCATCGGGGCCGAGCGCTGGGTCCCCTGGGTCAAGGAGACGGACGCGCTGCTGGTGAACGGCGGCGACGCGCTCTACCTCTGCCACTGGCTACGCGAGTCCGGCCTGGCCGACCTCATGCCGTCGCTCGACAACCTCGTCTGGGTCGGGCTCAGCGCCGGCAGCATGGTGATGACGCCGCGCATAGGCGAGGAGTTCATCGCGATGAAGCCGCCCCTCACCGGCGAGGACCGGGGTCTGGGGGTCGTCGACTTCTCGATCTTCCCGCACCTGGACCATCCGATGCTGCCGTCCAACACGATGGCCGCCGCCGAAGCTTGGGCGTCGCGGCTGGGGGTGCCGGCTTACGTGATGGACGACGACTCCGCCATCAAGGTAGTCGACGGCGCCGTCGAGGTCGTGTCAGAGGGGAAGTGGCGGTTCTTGGGGCGCTGATGCACCGCGGCCCTACTCTTCGATACGCTCCCGCGGCTACTCCCATCTCTAGCTGGAGAACCACGTCCACGCCCCAGCTCGGCTCTCTCGGAAGTATCATGGTCAATTGAACTGACCCGGCTTCCAGTAGGACAGTCGCTCGGCAGCCGCCCTGACACCGGGCGGAACCGCGCCCCTAGCCCTGTCTACTGAGGACGTGTCAGCGGCTAGTTGGTGCGCAGCGCCAACCGTAGGTCTTCGTGCTCGAACGCGGTGCTCATGCGTTCAATCTCGTAGCCCGGCGCCCCAAGGCCCACCGCCACGTCGCGCCAAGTCAGAGTCGCGCGCCCGACGTCCATAACGATCTCGCTCGCAGCC
>CAUJFI010000142.1 GCA_963170125.1 Deinococcota bacterium | reverse complement strand
CGCGTCCAGCTTCAGGACGACGAGCGCGCCGCCGTACAGCTCCGCGAGCCGCGCTCCGATGGCCTCGGGCTCACGCTCGCCGGACAAGACCTGGCCCTCCTCGAGGTTCGGGAAGACGGCATCGGCGCCGAGGTCGGTCGTGTAGCTCAGGAACCGATCGACGCCCAGCTGCGAGATCATCTGGAAAGACCCGGGATCGAACGATACGCGCGCGCCGGCCTCGCGCGCGACCGAAGCGGCTCGCCGCGCCGCGGAGCGCGGCGGGTCGCCGAAGAACGACCAGCCGTGCAGGTGCAGGTAAGCCGCCGAGCGCAGGGTCGCGAGCGGCAGCTCGGACGGCAGGAGGTAATGGTCGGCGCCCTTGCCCGAGACCATCGAGCGCTCGCCTTCCTGGTCGATCCACACGGCCACCGAGCCGGTCAGGTGTGCGTCACTCCGCACCCAGTCGGCTGCGAGGCCCTCGGCGGCCAGCTCCTCGACGGCGAGCTGGCCGAACGAGTCGTTGCCGATCTTGCCGATGAAGCGCGTCGCCAAGCCGCAGCGCCGCGCCCACACGGCCGTGTTGGCCGCGCTCCCGCCCGGGGCGAGCTGCACCTCGCCGAACACGTCCCCGCCCGTCTGGAGCGGCGAGTTCGTACGGATGAGCACGTCCCAGGCGTAGTCGCCGACCACGACCAGGCCGGGTGCAAGGGGTGCCATCTGGGACTCCACGCCCGCCTAGAGGCGCTCGAGCTCGTCTTGCAGCTCGGTCGTCACGCGCGGGCCCGCGTCGGTCAGGTACACGTTGATCTCGCTGCGCACGCCGAAGCCCTGGAAGTAGGCGCCCGGCTCGACCGTCACCCCGATGCCGGGGCGCAGGGCGCGCGCGTCCGAGGTCTCGAAGTCGTCGAGGTGGACCGCCACGCCGTGCGGACCGTCCTTACCGAGGCTGTGCCCCGTGCGGTGGGTGAACGCGTCGCCGTAGCCGGCCTTCTCCAGCACTGCGCGAGCCGCCCGGTCGGCCTCGCCGCCGCTCGGCCACCGGCCCTCGGCGTACGCGGCGCGCATGGCGGCGACGGCCGCGTCGCGCGCGCCCTTCACCGCTTCCCACACGCTCATGAGCTCGGAGGTCGGCTCGCCGTCGACACCCATCCAGGTCACGTCGGCGTAAGGCGCGCTCTTGGCGTCCACCTTCGCCCACAGGTCGATGAGCACGACGTCGCCGGGCGCGAGCGCCGCGTCCCTCACGCCCTCGATCGGGTGGTAGTGGGGGTCGCCCGCGTGCGCCCCGAAGCTCACGTTAGGGGTGGTCGCGGACACGAGCCCCAGGTCGGCGAAGCGCCGCATGATGACGGCCTGGACGGCGCACTCCCTGACCTCCTCGCCGCGCCGCGCCCGCTCGGCGAGGTAGGCGAAAGCGGCGTCCTTGGCAGCGGCGACCCCGGCGGCCGCCGTGAGGTGCTGCTCCAGCTGCTCTGGTGTCCAGACCTCGAGGACCTGCGCGACGTCGCCGGAGGACACGACCTCGACGCCGAACGACCTGATCCACTCGACGGTGCCGGCGTCGACCCGGCCGACGTACGGGTTGTCGCCGGCGGGGCTGTACTCCATGGCGACGCGGGAACGACCCTTCAGCATCGCCTCGAGCACGCCCCGCAGGCTCTCGCGGCTCGAGTAGCTGACGACGTTCACGCCGGGCGCCGGGCGCAGCGACTTGACCTCGATGGCGTGGACGGCGAGCGTCGGGACCCCCTCCCGCGGGACGAGCAGGAAGACGCGGCGGCTCGCAGTGTTGCCCTCCAGCAGCGGGCCGAGCACGGGGGCCGCCACCGGGTTGGAGCGGCGGAAGTCGTACACCAGCCAAGCGTCGAGGCCCTGCCTGCCCAGTTCGTCCTGCACGGTCGGTAACCAGTCCATGCGCGAATCATAGCCACCGCGCCGGCCCGGCCGCTCCGTCCGCGGCGAGCGGCGGATGAAGCGAGCGTAAGAGCGCCGTCACGTGAGGGGCAGTAGAATCGGTCCCATCGCCTCGGGAGAGCGCTCCCGCGGCCGCGCAGCGCGCCATGGCCGAGGGGCAACGTTACGGCGCCCAAGCACTCCGGAGGTTCAGGTGAGGCCCATCGACCGCGACTCGATCCAAGCCGAGCTGGATGACAGGCTCGGACAAGAGCTCTACTTGCACCTGGAGACGACCACCGGGTCGTACACGAAGCTCGGACCCGAGAAGAAGAACCCCGTGATCGCCTTCGTACGCAACGCGCGCATCTCGTACGCGCGCGGCACGGTGACCGGCACCGGCCCCTACCGCGTCGGCCTTAAGCTCGGCGAAGGCTGGGTGTACGCCGACGGGCTCACGGACTACGAGGTCAACGAGCGGGGCGAGCTCCTCCTCGCCGGCCTCGACTGCGAGGGGCAGCTCACGATGGCGTTGCAGCTCTCGCAGACGCCTTTCAGGGAAGGACAGACCGATGTTGAGTGAAGCGAAGGGCCGGCAGCCGGACGCGGCCCACGGCCGCACCGTGCCGTTCGACGCCGCGGGCGAGAGCGCCGTGCTGGCCGTCTTCCCGCATCCGGACGACGAGTCGTTCGCGGCCGGCGGCACGCTCGCGCTCTGCAACGAGGCCGGCGTCAGGACCGTGTACCTGTGCGGAACGTACGGCGACATGGGCAGGCGCATGGGGCGCCCCGCCTTCACGAACCGCGAGGCGCTGCGCGACGTGCGCACGGTCGAGCTGAGCTCGGCGTGCGCCGTCCTCGGCTGCGAGCTGGGCTTCATGGGCCTGCGCGACAAGTGCATAGAGTTCGAGGACCCGGCGGACGTGGCGGCCCAGGTGCGGCGCGTCATCGACGAGATGCGCCCCTCGACGGTCATCACCTACTATCCGGGCCACGGCGTCCACTCGGACCACGACGCTCTCGGCCACGCGACCGTCCTCGCGGTGCGCGCCTTGCCGGCCGGGCTCAGGCCGCGCATCCTGGCGGTCGCCGTCGGCGACCCCAACGTGCTGCGCGAGGAACTGGGCGAGCCGCACGTGCGCGCCGACATCCGCGGCGTCAAGGACCGCAAGCTCGACGCCCTGCGCGCGCACCGTTCGCAGACGGAGTCGATGTTCGCCCACATGAACGAAGACGCCCGCGAGGACGGCCAGACGAGCAACTTCTCGGAGCGCCTGACCGTGCGTGAGGAGTTCTACGTGCTGGACGCCGACGCGCCCACCCTGGTGGAGCGGGCGCGGGGCTGACGGGCCCGGCGGGGCCGGTTAGCGGGTTCCGGCGTTCAGAACGGCTCGTTCGGGTAAGGCGTCCCGCCTGCGGCGGCATCGCCGTCACCCCCGGCTCGTGCGCCGGCCTCGCTCGTGGTGAGGCTGGTCGTTGCCTGCGGCGAGTCCGGCCGTGCCACTGCCCCGGGCCGAGCCGTGCCAACGACCGGCGGCGTGACGCTCGTGCCGGCCTGGTCACCGCTCGCCTGCCCGTCCGTCCGGCGTCCGAGGCCGGAGCGCAGCGTGCGCTCGACGTCACCGAGCGCCCCCGTGCGGTACAGGAGCACCAGCCCGGCCACGATGAGGAGCAGAGGCACCAGCCAACCGGCTCCGCCTGAGAACGACAGGACGGCTAGCACCGCGAGCGCTACGGCCGGGTAGATCGCCCAGGCTTGTGCATGCTGGCGCAAGCGAGTCAGTGCGAAGAAGGTGGCCGCCATCCCGAGGAGGAAGAGCGAACCGCCGAAGAAGCCCTGCGCGGGGCCGAGAGCGGCCTCGAGCGCCACGGAGCCGAGGGCGCCGGCGGGGATGATGGCCCACCAGCGACTGGGGTCGCGGCGCCACGCGAACGCGAACGCCAGACCGATCGCAGCGAGGAACAGCGGACCACCGGTGCGGCCGGGGAGCAGGCTGACCACCGCCAGGGCGGCCAGCGGCACCGCCAGGATGCGCATGAAGCTCTTCTCGGTACGCTGCCCCTCCATGTAGGCGAGGTAGGCGAGGACGCCGAACACGCCCGCCCACAGGAACTTGCCCAGCCACCCGAACAGCCCGCTGCCGCCTATCAGGAACAGCACGCCGACGATGATGAGGGCCAGGCCAGGGATGTAGTTGCCGTTGGGACGGCTGCCGCGGTTGTCGTACGCCATCTTCGCTCCTCCAGTCCGGACCGCGTGTGACCACCGCGCTCCGATCCCCTCGAATGTAGGCGCGAGAGGGGCGCGGGCGCGTCGGCGGTAGGGCGCGGAAGGGCTAGACACTTGGGAGCCGTGCGGCTCATCCGAAAGGTTGAGGCGGCGCGACCGCGGTCCGGTTAGCCTGGTCACGGAAGGTGTGCGACATGCCGAACGCCAACGCCCAGCCAAGCCCCATCCGCGTCCTGCTCGTCGACGACCACACGGTGGTGCGCCGTGGCCTGCGCCTCGCGTTCGACCTGGAGCCCGATCTGGAGGTCGTCGGCGAGGCGGCGAACGGCCAGGAGGCCATCGCCCAGGTCGCGGCCCTCGCGCCGGACGTGGTCGTCATGGACCTCCTCATGCCCGTCCTGAACGGCGTCGAGGCCACGAAGGCCATCAGGCGCGGCCATCCGGACGTCGAGGTCGTCGCCCTCACGAGCGTCCTGGAGGACCGGCTGGTCGTAGAGGTCGTCGAGGCGGGGGCCGCCGGCTACATGCTCAAGGAGACGCGGCCCGACGAGCTCTTCGAGGCGGTGCGCGCGGCCGCCCGGGGCGAGGTGCGGCTCGACCCGAGAGCGCAGCAGCGGCTCGTGCGCGAGATGCGCTCCGAGAGCAGCCGCGAGGCGCTCACGGAGCGCGAGCTGGAAGTGCTCAAGCTCCTGGCGGGCGGCGCGAGCAACAAGGGCATCGCGCAAACGCTCGACATCGCGGAAGCCACGGTCAAGAGCCACGTCTCGAACCTGCTCGGCAAGCTGGACCTGAAGAGCCGCACCCAAGCCGCGCTCTACGCCTTGCGCGAGGGGCTGATCGTGCGTGACCCCTGACCGAGCCGGCAGCGGGAACGGTGGCGAGGCGCCCCTCTCCGGCGAGTTGCACACCGTCTGGTACCACAGCATCTCCAACCGCCTGATCCTCCTGCTGCTCGCCGTCGTCGCGGCGTTGGCAACCGCCACCGGCATCCTCCTGTGGCGCGCGCTGGCCACCACCGTCGGGCTGCCCGCAGACACCGACCTCGCCGGCGCGGCCGCCGCGGTGGCCGGTCAGGACCAGGCGGCCGTGACGGCCATCCTGCGCAGCACCCTCGTCAACCTCGCGGTCGTCGTGGCGGTCACGCTGCTAGCGGCCGCCGCCTTCTCGCGGGCACTCCTCGTCGACCCGATCGCCAGGCTCACGCAAGCGAGCCGCGCCTTGGCCGCCGGCGACCTTAGCGCCAGGGTCGACCTGGCGGACCGCTCCGAGCTCGGCGAGCTGGCGCGGTCGTTCGACGCGATGGCCGAGAGCCTCGCACGCTCCAAGGAAGACCTCGAGGCGCGCGTGGTCACGCGCACCACGGAGCTGCGCTCGCTCCTCTCGCTGTCGAACACCATCGCCCTCACGACCGACCTCCGGCCGCAGATAGACGCGGTGCTCGACCAGCTCGTGACCGGCGGCCGCGTGGCGGCGGCGGAGATCCTGGAGCTCGAGCCGACCGGTAAGCTCGTGCGCCTCGCGCGGCTCGGGGCCGACCCGGGTGCGCGGGCGGGCGGCGGCGCCGAGGACGCACGGCCGGAGGGTTTCGACGCGACGCTGGCCGGTCTCGCGCCGCACGCCGTGGTGGACGGGGACGAGCTGGCCCTGCCGCTGCGGGCGCGCGACCGGGTGGTGGGCGTCCTGGTGGCGTCCACCCCGACCGGGGCGGGGTGGGACGAGGAGCGCCTGCGGTGGGTCGGCGGCCTCGCTGCCCAAGCGGCCGTGGCGCTCGAGAACAACCGCCTGTACGAGCTGGCGCGCGACGAGGCCGCGGAGGAGGAGCGCCGCCACCTGGCGCGCGAGCTCCACGACTCCGTCAGCCAGGCCATCTACTCCGTGGTGCTCACGGCGCACGCCGCCGAGAAGCGCCTCGGCACCGACCCAGACGCCGTCGGCAAGGCGCTCGCCGGCGTCATCGAGCTCTCGGAAGCCGCGCTCGCCGAGATGCGCGCCCTGATCTTCGAGCTCAGGCCCGAGGCGCTGGCCGAGGTCGGGCTGGTCGGCGCGCTGCATAGGCAGCTCGACGGCATGGAGCTCCGGCACGGGCTGCGCGCCGTCCGCCGCCTCGACCAGGAGCCGGACCTGCCGTTCACGACCAAGCAGGTCCTCCTGCGCGTGGCGCAAGAGGCGCTCCACAACGTCGTGAAACACGCGGCCGCCACGAGCGTGACAGTGCGCGCGAGCGTGGCGGAGGCCGCGCCGGACGGGCCGCTCCTTCGCCTCGAGGTCGCCGACGACGGCGTCGGGTTCGACACCTCGCTCGCCTACCCCGGCCACCTTGGGCTCACGTCGATGCATGAGCGCGTCGCCGCCCTGGGAGGGACCCTGCGCATCGAGAGCGCCTCGCAGGCCGGCACGACCGTGACGGTCGAGCTGCCGCTCTCGCCCCGGGCGGGGTCCGAAGCATGACGCCGGCCAGACAGACGCGCAAGGTCAGCACCGGCACGGTGCTGCTCCTCGCCGGTGCGGCGCTGCTCCTGAGGCAGCTTGGGAGCCACAACCTCTTCTTCGAGCTGGTGTGGCTCACGGCCATCGTGGCCGCCGCGGTCGCCACGTACCGCTTCCTCGCGGGCCGCGTGCCGTTCCGTGTGCGCCTCATCGCGCATGCCGCGTTCGGCCTGTTCGCCCTGTTCAGCCTGCATCGCCTGGCGGGCGCGGCGCTGCTAGGCTTCGTGGCCCTGTTCTTCTGGCTCCTGTTCACGTCGCCGCGGGCGGGGCGCACCCGCCCGGCCACATGGCAGGCGATCGTCGCGGGGGCGGTCGGCTCCGTTGCGCTCGTGGCGGCGGCGGGCGCCGTCCTCCCCGGCACCGACAACGGCGTGATCCTGTTCCTCGGCATGACCGCCACCTTCACCGCCGTCTACCTGCTCCCACGCGAGAAGGGCGGCGCGCGCTGGGCGCTGTGGCCGGCTTTGGCCTGGGCGGCGCTCACGGTGCTCGTCAACGACCCGAGCGGCGCTCTGGCGCGCTGGGTCTTCCCGCTCGCCTTGATCGGGGTAGGCGTGGCCCTGTTCGGCTACATGCGGGGGAAGCGCTGAGGGGTCCCGGGGCTCGCGCTCACGGGCCCCTGGCCCGCACCACAACGCCCCGGTTGGAACCCGCGCTCTCGCTCCGCCGAGGCGTCGATCCGGTGGCGAGTCGAGGCGCGGCCCGGGTAGATCTCGGCCCCGCCCCTGCCGCCTCAGTACACGAACTCGTCGATGTGGTACAGCGCCACCTTGGAGGCCCCTGAGCGCGCCCGCGCGCCGGTGAGCAGCTCGCGGTACTGGCGCGCCACCGCCGCCTCGCTCAGGGGCAGGACGCCGCCCTCGGCGGCCCGCGCGGCGTACGCGGAGCCGGGCTGCAGGACGAACGGCGACAGGTAGACGAGGTCGCCCGCCCCGAGCGGGAGGCGCCCCAACAGGGCGAGGCTGTCCGCGACGTGGGCGTCCGCGAACCGGCCGCCCCCGACACCCGCCATCAGGATCACGGACACACTCAGGCCCGCCGCCTTCAGGGTGGAGACGAACTCGGCGGCCTCCGCCGCGCCGCCCGGCTTGTTCAGCCAGGCCAGGAGCTCGTCGTTGCCCGTCTCCACCCCGATCGCGACCCGCGCCAGACCCCACTCGCGCAGCTCCCGCCACCGCTCCACGCCCTTCTTCTCACCGGAGAAGACGTCGACGAACGCGTTGACGGGCCTGCCTGGGAAGACCTCCGCCGCCACGCCGAAGACGTGGCGCAGCTTGGAGTTGGCGAGGACCAGGGCGTTGCCGTCCGCCAGGAACACGCTGGGGCGCCCTGCGGCGGCCTCTCCCAGTAGGTCTCTGACGCCGAGCGCGTGCGACCGGAACTCCTCGGGTGGGCGGACCCGGAACGGCCGGTCCTGGTAGAAGGTGCAGAACGTGCACCGGTTCCAGCTGCAGCCGAAGCTCGCTTGTAGTACTACTGACTGATACTGGTCTGGTGGGAGGATGGAAACAGGCTGGTAGACACGCAGGAACCGCTCGCGCTCGGCGGCCAGGCTCTCGACCGTCCACCTGGCGGCTCGCTCGAGACGCCCAGACAGCGCTTCCACCGCGCCGCTGGCGACCAGGCTCTCGGGTCGGGCGGCGGCCTGCCGGGCTACGCTCGCCGCGCGCTCGAACAGGCGCTCCGCCTCGGCGGGTTCGACTCGCCACCGGCGTCGCGCGCCGCGCACCGTCCGCCGGCCGAACACTTCCGAGGCCAGCGAGCGCTTGTACGTCTCGCCGCCGACGAACCAGTGGACGGGCCGGCCCTCCAGATCGAACCCGACCACCTCTTCCCTACTGGGGCTGAGGGTCGTGCTCGCGGGATGGACGGTGGCCAGGAACGCTTCCGAGCTCACGCCGCCACCTTACGACCGCGCCGAACGAGTACACTACCTGCCGCATGTCGGAGGCCCCCACCAGCACCAGTCACACCGAACCCGGGCGTGAGGCCCGGCCGGAACCCGGGGCGGCCCCCGTCACGCCCGAGGCGGCGCGGCTCGCTAGCGAGGCCGCGCACCGCGCTCAAGAGGACACCCATCTCGCAAGCGAGGTTGCCCACCTCGCGAGCCAGGTGGCGCGCAGGCGCACCTTCGCCATCATCTCGCACCCTGACGCCGGCAAGACGACGCTGACGGAGAAGCTCCTGCTGTACAGCGGCGCCATCCGCGAGGCGGGCTCGGTGACGGCCAAGGCGGGCGGCGCGCAGTCGACTTCGGACTGGATGAGCATCGAGCGCGAGCGCGGCATCTCCATATCGTCGGCCGCCATGCAGGTCGACTACCGGGGCTTCATCCTCAACCTGCTCGACACGCCCGGCCACCAGGACTTCAGCGAGGACACGTACCGCACCCTGACGGCGGCCGACAGCGCGGTGATGCTCCTCGACGCCGCCAGAGGCGTGCAGGAGCAGACGCGCAAGCTCTTCGCCGTCAGCCGCGACCGCGGCATCCCGATCTTCACCTTCATCAACAAGCTCGACCGGCCGGCCCAGGACCCGTACGCCCTCCTCGACGAGGTGGAGACGACCCTCGGGATCCAGGCCGTGCCCGTCACGTGGCCCATCGGCGACGGCCCCGACTTCAAGGGCGTCTATGAGCGCACGAGCAACCGCCTGCACGCGTACGAGCGCACGGAGCGCAACGCGCGCAGGGCGCCAGTGACGACCGCGGCGCCCGACGCGCCGGAAGTGGCCACCCTCATCGGGGAGCGGGCGCAGGCGAAGCTCATCGACGACATCGGGCTGCTCGACTCCGTCCTGCCGCCCCTCGACCGCGAGCGCTTCCTGGCCGGCGAGATCACGCCCGTGTTCTTCGGCAGCGTGCTGACGAACTTCGGCGTCGAGGTCTTCCTCGACCACTTCCTCGAACTGGCCCCCGCGCCGGGCAAGCTCGTCACGACGCAGGGCGTAGTACAGCCGACCGACCCGGAGTTCACGGGCTTCGTCTTCAAGGTCCAGGCCAACATGAACCCGCGCCACCGCGACAGGACGGCGTTCGTGCGCATAGCGAGCGGCGTGTTCCACCGCGGCGTGCAGGCCGTGCTCACGCGCACGGGGCGCGACGTGAAGCTCGCGCGCGCCCACACGATGTTCGCCGACGAGCGCGCCACCGTCGACGACGCTTTCCCCGGCGACATCATCGGCCTCGTGAACCCCGGCACGTTCCGCATCGGCGACGTCATCAGCAGCCGCCCCGGCGTGGAGCTGCCGAGCTTCCCCCGCTTCGCGCCGGAGCGCTTCGCGACGGTGCGGACGCGGAGCACGGACAAGCACAAGGCGTTCCGCAAGGGCCTCGAGCAGCTCACGGAGGAGGGCGTAGTACAGCTCTTCTACCCGGCCCAGGGCGCCCGGGACCCCATCCTCGGCGTCGTCGGTCAGCTCCAGTTCGAGGTCTTCGAGCACCGCATGCGCGAGGAGTACGGCGTCGACGTGCTCTTCGACCACCAGCCGTACCGCGTCATCCGGTGGCTGAGCCGGACGCCCGAGAAGCCCGTGCGCTTCGGCATGCTCGCGCACGACCGCGACGGTCAGGCCGTCGCCATCTTCCGCTTCGACGGCGAGATCAAATACTTCCAGGACGAGCATCCCGAGGTGAGCCTGGCCGAGTCGCCTGGGGCGGCGGACGTGGTCAGGCTCTAGCGCCGGGCGAACGCTCAAGGTCGCCCAAGCGGTCGGGCTCGAACGCGGAAGTGCGCCGACCGGGCCGCCCCGAGGCGACGGCCGCCTAAGCGGCTCTAGCGCAACGCGATCAGGTAGTACCCGCTCATCACGACCAGCATCGCGACGAAGCCGACGACCCCGAGGACGAGCGCCTGCCGCCCCGCCCTCCCCAGCCCTCTGAACTGCACGCCGAGGCCGATCCCGGCCATCGCCGCGGCCGTGAGCAGCGTGCCGGCGAGGCTCAGGTACCGGACCGTCTCGGGTCCGAGCCAGCCGAGGCTCGTAACGGCGCTCATGGCCAGGAAACCGACGACGAAGGCGGGGACGAGCGGGGGTAGCTTCGCTGCGGGAGAGGTGCCCGCCGCCGCTCCTGCGCCGGCCCCCCGTGCGACCCCAAGCGCAGGCGCCGCGCCGACCTCCGGGCCGCCGGCACCACCGGAGGCACCGGCCACGACCGCCTCCCGCCGCAGCCACCAGCCGAGGAGCATTAGCACGGGCGCCAAGAGCACGACGCGCGAGAGCTTGACCAGCAGGGCCAGGTCCCCCTCGCCGCCGCCGACCGCCGCCCCCGCGGCCACCACGTGACCGACCTCCTGGAGGGTCGCCCCCGCGATGGCGGCGAGGAGGCGCGAGGAGACGAGCGCGAGACCGTCCCAGGCGGCGAAGGCCACCACGCCGAGCGTGCCGAGGACGCTCACGACCGCGACGGAGAGCGACGCGTGCCGCTCCTCCGCCTTGAGCACGGGCAGGGCCGCCGCGATCGCGGACGCGCCACACACGCCCGTGCCGACCGCGAGCGAGCGCCGCAGGTCCTTCGGCACGCCCCACGCCCGCCCGACGAGTTCGATGGCCGCGAAGGCGACGAGCACGCCGAGCGCGCTGCCGACGAGCACTGTCGGACCGACGGCGGCCAACGCGCGCATGTCGAGCCGCACCCCGAGCAACACGATGCCAAGGCGCAAGAGGACCTTGGCGGCGAAGCGCGCGCCGGGGGCCACCCCAGCGACACGGCCCCCACGCGCCAGGCGCCAGAGAGCGCCGGCGAGGAGCGCGAGCACGAGCGGGCCGAGGAGTTTGAGGCCGGGGATCCGGGCGAGCTCGTAGGCGAGGAACGTGAGCAGTACGACGAGGGCGAGGCCGGGCAGGAGCGATCGAAGGCGCCCGGAGGCGGCGGGAGCGGTCACCGCAGAAGCGTATGACCGCAACACCTATAAGGCTAGGGGCGTCGTGCTTATAGAGCCATAGGTCCGAGTTATGGTTGCGGCGTGGCCCTCGAGCCCCAACTACTGCGCACCTTCCTCGTCGTCGCGCGTGGCGGCAGCATCAGCGAGGCCGCCCGCCGGCTCCACCGCTCCCAACCCGCCGTCACATCCGCCGTCAGGCGCCTCGAGGCGCACTTCGGCGAGCCGCTCTTCCGCCGCGGCGGCAAGGGCGTGCGCCTGACCGACCTCGGCGCCAGGCTCCTCCCCCATGCCGAGGCGTTGGAGCGCGTCCTGGACGGCGTCAACCAGCTCGCCGCCGAGGCGGCCGGTTTGGAGGGCGCCAGGCTGCGCATCGCCGCCAGCACCACCATCGCCCTCTACTGGCTGCCTCCCCGCCTGGCACGCTTCTGCTCGGAGCATCCGAGCGCCAAGCTCGTCGTGCACACGCGCAACTCGCGCGAGGCCGTCGAGGAGCTGGCGGCCGGGGAAGTCGACCTCGCCCTCGTCGAGGCCCCCGCCGCCAGCTGGTCGGCGCTGCCCGACGGCCTGTTGGTGGCCACGCCCGTGCACGACGACGAACTCGTGCTCGTGGTCGATCCCGACCATCCGTTGGCCGCAGCCGACAAGGTCGCCCCGCAGGAGCTTGGCGGCCTCGCGTTCGTCGGTCGGGAAGCCGGCTCCGGCACGCGCGCGGTCCTTGAGCAGGCGCTAGCGACCCTGGGCCCGCCTCGCGACGCGACCGCGCGCGCCGTCCCGGAACCGCCCCAGGGCAAGGCCTCGCGCGTCGCCGGAGGCCAGGGCCGGGGCGCCACCCCGGACGTGCGCCTCGAGCTGGGCGAGCCGGAGGCCATCAAGCGGGCGGTGCGCGCCGGGCTCGGAGCGGCAGTCCTCTCGCGCGTGGCAGTAGCCCAGGAGGTCGAGCGGGGCGAGCTCGTCGCCCTCTCCATCACCCACCCGGGCTTCCGGCGGCAGTTCACGCTCCTGCACCCGCCCGAGGCCCTGGCCAGCCACGCCTGCTGGACGTTCAGGACGCTGGCGGTGGCGGGCTAGGCCTCGTCCCCCAGCGCGTCCACGGCTAGCTGGCTGAGGCTCGCGACGGTCCGCTCGTCGAAGGCGAAGCGGATCCCCGCGGCCTCGTAGAGCTCGTCGAGGGGACGGGTGCCGCCCAGCGCCAGCGCCGCCTTGTACTGCCCCAGCGCGCGCGGAGCGTCCTGCAAGGCGTTGCGCCACACCTGCAGGGCGCCTAGGTAAGCCATGGCGTACTCGAGGTAGTAGAAGGGGTAGTGGAACAGATGGATGATGTGCCAGCCCTTCGAGCGCAGGCGGTCGAAGCCGGTCATGTCCATCCCCGTGTCGAACCGCTCGTCCAGGCGCCGCCACTGCGCGTCTATCTCTGCGATGGTCGGTCCGGTCTCGCTCGGGTGGGTGTAGACGAAGTGCTGGATGGCGTCGACCTTCGAGGCGCTGACCAGGAGCGAGAGCGCGCGCACGAGTAGCGCCGCCTGGGAGCGCGCGGCGTCCTCCTGCGAGTAGAAGCCGCCCTTGTCGCGCGTCAGGTACGGCAGGGTGAGGAGCTCCATCGCCTGGGAGGCCAGCTCGCACATCTCCGGGCGCTCGGAGCGGTGCGCGAGGAGCGGCCACCGCGCCTGCGTCAGCACCGAGTGGAACGCGTGACCGGCCTCGTGACGCATGGTGAGCAGGTCGTCGTCGGTGCCGACGGCGCTCCAGTACACGTACGGCCGCTGCGAGCGCGGGAAGTAGTTCTGATACCCCAGGCCGGGGACCTTGGAGGGACGAGGCTCGAGGTCCATCCAGCCGCCCCGGAGGAGGTCGTAGGCCTGCGCCAACTCGCCGTCGAGGGCCGAGAACATCCGCGCCAGCCCTTCCTCCAGCTCGGCAACGGAGGTGAAGGGGGCCAACGCCTCCCTGCCGTGCACGTCGCAATCCAGGTCCCACGGGCGCAGGCGCTCCAGGCCGAGTAACCGTGCGCGACGCTCGTAGACCGAGCGTAGGCGCGGCACGACCTCCTTGGCCACCGACTCGTGCATGGTCAGCGCGTCCTGCGGCGTGTACTCGCGGCGCTTCGCCATCAGCCAGGCGTACTCGCGGTAGTCGGCCAGCCCGGCACCCCGCGCGATGCGCTTGCGCAGCGGCATGAGCTTGGCGAAGATCTCGTCCAGCCGCGGCCTGATCGCCTCCCTGCCGGCCTCGATCGCGTGGTAGGCGCGCTCTCGCAGCTCGCGGTCAGGCGACTCCAGCTTCGCGAGCGCCTGGCCAAGCGTGAGGGTCTCGCCGTCCAGCTCGACGCGCAGGCTGCCGCTGACCTCCCCATGGGCCTGCGTGAGGGTAGCTATCTCGGCCTCGAGCGGCAGGTTCTCCTCGCGGAAGAGTTCGACGTTGACGCGCATGTCGGCCCAATGACCCGCGAGGTCGGCCGGCGGAGAGTAGTCGACGACGGCGAGCTGCTTGCGCTCGAGCGCCGTCTTGAGCGTGGTCAGCTCGGGCACGTGGTTGGTCACGAAGTCGAGGTAGGCCGCCTTGGCGGCCTCGTCGGCGGTGTCCTCGTCCATCGCGCGCGTCAGGCCGGCCTCGAGCTCGGAGAAGTCGACGGATACCTCGTTCACGTCGCGGACGAACCCCGGCATCGTGGCGGCCGTCACCGGTGCGTCGAGCAGCGCCCTGGCCCTGGCGACCAGGTCGCTCGGATCGATCGGCGCGACGACGAACTTCCGGTGTTCCCTTGTCACATCGGCTATCGACATGGCGCCAGTCTAGCGAGCGTCACCGGTGGAGCCGGTACGGTTACCGGCCCCGGCGGACGGAGCGCCCTCAGGGCCGAAGCAGCTCGAGCGGTAGCGCCTCGCCCACGTGACCCTCGTGCCCGGTCACGCTCACGGCCAGGCACAAGGAGTCGTAGATGGCCTCCTCCGTTGCCTCGATGGCGGCCAGGAAGAGGGGTGAGAGGTCGTCGTTGCCCAACTCGCGCGTCGGAGCCTTCGGCGCCCCGCCCGCGCGGCGTCTCACGCCCTCCCCGGTCGAGAACGCGACGGCGTAATCGCCGGAACCGTTCGAGAACGCCGCGCCGGTGCGTGCCAGTCCGGCCATGGACCTGAAGGCCAGGCGCTCCAGGCCGGCGGAGCTCATGGGCGCATCGGTGGCGATCACGATCATGATCGAGCCGTCGGCGTCCTGGGCGCTACCGGTGGACGCGCCGGCCCCGGCCCGTGAACCTGCTGACGCACCGGCACCCCCACCGGCGCCAGCACGCACCTGCGGCGCGCCGCCAGCGCTCAACTCGTCGCGCAGGTAGTGCCTGCCGGCTAGCACACCGACCGGCCGCCCGGCCACCTGCAGCACGCCGCCGAAGTTCGACTGCACGAGGACCCCGACGGTGAAACCGCCGAGCGCCACCGGCACACGCCTGGAGGAGCTGCCGATGCCGCCCTTGAAACCGAACGCCATGGTGCCGGTGCCCGCCCCTACCGTGCCAAGCGCCACCGGACCGTCCGCGGCGGCGGCGAGCGCGGCCAGCACGTGCTCCGGCCGCACCGAGCGCGCCCGGATGTCGTTGAGGTGTCCGTCGTTCGTCTCCCCGACGAACGGGTTGACGGACCGGACCCGGGCGTTCCCCTTGCGGCCCAGCGTCCAGTCCACGAGCGCCTCGGCCGCCCGGGCCACGCACAGCGTGTTCGTGAGGGCGACTGGGGTCTCGAGCTCCCCGAGCTCCCGCACCTGCGTCGCGCCGATCAGCTTGCCGTAACCGTTGCCGACGAAGAGGGCGGCGGGCACGCGCCAGCGGTACGGGTCGTCGTGGTGCGCCAGGACGACGGTGACGCCGGTGCGGACGCCGGCGCCCTCGTACAACGTCTCGTGACCGACCCGCACGCCGGCCACGTCCGTGATGGCGTTCAGGGGCCCCGGCGGCAGGACGCCCGGAGCGATCCCGAGCTCGCGGAGGCGCGAGCGTCCTACTTCCGGCTGATGCGCGGGCATACCGCAGCCTACTATCGTGCGGTGGTGACCACGCACTTGCGCCTGGCCCCGTGTGAACCGATGATTGAGGCAAGTGCGAGCCGACCCGTCTCCGGCATGAGGCGTCGGGCGTACGCCCGGAAAGGTAGCCAATGAGCGATCAACAGCCCACACCCGCCACCCCGGCCCTAGTCAGGGGCACGCCGCTCAAGTACTTGGACAAGGCACTCGGTGGCCTGCGCGACCTTGGCCTCCTCCCCGAGAGCACCGCGAAGGAGGAGGCGCCGATCGTCGCCCTCCTCAGCCAGATCACCGACCTCGATCAGGAGCGTGTCGTCGCCATCACCCGCACCCTCGCCCAGGCGTCGCTCTTCAACGACGTCGTGCGCAAGCAGGTGGAGGCGATGGAGGTCGGCTCCCGCTACGAGGACGTCACCAAGTCGTTCAACAGCATCCGCGACGACGCCAAGTCCATGGTCGATCAGCTCGAGGACGGCAAGATCAGCACGTTCGAGCGCCTCTCGAACGTCTGGATGAAGGTCACGCGCGGCGACATCTCCAGCCGCTTCGACAAGATCAAGCACACCTACCTCGAGGTCACGAAGGACGCCCAGGACCAGATCCAGCGCGAGCACGTCATCCTCGAGGCGTACCGCGACTTCCGTGGGGCCCTCAAGGAGTCCGAGGTCCTCGCGTTCGAGGTCCTCAAGAAGGGCGAGGCTCAGTTGGAGGCCGCCAAGCAGGGCGTGAACGAGGCCATGGCGGCCGTCGACGCGTACGCCGGCGACGACCCGGCCGAGCGCGCCCGCCTCGAGCTCGCGCGCGACGAGAAGGTGCGCGCCCTGCAGGAAGTCGACAAGCGCTACCAGATCGCCAAGGACCTCTCCGACAACCTGACGATCTCGTACAACACGTCCGAGGTCGTGATGGCGCGCCTCATGCAGACGAACACGGCCAAGGAGCGCGTGCGGGCGCAGGCCGTGTCGTTCTTCAGCACGAACGAGACCGTCCTGACGGCCCTCACGGCTACCTTCACCGGCCTGTTCGGCCTCAACGAGTCGACCCGCACCCTCGAGGCCATGACGAAGGGCGTCAGCGACTCGCTCGATACCCTCTCCGACATCGGCGGCAAGGTGCAGGAGGCCGCCCTCAAGGCGGGCTACGGGCCGACCGTGCGCGCCGAGTCCGTCAAGCGCCTCGTCGAGTCCGTCGTCAACTACCAGGAGCGCTCGCTCGAGATCATCGACGAGATGCGCAAGCAGGCGACCACCAACGCCGCCGAGATCCGCGACGCCGTCGAGGACGGCAAGCGCCGGCTCGCGCGCTTGGCGGAGCAGGGGGCCAAGCTGGACATCGTCGACGCGCCCAAGAGCGCGTCACCGGGCGGCGCGGCGCAGCCGGGCGACGTTGGCTGACGCGGCCGCCAACGCCGGCGCGCGAGCGGCGCCACCACAGGCGCCACCGCCGCTCGACGACGTCATGCTCGCCATGGACGTCGTCGACACCCTGCGCCACCGCGAGCGCCTCGTAGAGGCCGAGCTGGGGTCGGAGGGACGCGACGAGGCCATGTTGGAGAGCCTGCGGAACATCTACGCCTCGCAAGGCATCGCCGTGTCCGACGCCGTCTTGCAGCAGGGCGTCGCGGCGCTGCGCGAGGGTCGTTTCGTGTACGCCCCGCCTGCGCGCGGCCCGGGCACCCGGTGGGCCTACGCCTACGTGAACCGCGGCAAGTGGGGCAAGCTCCTGCTCGCCCTCCTCGTCGTGGCGCTCATGCTCTTCCTCGGGTACGACGCGCTCGTGCGCGCGCCGCATAGGGCCCTGGTGAGCAACGTCGGCAAGATCTACGCGCAGGTCGTGGC
>CAUJFI010000141.1 GCA_963170125.1 Deinococcota bacterium | reverse complement strand
ACACCGCGTTCGCGCAGGTCGTGAGCCGCGGGTTGACGCCTATCGATCACCAGCGGCCCGGTGTGCAGATCGAGGGTCCCGTCCTACGCGAATGGGGCGACCGGGAGTTCGAACTTTGCGATCCGGACGGGCAATGGTGGGCTTATACGGAAGTGGCGGGGTGAGTGGGAAACGGGTCGGCTGACGTCTGCCGTATGCACGGTTCAGGACCTGGCTCGATGCAGTCGGAATCTCGCATGGGCTTTGAGTTGCTGCTGGGATCGTGGCCTAGAGACCCACACCATCAGGTGGCCATCCGATGGGCAGGTCGTACTCGCCCGCCTCGGCGGACTTGCGCGCCAGCTCGGCGAACTTGACGTCGTGCTCCTTGTCTCGCCGGCTACGGTAAGCGAGGACATCGTCGAGGGCTAGGCGGCGATGCGCGCCTGCCCAGTGGTAAGGAAGCCTCGCCTCGTTACAGATGCGAACCAAGTACTGGCTGGAGACGTTGAGTAGCATCGCTGTCTCCCTGGTGGTCAGTTCGCGCTTAGTGCACGTCATCGTAAGTTCCTCGTCGGCGGCAAGCGCGTCCGGTACGACACTCAGGAGTTCCGCGGCAACCGCAGGCAATACCGTCCCGCGGCCATCAACTATGAGAGATCCCTTGGGACCAGAGCTGTTGGGCGGGGCCCGTGGTCAAGGCAGAGTCAGGCGCACGGGCGCCCTGCGAGCCGGTGGTGACGGGCGCGGCGAGAGAGCGTATGGCGTCGGCCCTAGTGCAGTCCGGCAGAGCGCATAGAAACTTCGCAACGCAGTATTCTGGCTCCTGGCTAGAATGGACCTCTATGAGGCCTGACAACCTCGGAAGGCTTGAGCGAATCGAGCTTCGAGACATCTGGACAAACGAAGCCAGTCATTTCACGCCATGGTTGGCACGCTCCGAGAACCTCCTCCTGCTAGGCGAAACGCTCGGCCTCGAGCTAGAGCTCGAGGCACAAGAGCAGGCAGTTGGCCCCTTTCGAGCAGACATCCTCTGCAAGGACGTCGGTACCAACCTGTGGGTCCTGATCGAGAATCAGCTCGAGCGCACAGACCACACGCATCTCGGGCAGCTCATGACCTACGCCTCAGGCCTCGAAGCCGTCACGATAGTGTGGATAGCCGCGAAGTTCACGGAGGAGCACCGCTCTACCCTCGATTGGCTTAACCGCATCACCGACGAGACGTTTCAGTTCTTCGGGGTGGAGGTGGAGTTGTGGAAGATCGGCGACTCGCCTGCAGCTCCTCGCTTCAACGTCGTGTCCAAGCCGAACGATTGGAACAGGCTCGTCACATTGGCGGCAAAGTCGATCGATCGCGACGAACTCACGGACACGAAGGCCCTGCAGCTCGACTATTGGAGCGCTTTCGGCCAGGTCCTCATGACGATGGGCGGCCCACTCTCCAGAGAGCGCAAGCCCCAGCTTGCCAACTGGATGGGCTACTCCATCGGACGGAGTAATTTCTCGATTAACGCGGCGATCGTGCAAGCCAGACACCTTGTGCGTACCGAGCTGTACATCGGCGGGGCCCAAGCCAAGGCATACTTCCACCTACTCCTTGCACAGAAAGAAGACATCGAGCGGGAACTCGGGTACGAGCTCGATTGGGAAGAGCTACCGATGCGCCAGGACTGCAGGATCGCGACCTCGCTCAGGAACGTCGACCCGGCCAACCAGGACGATTGGCCGCGCCAACATGACTGGTTAGCCGCGCGCCTCAACGAGTTCTATCGGGTGTTCGCCAATCGGGTCAAATGGTTGGATGCAAGTGCCTGGCAGCCCGAACAACCACTCTGAAACCACGAAAGCTGGGACAGAGAGAAATCATAGCCCATACTCAGAACGCGACCGATAACCCCCGTCGTAGACGCGCATCCCGGGTGATAGACTCCCAGAATGCTCGACCAGCGCATAGTTGCCGGCGGCCCTCGTGGCTAGCCCCTCCATCGAGTTCACGTTCAGATGGTGGGGTCCGGAAGACCCCGTGTCGCTCGAGGACCTGGCGCAAGTGCCCAACGTGCGCACCGTCGTCACATCGTTGAGCCACGTGCCCATCGGCGAGGCGTGGAGCCTGGCCAACATCCGCGAGCGCCAGGCCGTGTGCCGTGCCGCCGGGCTCGAGTGGACGGTCGTGGAGAGCGTGCCCGTCCATGAGGCCATCAAGCTGGCGAGCCCAGCGCGCGACCGCTACATCGAGGCCTACGCCACGACCCTCACGCGTCTCGGTGAGGCGGGCGTGCGCACCGTCTGCTACAACTTCATGCCCGTCTTCGACTGGATGCGCACGGACTTCGACTACCGCCTACCCGACGGCTCGTCCGTCGTGTCGTACTCGCAAACGGAGCTCGACGCCATCGACCTCTCCAAGGGCCTCCCGAAGCTGCCCGCGTGGCCGCAGGCGTACACCGCCGCCGAGCTGCAGGCCATGTTCGACCGTTACGCGGGTGTGACCGACGAGGAGTTCCTAGGCCGTTTCCGCTACTTCATCCAGGCGGTCGCCCCCGTCGCCGAGGCGGCGGGCGTAAACCTCGCCATACACCCGGACGACCCGCCGTGGCGCATCTTCGGCCTGCCGCGCATCGTCGGCTCCGAGGCGGGGCTCGCGGCCATCCTGGAATGCTCCGACAGCCCGGCGCACGGGCTCACGTTCTGCACGGGCTCCCTCGGCGTCGTCGCGGCCAACGACCTGCCTGGCATGGTGCGGCGCTTCGGCGAGCGCATCCACTTCGCGCACCTGCGCAACGTGAAGCGGCGTGGGGAGCGCGAGTTCCACGAGGTCGACCACACGCGAGGGACCGGCAGCGTCGACCTCGTCGAGGTGATGGCGGCGCTCGTCGACGCCGGGTACACGGGTCCGCTGCGGCCCGACCACGGCCGCATGATCTGGGGCGAGACGGGCATCCCCGGCTACGGCCTCTACGACCGCTCGCTCGGCCTCATGTACCTGCAGGGAGTGCACGACGCGTTGAGGCGCCCAGAGGCGGCCGCATGACCGACGAACGCTTCGCCGAGTTGGTCACCCGCGCGGGCCTAGTGCCCGTGCATGCGGACTCCGACCCGGTGGCCGCCGTGGAGGCGGTGACCGCGTGCTACGCGGGCGGCATACGCCTCTTCGAGTTCACCGACCGCATGCCCGGGGCGCTGGAGGTGTTCCACGGCATCAAGCGCGTCGCGGACGCCGAGCTGCCAGGCATGGTCCTCGGCGCCGGCACCATAACCAACCGGGAGCGCGCGGCCGCGTTCGTGGACGCCGGCGCCGAGTTCCTCGTGAGCCCCGTCCTTGCGCCGCAGGTCCTAGCCTGGAGCCGGGAGCGCGGGGTGCCGTTCGTACCCGGCGCGGCCTCGCCCACCGAAGTGTGGCGGGCGCTGGAGGACGGCGCCAACGTCGTCAAGCTCTTCCCCGCCGGCCCGCTCGGCCCCGCGTACCTCAAGAGCCTCCTCGGGCCGCTGCCGTGCAAGGTCATGGTGACCGGCGGCGTCAGCGCCACCCCCGAGGCGATAAGGACGTGGCTCGGCACGGGCGCCGTCGCGGTCGGCCTCGGCTCCGACCTGGTGCCGCGCGGCCGCCTCTTGCCCGAGCAGCTCGTCGACCTGACGCGCAAGTGCGAGGCGCTCACCACCGCGGTCGCGGCCCTGAGGGGTCCGGCGGCGTGAGCAAGCCCCTCGTCGTCACGTTCGGCGAGGCCATGCTGCGGCTGTCCGCGCCGCGCGCGCAGCCGCTGCGCCTCGCCGACAGCCTGAGCGTGCACGTCGGCGGCGCGGAGGCGAACGTGGCGGCGGGAGTCGCGAGCCTCGGACTGCGTGCGCGGTGGTACTCGCGCGTGGCGCGCGGTGAACTCGGCGAGCGGATCCTGGGCGACCTGGCCCAGCACGGCGTCGACACCGCGTGCGTGGCGCGCGGCGCTGAACGAACGGGGCTCTACTTCTTCGAGGAAGGTTCGGGCGCGCGGCCGGCGAGCGTCATCTACGACCGGGCCGGCTCGGCCTTCACGGCCGTGCTCGAGGCGGACGCCGCGGCAGCCGTCGAGGCCGGTCTGCTTGACGGCGCGGCGGCCTTCGTAACGAGCGGCATCACGCTCGCCCTCGGCGACGGGCCGCGCGCGGCCGCGGCGTACCTCTGGCGCCGCGCCGGGCACGTGGGGGCCGTACGCGTCCTGGAAATCAACTACCGCAGCCGGC
>CAUJFI010000140.1 GCA_963170125.1 Deinococcota bacterium | reverse complement strand
CCGCAGGCGCGGCTGCGGCCACTGCCCGCGGCCGCCCGGGTCGACGCCCACCCACTGGGTGGAGCGCCGCGCCCGCCGGAGGACCTCGCCCCTTCATAGTCAGGGCACCGTCGAGCCCCATGGGAGGCTGTTGGGCGACCGTTGAGCGACCGTTGAGGCTCCGGTCCCTAGCCTTTGTGCGACAGCACGACCGTCCCAAGGAGGGCACACGCATGTTGGAACGATCATGTAACCGAACCCACCCGCGGAACGTTCGCCGCCGTGTCACGCGTGGGGTGATCGCCGCCCTGGCGTTGCTCGGCCTCGGGGCAGCCTGCGCCCAGACCTTCAGGTTCCTCACCATCCGCGACCGCGACACGCTGGACCCGCTGCAGGCGTACAGCTACGCCGCTGGTCCCGTGGAGAACGTCTACGAGGGTCTATACGGCTACCTGCGCGGTGACCCCCAGTCGTTCGAACCGCTCCTCGCGACGAGCTACGAGGTCTCGGCGGACGGGCTCGCGTACACGTACCAGCTCCGTGACGGGGTCAGGTTCAGCAGCGGCAACCCGTTCACCTGCGCCGACGTCGAGTACACGATCGAACGTGCGCTCGTCATCAACCCGGGCGACTCCGGCGCGTGGCTCCTCGCGGAGCCGCTTCTCGGCACGGCCATGAACGCGAACGACGAGATCGGGGAAGATGCCGCGGCCGAGGCGTACGCCGACTACTGGCGCAGGATCGACGCCAGCATCGAGTGCCCGGATGCCAGCACCGCCGTGTTCCACCTCGTCGAGCCCGACTCGGCGTTCTTCACGAAAGCCATGGCGCCTACCTTCAACGTCATCGACAGCGCCTGGGCCAAGGCGAACGGCATGTGGGACGGCACCCAGGCGACCTGGCGCGATTGGATCGGCGCGAACCTACGCGAGCATTACCTGCAGGACCACATGAGCGGCACCGGCGCCTACCGCATCGCCTCTTGGGAGAAGGGCGTCCGCATAACCGCCGAGGCCAACCCCGACTACTGGGGTGACCAACCCGGGCTCAAGACGGTCATCTACGAGGTCGAAGAGGACGAGGAGGCCCGCGTAGACGCCATGCTCGCGGGCGAAGCGGACTGGATCTACCTCGACCACGATGAACCGCTCCAGCGGCTCGAGGGCCGGCCGGGCGTGAGGGTCGTCGGCCCCGAGGAGTCCACCCGGAACGGCTGGGAGCCCGCGACCGTGCTCGCCGCTTTCTTCAACCAGGCCATGGACGGAGAAGGAAACGACAACATCGGCACCGGCCGGTTCGACGGCTTCGGCGTGCCCGCCGACTTCTTCAGCGACCGCGACGTGCGGCTCTGCTTCGCCTACGCGTTCGACCCCGCCGCGTTCGCGGCGCTGCTGCCGGCGTTCTCCGGTGACGTGCTCACCATGGCGGTCGGGTCATCATTCCTCGGTTACGACCCCGACGTCCCGTCGTACGGCTTCGACCTTGCCCGGGCCGAGCGGCACTGCCGCAGCGCGTGGGGCGGCGCCCTGTGGGACAACGGCATGTACCTGGCCATCCCGTACCCTGACGAGATGGGGCAGGCCATCGCCCAGGTCATGAAGCACGGCATCGAAGCACTCAGCGACCGCTTCACGGTTGATGCGCAAGAGATCGACTGGGACGCCTACGACGAACTACTGAGCACCAACCACATGCCAGTAGACGTGGCCGGCTGGTTCCCCGACTTCCCGGACCCCCACGCCTACGTGTTCCCCTTCTATGCCTCCACGGGGTACTTCCCGAGCACCTACGGTTACAGCAACCCCGTGATGGACCGGCTGATCGAGGAGGCGGCCAAGGCGACTGATGGTGCCAAGCGCACCGAACTCTACAGCCTCGTGGGGTGGCTCGCGCACCGCGACGCGCCGCTCGTGATCCTGCCCGGCAGCCGCTCCTCCTACGTCCTGAGTGACAAGGTCACGGGGTTCTATATCAACCCCATGTTGGCCAGCGGCTTCCTCTGGAAGGACCTCGGCAAGGTGCCGTGACCGGCCGCGGGCGCGCGAGCGCCCGGCACAAGGACGCGGGGAGCCGCTCCGCTCCGAGGGGCTCCCCGCTCGCGCGACACCACGGGTGCCAGGGGCGCCCGCGCGGACCTGAACGAGAGACGGTGGGGGCGATCCTTCTAGGTCGCCCCCACCTGGGTCGTCTCGAACGGCCCCGTTTGCCTCCGGCGCTCTTGTGATCCGGCGCCGAGGCTCAGCGGGTGATCTTGCTCAGCCGAGCACCTTCAGCGCCCGGTCGAGCCCGTCGAGGCCGACTTGCAGCTCGTCGCGCTTGATGGTGAGGGGCGGGGTGACGAGCAGCACGTTGTAGCGCCCGAACGCGTACACGCCCTCGTTGCGCAGGGCGCCGGTGAGCTTGCCCATGGGGGCGTTGTCGCCGCCGTACCAGGGCACGAGGGGCTCCTTCGTGTCGCGGTCCTTGACCAACTCGATGGTGTAGAAGGCGCCGACGCCGCGCACGTCGCCGATCACGCGGTGCTTGGCCTTCAGGGCACCGAGGCCTTCCTCGAGCCACGGGTCGATCTCGCGCGCCCGCTCGAACAGGCCTTCCTTCTTGAGGGTGCTCACCGTGGCGAGGCCCGCCGCCATGGCCATGGGGTGGCCGGCGTACGTGTGGCCGCACATAAGGGCGACGTCGTCGAAGTGCTTGGCGAGGCCCTCGCGGACCATCACGCCGCCCAAGGGGATGTAGGCGGAGGACGAGCCCTTGGCGAACGTGATCATGTCGGGCGTGACGCCGAAGCGCGTGGCCGCGAAGCGGTCGCCGACGCGGCCGAAGCCCGTCATGACCTCGTCGAAGACGAGCACGATGCCGTGCTTGGCCGTGATCTCGCGCAGGCCGGCCAGGTAGCCTTCCGGGTAGACGATCACGCCGTTCGAGCCGACCACGGGCTCGATGACGAGCGCGGCGATGTTCTTGCCGCCCTCGAACGTGATGACCTGCTCGAGGTGCTCGAGGGCGCGCGCCGTCTCGAGCTTCGGGTCCTCCGTGAAGAACGGGCTGCGGTACGGGTAGGGCGCGAAGAAGTGCACGATGCCGGGCAGCCCGGGCTCGTTCGCCCAGCGCCTGTCCTCGCCCGTGAGGCTGCCGGCGCCGGGGGCGGAGCCGTGGAACGAGCGGTAGGCGGCCAGGACCTTGTGGCGGCCCGTGATCATGCGGGACATCTTGATGGCGTCCTCGTTGGCCTCGCCGCCGCCCGTCGTGAAGAACGTGCGGGCGCCCTCGCTCCACGGGCTGACCTCGGAGAGGAGCTCGGCGAACTCGGAACGCACGTCGTGGACGAGGGAGGGCGGCAGGTAGCAGATCTTGGCCGCCTGCTCCTGGATGGCCTTGACGACGGCCGGGTGGCCGTGGCCGAGGTTGGTCGAGACGAGGCCGGCCGAGAGGTCGAGGTAGCGCTTGCCCTGGTCGTCGAAGAGCCAGGAGCCTTCGCCGCGGACGAAGGTGGGGCCGCCGACGGCAGACTGCTTGTACCAGGGGGTGAGCACATGCTTGTGGGAACGGGTGGTGGCTGTTGGGGACATTGCCTGAGACCTCCTAAGAACCGCTCCTCGGCGTTTCTAAGGCGCGTAAGGAGCCTCCCGGGCGCTGCGGCCGGGAGTCGCCGGATACCGGTGTTGGCCAGAAGAGTACCGCATCTCGCCACAGGGCTGTGGTGAAAGCGGCGCTTCCTGGTCGCTCGTGGCGAGGTCGCGGAGCCTGGGGGACAGGGTCGGTAGGGCACCTGCCGACCGGGCGCGCGGCCTGACCGGGTATGCTGGAGCGCTCCGAGTCGGACGGTTGAAACGGATCGATCTCATCGTCCACGTCTAGGCCCGCCATGATGAAGCGACCGGTACTCCACGCCCTGCTGATCTCACTCGCCCTGTCCGGCCTGGGCTTCGCCTTCGCCTTGTGGAGCGTCGGAGGGCCGAAGGCTCTCTTGAAGGCCGGCGAGCTGGCTCCGAGGTACCTCCTGTACGCGGCGGCGGCACTGGTGGCCTCGTTCCTGATCTCGGCGCTGCGCCTCGCCTTCATCTGCCGGTCGCTCGGCTATCGGCTCCGCCTCAGGCACGCTTTGCGCGCTCACGTCCTAGGCCTGTTCTCGGCCGCCGTGACGCCCGGCGGCAGCGGGAACGTCGCGGGCATCGCCCTCACCCTCGACCTGCAGGGTGCTGGCAGCGGTCGCGCGTGGGCGGCGGCCCTCGCCACCATGTCGTCGGACACCACGTTCCACGCGTGGGCGATGCCGCTCTCCCTGATAGCCCTCTACTCGATGGGCGCATACCCGCGCACACCGCTCTGGACGGTCATCGGCGTCGTCACGATCCTCCTCACCGTGGCCTTCGCGTACCTGCTGCTCTTCAAGGTGAGTTGGATCGGCCCGATCGCCAACCGGGTGCTCCGCGGTCCGTTCCTGCGCTTCAGACGCCGCGGCCTGCGCCTGGCCGCCAGTGTCATCGCCAGCAGCCAGACCTTCGCCTCCGCCCCCTTATGGCAGCACGTGGTCATCCAACTCCACACGGCGGCGGCGTGGGCGTGCTACTTCACCGTCCTGCACTTCCTACTCGTGGGCTTGAACGTGCACCTCGGCTTCGGGCTCGTCCTCGTCGGGCAGACCGTCGTGTCCGTCATGAGCACGTTCGTACCGACCCCGGGCGCCAGCGGCTTCCTCGAGGTCGTGCTGAGCTGGTTCCTCATAAGCAAGGGGAGCGGCGAGGCAGGGCCGGCCACCGTGTTCGTCTGGCGGCTGTTGACGTTCTACAGCCTGTTCATCCTCGGCCCGCTCTTGGGCGGCTACATGGTCGTCAGGCTGGCCGCTGCGGGCAACAAGCCCAAGGCGGTCGGTGAAGGCGCGGAGGCCGATCCCGCTTAGCCTTGGCTTCGCGCCTCGGCCGGTTCCGCTCGCTAAAGCTAGCGCAGCACGTTCGCGTAGAGCTCGCCCAGCGCGCGCCAATGCCGATCCGACGTGTAATGTTCCAGCACTCGTTGCCGCGCGGCCTGGCCGTACCCGACCACCTCGTTGCGATTGCCCGCCAGCCAGTCCCACGCGGCGCGCAGGTCGCGGCGTATGTTCAGCGGGTCGAGGACGCGCCCTACGCCGGCCAGGACGTCGCCGTGCTCGCCGACGTCCGTGGCCACCGGCATGCAGCCGCTCGCCATGCCTTCCAGGAGGCTGAGGCTCAGGCCCTCGATGGGGCTCGGCAGCACGACGACGTCCGAGCCCCGCCAGAGGCTCTTCCGGACCGCCTCGTCGGCTACGAAGCCCAGCCACTCGATGCGGCGGTCGGCCGCGAACCTGGCTTGGAGACCGGAGAGGAGGGGGCCCGCCCCCGCCAGCGTCAGGATGAGGTCGTCGTGGGGGCTCGCTGCGAAGGTCTCGACGAGCGGGGCGATGTTCTTGTCCGCCGTCATGCGCCCCATGTAGGTTATGCGCAGCTTGCCTCCGAGACGGAGCTCGCTCGGGCCCGGCGCGTAGGCCGCCGTGTCGACTCCGTTCGGGATGACGGCGATGCGCTCGGCCGGCACGCCCCGCGCCTCGAAGTGCCGCCGCAGGCGACTGCCGAAGACGATCAGGCGCGTGTAGCGCGCCAGCGCCGGGGCGTACGCGTTGCTCACGAACTGACCGAAGAGCCCGAACCTGGTGGGTCGGTAGTCCCAGCCGTGGTGGAAGGTCGCGACGGCGGGCACGCCCAGCTCCCGTGCCAGGCGCGGGACCATGAAGTCGAGCGGACTAGTCGTCAGCTGGGCGTGGATGAGGTCCGGTCCGAGCTCCCGCAGCAGGCGCTCGAGGCGCCGATACGAACCGGGGCCTGGCACGGTGTAGCCGGGCGACCGGACGAGGTAGGGGAGGGCGTGGGTGTTCGGCCTGCCCGGCTCATCGGAACCGGCCGGCGCGTTGGAGAAGTACACGATGTCCGCCGCGTACCCGCCCGCCTGCAGGTGGGCCTGCAGCTGCCTGGTGTACACGACGACCCCGTCGCCGGGGCTCAGCTTGCTGAGGATGGCTACGCGCATGTGCATACGCCCCCAGCGCTCTTCACCGAGCGTGGCCTCCACGGCGCTCGCGCCAAAGCCGCAGCCCGGTATCCACTAGGGGCACGCGCTGCAGGTCCGCGACCTCGTCGAGCTCGAACCAGCGCGCCTCATCGGTCGAGCCCTCCGCCTCCGACCTGAGCACGCCCGACACGAACCGGGCCGCGTAGATGAGGCGGAAGGAGTGGAGCGGTGGTTCGCCGGGTCCGCCGCCCGGCAACGTCCGGTCCGGTTCGAGGCCCGGCACACTGATGTGAGCGAGCAGGACCCTGCCCTGGTCGCCGATCAACCCACAGGCGGCTACGCGCGTCTCGAAGCTCAGCGGCATCCTTAGGAGCTTAGCCCGTATCGCTACCGTATTTGCGGCCCCGCGGCGCTCCTCGGCGCCGACGCCAGTCGATGGCGTGAGTACCTCGGCCCGTTCGCCGGGACAATGGTCTGTACGGCTGAGGTTACGCTCGTAGGATGAGGGGTGGGTCGACGTTCGTACTTGCCGCATGCGCGGTCGCGGTGTTAACCAGCCTCGGCTGTGCCGCCGTCGGCTCCCGACCACCATCGATTCAGCCGCTGACATTAGCGCCGGACCAGGCTCTGCCGGCGTTGGAGCCCGGCGCGGTCCTAGTGTTGAGACCCGGCCGCTACGTAGGCCCGTGGGAGATAACCGTTCCCGACGTCACGCTGCGTGCTTCTGGGGCCACGCTGGTAGGCGGCACTGAGGGCAGCAGTCTTGTGCTGTCCGCCCCCGGCATCCACGTGGAAGGGCTTACGATCGACGGCTCCGGGCCGATCGACGATCTGTACACTCCCGACGCCGCGTTCTGGCTGCTCGGGTGCGATGGCTGCCGACTGACCGATGTCACCGTGCTGAACGCGACGAGCGCGGTGCGCTCCGAGAGCTCCGCTGATGTAGTGGTCAGTGGAGCGAGTTTCGTCGGTGCGCCGGCATCGCCTGCCCTAACTCTGTTCGATTCCCCGCGGTTCTCGCTGGCCGCCAGCAGCGTTACGGGCTTCCTCGACGGCATCTACGTGGAGCGCAGCGCCGCCGTCACGGTCGTCGAGAACCGCTTCGACCAGGCCGCCCGCTACGCTCTGCACGTCATGTTCAGCCCGGACGTGGTGTTGGAGGGGAACATCGTCAGGGGCGGCAACGTCGGGTCCGCAGCGATGTACGGGCGGGGTCTGCGCGTCCGCGGCAATACCTTCGCCAGTCACACGGGTCCGTTGGCGTTCGGTCTGCTCGTCCAGGAGCTCGCCGACGCCGAGGTGAGCGGGAACGCGTTCATCGGCAACACCGTCGGCATCCTGGTCGTCTCCGCCCCGGACGTCACGATCAGCGATAACCTATTGGCCGATAACGGCTTCGCGATGCTCGTACAGCGGACCCGCACGGGTGGCACGAGTGCGGTCAGGCTACAGGCCAACGCTTTTGAAGGCAACGTCAGCGACCTGGCGGTCGACGATCCGGAAGCGGCGGTGAGCGTCACGGGCAACCACTTCGAGGGCGCGAGCCGGCTCGACCGCGATCACGACGGCGTCTCCGATGTCCCACACCTGCCCAGCTCGTCCTACAACATGTTCGCGTCGCGCCAGCCCGACCTGTCACTCTTCGCCCTCAACCCCGGAATACTCCTCTGGCAGACTGCAGAGACGACGGTACCGGCCCTACGCATGGCCACGTTGACCGACGCCGAGCCGCGATTGCAGAGAAGCGCTGGGGCCGTCGTCGCCGGGCGTCTAGTCGGTGAGGCACCGTCCAGCGTCGTGGCCGGACGGATCATAAGCCTCAGCTTGGTGGCCGCCTGCGTCCTGCTTGGCGCCTTCGTCGGGCGGCCCGTGGAGTGGTTCCGTTGAGCCTCAGGCCTTCGGAAGCCCCGGTACGGGCGCCCATGAGAGAGAGCGTTAGCGCGGTGAGCGTCGAGGCGCTCCAGCGGCGCGGTCGTTTGGACCACGTCACCTTCGACCTCAGCGCTGGTGCCCTCGCGCTCATCGGACCCAACGGTGCTGGGAAGTCGACCGTCCTCCATGTGCTCGTAGGGCGCATCCGGAGCCACGGCGGTGCAGCTACGCTGTTCGGTCACAAGCCCCGGAGCGCGGCTGCGGCGCGGCTACGTGCCTACGTGCCGCAGCAGATAGCGTTCCCCTCTCATTTGCGTGTCAGGGAGGTGCTCGCTGCGGCCGTCAAGGCGAAAGGCTGCGCATCAGAGCGGGCGGAGGCCGCTGCGGTGAGGATGGGCATCGGCGGCTTCCTCTTGCGCAGGGCCGGGACCCTTTCGGGTGGCATGACTCAGCGGCTGGCGCTCGCGGCCGCGCTCATGGACGAGCCGCCCGTATGGCTCCTCGACGAGCCCGCCTCGGCACTCGACGGTGGTGGTCTCGAGCGCTTGGCCGACTGGGCGCGGGAGCACGTCCGGTCCGGTGGGACGCTCGTCGTAAGCGCCCATCGGCCCGAAGAGGTCGAGGCTTTCGCTGCGGAGGCCCTCCTCTTGGTGCGGGGCCGAGTCGTAGGCCGCGTTCCGGTCCAAGAACTCTTCGACGACCGACTCGTGACGACCGGCGGGCGGGTGCCACTGCCTGAGGGCACACACGTGGAGCGCAGCACGACGCTGTTGCTGCGCAGAGTGTTGGGCGGCGATGAATAGGTTCCGTCGCCACGCCGCAAGTAGGCACTGGGTCCGGTGGCTCCTAGTGCTGCTCGCGTGTCTGGTGTTGCCGTTCTCCACATCGGTCTCCTTGGCGTATCGACCGAAGATGCATCACGCGGAGGACTGCCCCATGCCTCACGAGAACCAGGGGACGCCAACCATCCTCAGCGTTCCGGCGCCGCCGGCGCCGCCAATAGTGGTACCGACCGTGGCGGCGCCGGAACGGTTCGAACCACCGCTCTCGCAGGCGGCCGTCTCCGGCGGTGCACCGCGCGTCCTACGCAACCGTGATCCACCGCTACTACACGTCAACGACCCCAGATCCTGAACGACACCAGTCCCGCGTCGGTAGCCGTCCGTGGCCGCGCGTGTGACGACCTGGACCTCGCAAGTTTTCCTGCGGCCATGGCGCCGCGAAAGGGGATTGACGACGAGTTGACGCACGACCGTAGGACCTTTCTCAAGAAGCTGGCTGTGGCCTCCATGGCTGCCCCCCTCACACTCGGTCTCGCCAAGGCCCAGATGGGCCACATGGGAGGTGGCGACACCGGCATGGGCATGGGCCACGGCGCCATGGCGAGCTCTCCGGCGCTAGGTATCGGCCCGGACGTGCTGGCTCCGGACGAAATCCCGTGGGAGAACGGCACGTGTGCCTTCTGCGGGATGACCATCGCCACACCGGCGGACGGTCCCAACCCGTTAGGGTTCCGTGAGCGCACCTACGCTCAGATCCGCTTGGCGCCCGAGCACGAAGGCGGCACGCCCGTCAGTATGCATTACGAGTCCTTGGCGTGCATGTTCAACCATGCCTACGTTCTCGGTATCGTGGACGGACATGAGGCCACCTTCTACGTCGTCGACCTAGCCGAGGTCGACGCCCGCGGTACCCATCCGCTGACGGCCGCGGACCTGGTGTTGTCCAGAAAGGCGGCGTTCCTATGGGCGGCCGATTTGGCGGCCTCGATGCAGGCGCGGCTCGGAGCGTTCCGCGACGAGGCGGCTCTGCATGATTACACCTCTCACCATCAGGTCGGGCGACGCCACGTGCTCGACGCCGAGCTGCTGGCCGACTTGGCCCCCGTTCCGGAGGCGGGGCTACTCGGGCTCCTCAACAAACACAGCGAGTAGCGGTGGGTACAGGTATCGACCGCCGCACGTTCATCCGGATGACGGGCTACGCCCTCGGCGCGGCCCTGCTCGGGTCACAGCGGGCGTGGGCGGACCCGCGCGCGATCGCCTTCGGAGTAGACGTGTGCCCCTACTGCAGCATGACGGTCGTCGACCTGCGCTTCACGGCGCAGGTCGTCACCCCTACCGGACTCGTGCACCACTACGATGCTATCGAGTGCCTGGCGGACCACCTTATGGGACATGGACCGACCCCGCCCGACGTGGCCGAGACCTATTTGGCGAATCGGGCGGCGAGCACGAGGGAAGACGTGGTCTTCCTCCAAGCGGAGAAAGCGGTCGTTCTGTGCCATGCCCGTCTCCGCACCCCAATGGGGGGCGGGTTGGCGGCCTTCGCCGACCGGGCGGCCGCTGTAGAGTTCGCCGCGGCGGGTCGGCTCTCCAGAGCAGAGGTTCTCTCCTGGTCCGAGGTACTTGAGCGCGGGCGTGGCCACCCTTGGGTGCCGGAGTACTGATATGAGAGCTGGCATGGCCGGGGTCCACCTGCGCGAGGTCCTGCGGAACCCCTGGACATTGTTCGCTGGCGTGGCGCTGGTCGGGATTAGCCTGGCCTTCAGCGGCCGTGGCAGCGCCGTGGGGTTGGTCAGCCTCGTGGCGGTGCTGCAGCTCTACTTGCCTCCGTTGACAGTGGTGGTGGCCGCACCACTGCTGACTAGGCGGGAGACGTGGGCGTTCTGGGCCGCCCTACCCAGGCCGGCGGGCGCCGCCTACCGCGGCGCCACCGTCGGCATAGCCTTGGGGCTGCTGTTACCACTTCTGGCCGGTACGGGCGCCTCCGCAGCCATCCTCGGGCTTGGCGCGCTCGAGCTGCTCCTGCTGGTCGCCACGGTCGCGGCGCTAGTGGTGCTTTGGACCTGCACGATCTCGTTCCTCAGCGCCGCGACCCTCGACCCCACCCGGGCCATGGCGCTGGGGCTTGCCGCGTGGGCGCTGCTCGCGCTCGCCTACGGGCCGACGGTCGTCGGCTTGGCGGTGGCCTTCGCCGACTATCCCCTCGGGTGCTTCATGCTCCTCGCCATCGCCCTGAACCCTGCCGAACTCCTCCGCGTGGGACTCCTGCAGGCGCTCGGCGTTCCGGTGCTCGTCGGACCGATCGGGAAGCTCGTGGTGGACACCGTTCCCAACGGCGGTTTCGGGCTTGGCATCGCGGCCACGCTCCTGGTCTCGGCCCTGCTGCTGTGGTTGTCGGGTCATTGGTTCGCCCGGCGGGATCGCTAAGCCGGTCGCGGCCCCTCAGCCGGCGTTCAGCCGCCTCGCCTGAGCTACCAAGTCGCACAGTGCGGCCCGGCACGCCTCCAGCTCCTCGAGCGACCTCAACTTCACGTGGCGCAGCGCCTTGCCGGTACCTTCCAGAAGACCGGACCGGTCGTCAAGCTCGGTAGCCCGCATGAACACCAGCGAGACCCACTTGGCATGCGCCATCAGCGCTGCCATGCCCCAGCCGCCGTAGCCGTACTGGTGCGCCCCGTAGCCGGTGGCGACGTCGACGAGGTCCGTGCTCCAACGCACGTCGGAGAGGGCGCCCCTGACGAGACGGTGCGCGGCCAGGTATGTGTCGCGCACCTCCGCCGGCCGGGTCTTGGCGGCGAGCAGTTCGGCGAGGCGCTCGTCCGAGGCGCCGTCCTCGTGGGGGTGTTTGTCGCTCATGCCACTCGATATACCCTGCCGGGCGGATGCGCGCCTCGCCCTCGGTCGAGGGAACGAGTCGCCCGTCCGCCCCCGGGGGTCCTGCAGGTCCGACCGTAAGCTGCGCCTGACGAGGCGTCCGTGGCACCGCAGATGGCGGTCGGTCCCGGTGCCCGGAGCGGGCCAAGGTCTCCCAAGCAGTCTATGGTCTCGACTAAGGTTGTCGAATAACTTTCGCTGACCACCCGGCTTGACGAAGGTTAGCGGCTAACTTTGGTTCACTTCCTGGATCTCAGAAGAGGGGTGCCTGGTGCCGCGGTCTCCCGTGTCCGACGAGTCGTCGGCCTCCTCCTGCTGCCCGAGCCTTACCGGTGCGAGCGCGCGACCAGCCCCCGTCGGAACGGGCCGTCTGAGACGGTGTCATGCCGCTGCCGTGATCGACCGCGAAGGAGTACAGCCTGCTCGGCACGCCGAGCGCGGCGCCGGTCACCCAGTGCGCGCCCTCGTGCAGGATCACGGTCATGCCGGAGCCGAGCAGCAGTGCGAACAGTGACGCGATGGTGGTCTGCTGCTTCGTGGTCGTGTTCACGACCGCCTCCCAAGGGGCGATCGGCGTTCTGGCTCGATGAGCGTCGACGCGTCCCGGCAGCATTGTGGCATGCGAGGCCGGCGGGGCCGGGGGCGGGCTCGATCGCCATCAGTCAATTGGTCGCTCCGTTCGTGCAGCTGCTCCAGGGCGACGTCGCCGAGCTCTTCACCACCAAGGTGAACCTAGACCTCATGAGCAAGAGCGCTCAAGGGCCTTGACGCGTTGGAGCGACCCGGCTTCCACGACGACCTGCTCCTCCTGCGCGATGGCGCCCGCAATCGGCCACTCAACATCCTCACTCTGGCTGTTTACGGCGCCCGGAGCGTGGTGGCGATCGTCAGCCTAGCGGTGGTGCTCGCGACACTGGCGTGGTGGGTGCCCATCGCGATCGTCCTCGCCTCGGTCCCATACGGGCGCTCGGTTCTGAAGCTCCGCGAGGTCGGCTGGAACGCCCTGCTCGGCCGTAGCCCGGAGGCGCGCCGCATGGAGTACGACAGCCGAGTGGCCCTCGGCGTGGAGCATGCTGCCGAGGTGCGGCTTCAGGGGCTGCTGCCCTGGCTGCGGCAACGCTACGCCGCCAGCTTCGCGAGGGCCCACCAGGCCATGCACGTTGTCCGCCGCCGCCAGGCGCTCGGTGGACTGCCTAGCATCGCCTTCTCCGTGGTGGTGACGGCCGGCCTGTTCGCCTGGGCGGTGCTGCGGGCGAGCCGCGGTACGCTGTCGTTCGGCGGCATCGTCGTGGTGGCCCAGGGCTTGGGGCAGTTGCAGAACGAGGTGTTCGCGCTTAACGAGAGCGTCGGCGCCCTGTTCGAGAGGGTGCTCTTCTTCGAGAAGTACTTCGAGTTCATGGCCACTCTCCCGGAAGTGAGGCAGCCGGCCGAGCCGCTCCCGATTCTGGAGGGGCCGCTAACTGTCGCCTTCGAAGACGTGTCGTTCGTCTACCCGGACGGCCGCGCGGCCCTCGAGCACGTGAGCTTCGTGATCCGGCCGGGCGAGGCGCTGGCGATCGTGGGCGAGAACGGTGCCGGCAAGAGCACGCTCGTCAAGCTCCTGTTGCGCTTCTACGACCCGACGGGCGGGCGGGTGACGGTCAACGGCGTCGACCTGCGCCGGCTGGACGTGGACGCCTGGCGCGCCAAGGCGGGCGCCGTGCTGCAGGCCTTCGGGAGGTACGACTACACGCTGCGCGAGAACGTGACCCTAGGCGCGGCGCCGCGCGAAGGCGAGACCGAGGCGGTGGCGCGCGCGCTGACCGACGCCGGCCTCGGCGCCCTCGTCGCGTCCTTGGGCGGCGGCATCGACCACGGGCTGGGCAAGGAGTTCGGCGGCACGGAGTTCTCGGGCGGGCAGTGGCAGAAGGTCGCCATCGCCAGGGCGCTCTACCGCGACGCGCCCCTCCTGATCCTCGACGAGCCAACCGCGGCGCTCGACCCGCGCAGCGAGCACGAGCTCTTCGAGCGCTTCGCGCGGCTCAGCCGCGGCAGGAGCGTGATCCTGATAACCCACCGCCTGGCATCCGTGCAGATGGCCGACCGGGCCGTGGTCCTGCGCGGCGGCAAGCTCGTCGAGGAGGGCGACCACGCCGAGCTGCTCAGGCGCGGCGGCGAGTACGCGGAGCTGTGGTGGCTGCAGGCCGAGAAGTACGGGGCGACGGCGTGACCCTAGAGGTCGTGGACTTTGATGCCCAGGCCTATGGCGGCGGCATGTAAGGCGCCGTCGAGCGTCACGAGGATCGCCTCTTCGGTGGCCGCGCAGGCGAGGTGAAGGGCGTCGAGTGTACGTAGTGAGGTGTTGCGTGCGAGGAGCCACTGTCGTGCGAGGTCCGTATGCTCGAGAGTGTTGCGGCACAGGGTGTAGCGGTTCGCCTTGATGTCGTCGTCGAACGCGCGGCTCAAGCGTTGGGCGTGGCGCTCTTCGACCTCGTGCATGCGGACCCAGCGTGAGAGCGCGCTTGCGAACTCGAGGCGTGTCAGGTCGCTGATCAGAACGGGCCGGTCCCCCCGCAAGAGGAGTCGCTGTATCGCTGGGCTGTGCGCTTCCTGTCGGTAGTACGGCAGGAGTGCGCTAGTGTCCAGGTACAGCACTCAGTACCGTTCGTCGTTGCGAAGTTCGCGGACGGTCTGGACGGCGGGGTGTTGCATAGGCGGGATCTCGCTCCTGAGTTCGCTGCGGTCGAGGAAGGCCGTCATAGGCTTGTCGACTGCCACGAGCTTGGCGACCGGGCGTTGGCGGCGGACGATGACGATCTCCTCACCACCTTCAACGGCGGCAAGTAACTCGGCGAGGTTCTCGCGGGTTTCGCTTACGCTGACTGTACGCACCATCCACCTCCTGTACATGTCAATTGTACATGATATGGCAGTGGTTGTGCCGACCCGCTTCAGCGCCCCAGGGAGCACGAACTAGGCGCCATCGTTGGCCCTGGGCTCTTGTATGAGTAGCCGGACACCCGCTACGACTTCACCACCAAGTGATTCACTGATCGGTGAATCGCTGTTCGGCGAGAGCAGGGGCTCACGGCGGAACCAGCTGGCAACCCATTCCGCATCGGCGAGCACGTCCCCGGCTACCACTTCGCCGACAGGGAAGAGGAGACGGCCCGCCGGCCATCATCCAGGTCGTGGGGCAGCTCTACTTCAGTGGGCGTCGTCCATGCACAAGGCCGTCCAGGCGCTCATCGCCCGCGGGCTGCTGGTGACCGAGAACGTTGCGGTCGTCTTCGACAGTCCGTTCTTCCTGAACTGGGTGAGGATGGCGGTGGCGCCCGACCTGGGCTGAAGGCGCGGCTGGCGATGTTCCGTGAACCTGAATGGCACGCGGAGACCGAACAGCGGTCCCGGTACAATCCTGCATGGCCGAACGGCTCTTCGGGCACACCCTAGAACGACCGTTGTGGTCGGAGAACCTTCCCCTGCAGCCCACGCGCTACCCGCTCGCCGGAGACGCGACCGCGGACGTCGCGATCGTCGGTGCCGGCTTCACCGGCCTGTGGACCGCCTACTACCTGAAAGAGGCCGATCCGACCCTCGAGGTCGTGGTCCTGGAAGCCGAGCACGTCGGTTTCGGCGCCTCGGGCCGGAACGGTGGCTGGTGCCATGCGGCGTACCCACTCGGCCTGGCCATGCTCGTCCACGATTACGGCAGGGAAGAGGGGGTGCGCTTCAAGCGGGCGCTGAACGCGTCCGTGACCGAAGTGGGCCGGGTGGTCGCGGCGGAAGGCATCGACTGTCACTTCCACCAGGGTGGTCGGGTGCTGGTAGCGCGTAGCGAACTCCACCTCGCCCGGGCGAGGTCCGAAGTGGCGGCCTACCACGGGTGGGGCTTCACAGTCGCCGACGTCCGCCTACTGGACGCGGACGAAGCAGCCGGGATGGTCGGGGCCTCGGGGGTCGTCGGTGCTTCCTACTCGTCGCACGCCGCCGCCGTGCAGCCCGCGGCGCTCGCGGTGGGGCTGGCGGCGGCGTGCGAGCGGCGCGGCGTGCGCATCTACGAGCGGACGCGGGTACTGAGCATCGCCAGGGGCGAGGTCACGTGCGGCGCGGGTGTCGTGCGCGCCGGCGCGGTCATCCGCGCGACGGAGGGGTTCTCCCGGACCCTGCCTGGGTTGAGACGCACCTTGGTGCCGCTCTACTCCCACATGCTCGCCACGGAACCGTTAGAGGCCGACGTCTGGAACGAGCTCGGGATGAGGGACCGCGCCGTCTTCGGCGATCATGGCTCGTCCCTCGTCTACGGGCAACGGACCCAGGACGGCAGGATCGCGTTCGGGGGCAGGGGCGCCCCTTACCACTGGGGGTCC
>CAUJFI010000139.1 GCA_963170125.1 Deinococcota bacterium | reverse complement strand
ATGGCGCTGCTCCTGCTCGCGGGCCTCTCCACCATCCCGAGCGAGTACGCGGAGGCCGCCAAGGTGGACGGCGCCGGAGTCGTGAGGCGCTTCTTCGGCATCACCCTGCCCCTGCTCACGCCGACCCTCGCGGTAGCCCTCATCTTCCGCACCCTCGATTCGCTCCGCGTGTTCGATATCTTCCAAGTGGTACTCGGCAACCAACGCTACTCGATGGCGAGCTTCGCCCAAGACATGCTCATCAGCCGCCGCGACATGGGTCTCTCGTCGGCGGCGTCTGTGACCATCTTCGTCATCATCTTCGTCTTCGCGATCCTCTACGTCCGCTCCATGAAAGTGGACACGCAGTGACGGGCGCGGCGGGCACCGCCTCCGGCCGGCGGCCGCGCGGCAAGGCCATCGGCAGGGTCGTCGGGAAGACCCTCTTCTGGCTGCTCATCGCCGTCCTGTTCGTCTACCTGATGTTCCCGTTCTACTGGGCGCTCGTGTCAGCCCTCAAGTCGCAGCCGGAGCTGATCAGGACCCCCGCCACCTTGTGGCCCGCGGAGCCGGTGCTGACGAACTTCAAGGCCGTGCTCAGCAACGACCGCTTCGTGCGCGCGATGCTCGTCTCGACGCTCGTGGCGAGCTGCGTCACGCTCCTGTCGTTGGCCGCCGGCTCCTTCGCCGGCTACGCCCTCGGCAAGATGCGCTTCCGGGGCCGCAGCCCATCGCTCTACGTCATCCTAGCCATGACGATGTTCCCGCAGATCGCGGTGCTGGCGGGGCTCTACGCCGTGATACGCCTCCTAGCGCTGCCCGCCATCCCGAGCATGATCCTGTCGTACCTGCTCTTCACGCTACCGTTCACGGTCTGGGTGCTCACCGCGTTCTTCAAGGGGCTGCCCGACTCGCTCCTGCAGGCCGCACAGGTGGACGGGGCAACGCTCTTCCAGGCGTTCAGGCACGTCCTGTTGCCGCTCACGGCGCCAGCGCTCGTGACCACCGGGCTCCTCGCGTTCATCCAGGCGTGGAACGAGTACCTCTTCGCCCTCACGTTCACCGTGATAGACCCGCCGGCGCGGACGGTGCCCGTGGCCATCGCGCTGTTCACCGGTGAGATCGCGCGTCAGGAGCCCTTCGGGGAGATCATGGCCGCGGCCGTCATCGTCACGATCCCCCTCGTGGTCCTCGTCCTCGTGTTCCAGCAGCGCATCGTCGCGGGGCTGACCGCAGGGGCCGTCAAAGGCTAGCCAAGCGTCGGGCCAGCGCGTCGAGCGACTCGGGGTTCGCGACGACCTCGCGGTTACCGATCGGCTCGCCGTTCACCAAGCGCGTCACGGCCAGCTCCATGACCTTGCCGGAGCGCGTGCGGGGCAGCTCGGGAACGTCCAAGACGCGCTTCGGCACGTGGCGCGGCGACGCCCCCTCGCGGATGGCCCGTCTCACGCGCGCCTCGAGCTCGCCTGCCAAGCTTGCGCCGGCACGTAGGACGACGAGCAGCCAGATCTCCTGGTCCTCGCCGTCGGCGCCCGTACGCTTCGCCACGGCCACCGCCTCTTTCACCTCCTCGATCCCCTCGAGCGGGCGGTAGACCTCCGCCGTGCCGATGCGCACCCCGCCGGGGTTGAGGGTGGCGTCCGACCGACCGTAGACGACGATCCCACCGTTGCCCGTGCGCTCGACGAGGTCGCCGTGGCACCACGCGCCCGGGTAGACGGCGAAGTAGGCGGCGGTATAGCGCGCGAAGTCGTCGTCGCCGACGAAACGGAGGGGCATCGACGGGAGGGCGGAGGCGCAGACGAGCTCCCCGGCCGCCTCGCGCACCTCGTTCCCGCTCTCGTCCAGCACGCGGAGGTCCACGCCGAGGCCAGGGCGTTGGATCTCGCCGGCGAAGACGGGCAGCGTCGGGACGCCGAGCATGAAGCAGCCCACGATGTCCGTGCCACCCGAGATGCTCGCCAGGTGGACGTCCTCCTTCAGCGCGGCGTAGACATACTCGAACCCACGCGGCGACAGGGGCGAGCCCGTCGAGGCGACGGTGCGCAGCGCGCTCAGGTCGCACACGCTGCCCGGCCTCACGGCTTCCGTCGCTAGACCTTGCAGGAACCGCGCACTGGTGCCGAAGAACGTGACGCCTAGTCGCTCCGCGAGGCGGAACATCGCCAGAGCGTCCGGGTAGGCGGGCGAGCCGTCGTACAGGACGACGGTGGCCCCCGACGCGAGGACGGAGATGAGCCAGTTCCACATCATCCAACCCGTGGTCGTGTAGTAGAAGACGACGTCGCCGGCGCGGATATCAGAGTGGAGGGCGTGCTCCTTGCGGTGAGTGAGGAGCGCTCCGCCGGCGCGGTGCACCAGGGCCTTGGGCAAGCCCGTGGTGCCCGAGCTGTACAGCACGTACAAGGGATGGTCGAACGGGAGCGCGGCGTACTCCGGCGCCGGGGCGTCCCGGTGGGGCGCCAGCCAAGCCCCCCAGTCCGGGACGCCGGCCAGGCGCGGTGCCTCCGCCGGGTAGGGCAGCTCCACGGTGCGGACCAGACTCGGGAGGGAACGGACGAGCTCGCCGACCGCGCCCGCCACGTCGCGCGTCGCCCCACCGTACCGGTAGACGGGGCTGGCGAAGAGGAGCTTGGGCGCGAGCTGTCCGAACCGGGCCGCGGCGGCCGCCGCGCCGAAGTCGGGCGAGCAGGACGTGAACACGGCGCCCAGGGAGGCACACGCCAGCAGGAGGACGACTGTCTCAGGCACGTTGGCGGCGAACGCGGCGACGGCGTCGCCTTCGCCGACCCCGGCCGCCCGCAGCGCCGCGTGCGCCGCGGCCGCCTCGGCGCGAAGCTCGCCCCACGACCAACGCCGCTCCCGCGCCTCCCCATCCGCGCCTGGTTCGCCGACGCCGATGATGGCGGCGGCGTCTGGGGCAGTGCCGACCGCCGGCCCGAGCAGCGCCTCGGCGTAGTTGAGGGTGGCGCCCGGGAACCACCGCGTGCGCGGCAGCGCGTCGCTCGACCTGACGGCGGACGGGGGCGCGGTGAAAGGCAACCGCAACTCGGCGGCAAGCGCTGCCCAGAACTCGTCGGGGCGCGCCACGCTGAAGGCGTGCAGAGCGTCGTAGTCCGGCAGGCGCGTGGGCACGGTGCGCTCGACCGCCAGGCGGAACGCCTCCATGGCGCTGGCGCCGGCGCGTTCCGGCGTCGGCGTCCACAGCGGCTCGGTAGTAGAGCTCCTCAGCACGTTCCCTCCCAGGCGCCTGCGGCGCTGCGCGAGCACCGGGCAGGGGGTTCGACCATAGTAGCCTTGGGCGTGGCTTTCTCTCGCATCCGCCGTAGTGCGCCGATCGGCCCGGACGGCAAGGACGGTCCGGCGTCGCGCTCCCGCCGCCTGAGTCGCGAGGACCTCACCCGCTTACGGCGCCTGTTCTCGTTCCTGCGGCCCCACAGGGGGGCGGTGGTGGCCGGCGTGATCGCCGTCGCCGTCTCCGGCGCGCTCGGCCTCGTCTTCCCCCTCCTGATACGCGATCTGCTGAACTCCGCGTTCCAACCGGGCACGGCTCCGGGCCTCGCCACGGCGGAGCTCAACCGCGTGGCGCTCGCGCTCCTCGGCCTCATGCTCGTCCAGGCGGTGTTCAACTTCCTGCGCGTCTACCTGCTCGGCCGCGTCGGCGAGGCGGTGGTCGCCGACATGCGCACGCGCGTCTTCGGCCACCTCATCGGGCTCCCTGTCAGCTTCTTCGAGACGCGCAAGACGGGCGAGCTGACCTCGCGGCTCACGGCCGACATCGCCACGCTTCAGGCGGCCGTGTCGCAACAGCTCGCGCAGTTCGTCAACCAGGGGATAACGCTCCTCGGCGGCCTCGTGGTGCTCCTCGTCCTCGAGTGGCGCCTGACTCTCCTGATGCTCGGAGTCATCCCCGCTGTCGTGGTGGCCGCGGCGTTCTTCGGTCGCGGGCTGCGCAAGGCGAGCACGGCGTTCCAGGACGACCTGGCGGAGGCGACGGCCGTGGCGGACGAGGCCTTCGCCTCCATCCGCGTCGTCAAGTCGTTCACGGCCGAGGGGTGGGAGCGCGACCGTTACGACCGCGCCATAGGCGACGCGTTCAGGAGCGCCTTGAAGCGCGTGAGGCTGCGGGCGTACTTCGTACCGGCGGTCATGCTCGCCATGTCGGCCGGCCTGGCAATCGTCCTCTGGTACGGCGGCCGCCTCGCCGTGTCCGGGGCGCTGGGAAGCGGGGACCTCGTAGCGTTCCTGCTCATCACGGTCTTCGTGGCGGGCTCCATCGGCACCTTCACCGACCTGTGGGCGCAGCTGCAGCAGGCGATCGGGGCCTCGCGGCGCGTGTTCGAGATCCTCGACGAGACCAGCGACCTGCCCGAACCTGCCGAGCCCGCCCGTCTCGCAGCCGACGCGGGGCACGTGCGCTTCGAGGGCGTGAGCTTCAGCTACGGACGCGGCGAGGAGACCGTCATCAGGGACGTGACGCTGGAGGCCCGACCGGGCGAGGTCGTCGCCATCGTCGGTCCGAGCGGCGCGGGCAAGAGCACCCTCATCAGCCTCGTGCCGCGCTTCTACGACGTGACGGCCGGGCGCCTGAGCGTCGGCGGCGTCGACGTGCGCGACCTCGCCACCGCCGAACTGCGCAAGCGCATCGGGATGGTCCCCCAGGAGACGCAGCTCTTCTCGGGCAGCATCCTCGAGAACCTGCGCTACGGTCGACCCGACGCGACGGACGCCGAAGTTCAGGCCGCGGCGCGGGCCGCCAACGCGCACGATTTCATCACGGCGTTCCCGGACGGCTACCGTACCCAGGTCGGCGAGCGCGGGGTCATGCTGTCTGGCGGCCAGCGGCAGCGGCTCGCCATCGCGCGCGCGCTCCTGAAGGACCCGACCATCCTCGTGCTCGACGAGGCCACGAGCTCGCTCGACAGCGAGTCGGAGGCGCTCGTGCAGCAGGCCCTCGACGTGCTCATGCGCGGGAGGACGACGTTCGTGGTGGCCCACCGCCTCTCCACCGTGCGCCGCGCCGACAGGATCGTCGTGCTGGCGGGCGGAGCGGTCGTCGAGTCCGGCACCCACGACCAGCTCCTCGCGCGCGGCGGGGTGTACGCCGAGCTCTACCGGCTGCAGTTCGCCGGCGCCGACCGCGCGGGCGCGGCCGTGGCCGGCCCCGCGTAGCGCGGCGCCGGGGCGGCGACCCCGCGGCAAGTACAATGAAGGGTCATGCCCCTTACCGTGCACTCGCCGTACACGCCCAAGGGCGATCAGCCCGAGGCGATCTCCGGTCTGGTCGAAGGCCTGCAGGACGGCCTGCGCTTCCAGACGCTCCTCGGCGCCACCGGAACCGGTAAGACGTACACCATGGCGAAGGTCATCGAGGCGGTCAACCGGCCGGCCCTCGTCCTGGCGCCCAACAAGGTCCTGACCGCCCAGCTGGCAGCGGAGTTCCGCGACTTCTTTCCCGACGCCGCCGTCGAGTTCTTCATCTCGTACTACGACTACTACCAGCCGGAAGCGTACGTGCCGGCGCGCGACCTCTTCATCGAGAAGGACTCGAACGTCAACATGGAGCTCGAGCGCCTGCGACACTCCACGACGCGCTCGCTGCTCACGCGCCGCGATGTCATCGTCGTCGCCTCCGTCTCCGCCATCTACGGCTTGGGCTCGCCCGAGGAGTACGAGAAGCTCCACCTCTTGCTCGACGTCGGCAAGCGGCTCCCGCGCGACGAGATCCTTGCCACCCTGGTCCGCCAGCAGTACGAGCGTAACGACATCGAGCTCGCGGCGGGCCGGTTCCGCGCGCGTGGCGACGTAGTGGAGGTCTGGGCCGCGTACGAGGAGCGCCCGCTACGCATCGAGCTGTGGGGCGACGAGGTCGACCGCCTCACGATGATCGACCCCGTCACGGGCGAGGAGGTAGCGGAGCTCGAGAGCGCGATGGTCTTCCCTGCCAAGCACTACGTGACGCCTTACGAGAAGCTGGCGCCGGCCGTCGCCGAGATCGAGCACGACCTGGCGGAGCGCCTCGCCTACTTCGAGGCGACGAGAAGGCTCCTGGAGAAGCAGCGGCTCAAGGAGCGTACGAACTACGACCTGGAGATGCTGCGCACGCTCGGTTACTGCCAGGGCATAGAGAACTACTCCCGTTACCTCGAGCGGCGCCCCGCCGGCAGCACGCCTGGCACGCTGCTCGACTACTTCCCGGACGACTTCATCACGTTCCTGGACGAGTCGCACGTGATGCTGCCCCAGGTCCGGGGCATGTTCAACGGCGACCGCAACCGCAAGCAGACGCTCGTGGACTACGGCTTCCGGCTGCCGGCCGCCCTAGACAACCGGCCGCTCAAGGAGGACGAGTTCCTCTCGAAGGTCGGGCAGGTCGTGTTCGTGAGCGCCACCCCCACCGAGCGCGAGATCGGCATGTCCGACCAGGTCGTGGAGCAGGTGATCCGCCCGACGGGTCTCGTCGACCCGCTCGTCACCGTCAAGCCGAGCCGCGGCCAGATCGACGACCTGGTCTTCGCCGTCCGCGAGCGCGCCAAGCGCGGCGAACGCGTCCTCGTCACGACCCTCACGAAGCGCATGGCCGAAGACCTCACCGAGTACCTGGCCACGCAGGGCGTGCGCGTGCGCTACATGCACTCGGACATCGACGCCGTGGAGCGGCAGGTCATCATCCGCGACCTGCGCCTCGGGCATTTCGACGTCCTCGTCGGGATCAACCTCCTGCGCGAGGGCCTCGACCTGCCGGAAGTGAGCCTCGTGACCATCCTCGACGCGGATAAGACGGGCTTCCTGCGCAGCGAGCGCTCGCTCATCCAAACCATCGGTCGCGCGGCCCGCAACGTCAACGGCGAGGTCTACCTCTACGCCGACGAGGTCTCGGACGCCATGCGCCTGGCGATGGACGAGACGAACAGGAGGCGCGCCAAGCAGCTCGCGTATAACGAGGCCAACGACATCACCCCTGAGTCCGTCCGTAAGCGCGTTCACGACGTCATCCGCGGCTCGGAGGCCGACGACAAGGAAGCGGCGCCGGCCAAGCTAGACCCCTGGGAGCGCGAACTCGTGTTCGACGACCTCAGGCAGGAGCTGGCCACGCTCGAGAACGAGATGTGGGAGGCCTCCGAGGCGCTCGACTTCGAGCGCGCGGCCGCGCTGCGCGACCGCATCCGCGAGATAGAGGCGCGCCTTCAGGGGCGTGAGGTCTTGGTCACGACGATCCCAGGCAAGGCGCCGAAGGGCGCCCTCGCGCAGCGCAAGGGCCCGAAGGCTCGCGCCTGACGTGCGCCGGTCGACACTCGCTAACCCGGCCATAGCCTTATCGCTCCTCGCCGTCGTCCTTGCCCAGGCCGCCGCGCAGCCACTGGCGGCCGACGGGGGGTGGGGCCGACCCACCGAGCTCCCCGGCGCCGGCGCCGCAGCCACCGTCGGCGTGACGGCGGGGGCTGATGCAGTTGAGCTCGTCTGGGCCGACCAGGTGGGGGTTTGGATCGCCGAGAGTCCCGCGGCCGGCCCCTGGGAGCCGCGCCTGCTCGCGCCGGCCCAGGGCGTCCGCCAGGTGAGCGCCGGCGCGGTCGCTGGCGAGTTGGCCGTCGCCTGGGCGCAGCGCGACCGCACGACGGGGCGCTACCACCACTCCCTGTGGTGGCGTGGGGACGTGACGCCGCTCCTGGACGACCCCCTCGAGGTTCGTTTCGACTTCGTCGCGCTAGGAGGCGCGCCTTACGCGCTGGCGACCCTGCGCAGCGGCGGGGCCGCCCATCTGACGCTCCTGCCGCTCGACACCCGCGACGAGGCGCTCGTGCTTCACACCACTGAGCTATCAGTGCGCGGCGCGACCTACGCGCAGGCGGACGACGGCGGTCTATGGCTCGCCTGGCTCGAGGGTAGGACGGAGCGGACCGAGTTCGGCGTCGACGCGAAGTGGAACGCGTTCTCGCTCATCGTCGACCCGGCCGGGGTCGCCTCGGCGGCCTTGACGCTCGGGACCGCCGACGTCACCGACCAGCGCCAGCGAGCGCTCGTGACCGCGGTGCCCGGCGGGGCGCTGGCGGCCTGGAGCGACGAGGACGGTCGCCTGCGAGCCGCGCTGCTCGAGCGGCGTTCTGGCGACCCTGTCACGCTCGCCGTCACGCGCGTGTCGGACACGGAGCAGGTCCCATCATCCTCCGGCCGGCTCCTCGCGGCCGCGTGGCCGTACGTCTACTCGATCGACGGCACGAGTTTCAGGCGCTTCGACGTCGCCGACGGCCTGGGTGAGCCCGCCGCGGCGGCCGCCGTCACGAACGTACTCTGGTCGCCGGTGACGGTGGAGGGGGCGGAGTTCGTGGGGGCGACCCCCGTCACCCCAGACGCCATCGCCTGGCTCGGGCGGGCCGAGGGAGGCGCCGTCCGCCTGTTCACTAGCGACGACCGCCAGCCGATGCGACTCACGTGGCGAGACCGCCTGGCGCGCGCTATGGGTTGGAACCCCTGGTACGCGTTGGAGCAGGCGATCGGCCAGGCGCTCACCGCCGTCCTCGTCGGCGTCCTCGGCGCCCTGGCGGCACTGCCGTACCTCCTCGTCGCAGCCCCGCTCGCCGCTCGCACCCGTCGCGGAGCCGCGCGACCGCGGCGCACGGGCGCGCTCATCGGTGCCGCCCCGCTGGTAGTGGCCGCCGCCGCGCTCGCGGTGGCCACCGGCTACGGCGGACGGGCACCGTTCGCCACCGGCACGACGGTAGCGGCGTCCGTGGTCTTGGGTGCGGCCGCGGCCGCGCTCGCCACGCGCAGGGGCGACCGGGAGCCCCAGGCGACCGTCCTCATCGCCGCCGTCGTCACCGTCGTCACCGGGCTGGGGCTGTGGGCGTTCGTCGCCTACCCTCATTGGGCGCCGCTCGTCGGGCTCGTCTGAGCAGGCGAAAAGCTGGCGTGCTCGACACGGTCCAGGGCGAGCGCGAGGGCTGTGGTACTCTTGCCGAACATGACCTTCAAGGTGGGTGACCACGTCGTTTACCCGTCCCAGGGCGCTGGGGTGGTGGCGGAGCGGACGTCGCGCGCCGTCCTCGGGGAGACCCACGACTACCTGAAGGTAGTCTTCGTCAAGGGCGACATGGAGGTCCTCGTGCCGCTCCGCAAGGGGGTCGACGTAGGGCTGCGCCACACCGTCGGTAAGGAGGAGGTCGACCGCCTCATGCGCTCCGTCGAGCAGGCCGACCTCACGCTGCCCGCCCAGTGGCCGCCGCGCTACCGCGCCGAGCAGGACATCCTGGCGCGCGGGAGCGCGTACGATCTCGCCCGCCTGATCGGCGTCCTCGCCAAGCGCGACGTCGAGAAGGGCCTAGCCGCCACCGAGCGGGAGATCCTCGACAACGCCAGGTCCATGCTGGGGAGCGAGCTTGCCGTCGTGCTGGACGTCAGCCTCGAGGAGGCGGACGCCATGCTCGCCTCCGCCATGGCCGCGCACGGCGTCTGATACGCCTCGTGCGACGCCCCGCTCCCGGAACGCTCGCCGGTCCGTTCGCCCTGGCACGACCACGTGACCGCCAGTGACTTGAGCACGGAAGCGCCGGCGCCCCCCGACCACCACGCCTTGAGCGCTCCACGCCGGGTGCGCGAGGTCCTGGAGCGCCACGGGCTCGAGGCGCGCAAGTCGTTCGGGCAGAACTTCCTCGTCGATCAGGCGGCCCTGCGCGCCATCGTCTCCGCCGCCGACGTGGCGCCAGGCGACCCCGTCCTGGAGGTCGGGCCCGGGCTCGGGGTGCTGACGGCGGCCCTCATCGCCGCCGGCGCCGCCGTGACCAGCGTCGAGCTCGACGCGCGCCTCCTCCCCCACCTCCGCGAGGAGTTCGCCGAGGAGCTGGCTCGGACCGGGCCGCGTAGCCTGGAACTCGTGCACGGTGACGCGTTGACGTTCGATCTGGGCCGGCTGCCACCGCGCGCCAAGCTCGTCGCCAACCTGCCGTACAACGTCGCCACGCCCGTGGTGGCCAGGGCGCTCGAGTGCGGGCGCTTCTCGCGCCTAGTGTTCCTGGTGCAGCGCGAGGTGGCTGAGCGGCTGGCCGCCGCGCCCGGCTCGAGCGCTTACGGCGCGCTCTCGCTACTCGTCAGCCACTTCGGCCGCGCGCGCGTGGTGCGCACCGTACCGCCCGGCGCGTTCCTCCCGCCGCCCAAGGTGACGTCGGCGATCGTGCGCTTGGACACCGATCCGGCGGCGACCCCCGACCCCGAGTTCTTCCGCCTCATACACCAGGCGTTCGCCCACCGGCGCAAGACTTTGGTCAAGAACCTGGTGCTCGCCGGCTACGAGCGGGGGGCGGCCGAGGCGGCGCTCGGAGAGCTGGGACTGCGACCCATGGTGCGGGCCGAGGAGCTCGACCTGGCGGCGCTGCGCTCGCTCGCGGACCTGCTCGCGGCCCTTACGCCGCCAGTGTGAAGGGCGACACCAGGGGTGGCACCACCATTACTCATGAATGACGTGGGTATACTCCCCTAAGCACAGAAAGCGCCCGACTCCCGGCCGCCCGCCGGGGTACGCCGGTAGGAGAGTAACTGCGCATGGCCCACTTCTTCGTCGTCGGCGACGCGACCGTCGACCAGATGTACTTCGTCAGGGAGTTCCCGGACCCGGGTGGCGAGGTCTCCGCCATCCGGGCCGTGATGCAACCTGGTGGCTCGGGGGGCACCGTAGCCACCGTCTTGGCTCGTCTCGGTAACAAGGCCCGCATCGCCACCCGCGTCGGCACCGGTCCGTTCTCGGATCTGGCGCTGCGCAACCTCGCCGCCGCCGGCGTCGACATGCGCCTCGTGCAGAAGGACGAGGCGTTGCAGACGAGCTCCGTCACCCTCATCATCACGCCGGACGCCAACCGCACCATGATCAGCGCGGCGGGCGCCAGCCGCCACCTGGATTCCGCCGAGCTCAGGGAAGAGGCCATCGCTGACTGCGACGCCCTCGTCATGAGCGCCTACAGCCTCATGGGCGGTCCGCAGAAGGAATACGCGCTCCAGGCGCTCAACCTTGCCCGCAAGCACAAGCTCACGACGTTCGTCGACCTGGGCACCGGCGCCGTGAGGGCGCTGCAGGAGCGGCTGATGCCCGCCCTGCGCGGCATCGACTACTGGCTGATGAACGAACGCGAGCTCTACATGCTCACAGGGCGCACGACCATCTCGGAGGCCGTGCGCGCCCTGCGCGAGGACGGCATCGAGCAGATCGTCGTCAAGGTCGGCGCCATGGGCTCGATCGTGATCAACGCCGAGTTCACGGAGCTCGTCGAGGCCCACGAGATCGACAACGTCATCGACTCCACCGGCGCAGGCGACTACTACACGGCGGCGTTCGCGCACGCCATCATGGCCGGTCACGACCTCTACGGCGCGGCGCGCCTCGGCAACGTTGCCGGCGCGCTGAACACCACCGTGGTCGGCGCGCAGAGTCTCGTGCTAGACGCCGCCACCTTGGAACGCCATGCCGCGATACCCACGGACGCCACGGCCTAGCCGGCACACGACGGGCGCAGGTCGTGCCTGGCTCAGGGCCGTGTCGCTACTCGTCTACGCCCTGCTCGCGGTGACGGTCGGTGGCCGGGCGGCGGCGGCCGGCTACGCCGACCGGTTCGAGACGGCCTGGGACCTCGTCAACACGCGCTACTGGAACATCGCCAGGACGGGCGTCGACTGGGCCGCCGTGGGCGAGGAGTACCGACCGAGGGCCGCGGCGGCCGCGAACGACGAAGAGTTCTACGCCACGCTCGAGGAGATGTACGCGGAGCTCGGCGACGACCATTCCGTCTTCGTGCCGCCGGCGAAGGTGGCCAGGGTCCGGGCCGAGTACGGTGACCTACCGTGCATCATGCTGTTCTCCGACCTCCAGCCGCTCGGGTCGCTGCGCGCATGGACGGAACCCCCCACCATGCTCGGGCAACGCGTACCGACGGACCTAAGCGCCGCCGGGCACGAGGCTAACGTGACGTACGGCCTGACGCCGGAAGGGGTCGGCTACGTCCGCCTGCCCGACCTGGCCTCCACCGGGACGGCCGCCGCCGTGCGGAGCGCCGTGGCGCGGGTCCAGGAGGAGGGCGCTTGGGCAATCGTCCTCGACCTGCGCGGCAACCCCGGAGGCAGGCTCCTCACGATGATGCAGGTGGCCGGCGTGTTCACGCGCGGCCTGCTGTGGCGCACGGTGACGACCTGGACCCTCCCCCTCCCATACCCAGCCATCGGCCTGCCCGAGACCGACCTACCGTTGGCTGTGCTCGTCGACGACGGCGTCAACAGCGCCGCAGAGGGCTTGGCTGGTGCCCTGCAGACGCGCGGGCGCGCGACGGTCGTCGGCGAGCGCAGCGCCGGCAACGTCGAGGCGTTGCTCCCCTTCTGCTTGCGCGACGGCTCACAAGCCTGGGTAGCGGCGGGGGTGCTCGCGCCCATCGGCGGTCCGACGTGGGAGGGCCGCGGCGTCACGCCGGACGTCGAGACGGACCCGGACGACGCGCTGGCCGTCGCCATCGCGACGCTGAGGCGACTGGAGGAGGCCAGGTGAAGGAGCGAGCGGTCGAACGCCTCTCCGAGCATGTTTGGCGGGTGGAGCTGCCGTGCGACACCTTGCCGCCTTACGACCACGTGAACGGCTACGTCGTCGCGCACGACGACGTCGGGGTCGTGGTCGACCCGGGCTCGGACCAGCGGGAGGCCGACGCGCTGTTGGCGTCCGCGCTGTCCGGCGCCGGCGTGCGGCTGCTCAAGGGCGTGTTGCTCACGCACACCCACCCCGACCACGTGGGCGGCGTGCCTGCGCTGCTGAGGTCGGAGACGGCCCGGACCGGCTCCCCGCCGCCCGTGTACGTGCACGCGGCGGAGGCCGGTGCGCTTCCGGAGGAGTGGCAGGCGACGTTCCTGTCCGACGGGCGTGTGCTCACGGTCGGCGATGTCGCCGTCCGGGCGCTGCACACCCCGGGCCACAGCCCTGGCCACCTCTCGTTCACGGTGACGGGACCTGGCAGCACGCTGCCGGAGGCCGTGCTCGTTGGCGACCTCGCTTCGGCCGCAGGCTCGGTGTGGGTCGGTCTCCCCGAGGGCGACGTCAGCGACTACCTTGCCAGCCTGGAGCGTCTCGCTGCCCTGGGCTCCCCCGTGCTTGGGGCGGGCCACGGGGCCGCGATCGTCGCGCCGGCGCGGCGCCTGCGCGAGCTGGCCGACCATCGGCTCGAGCGCGAGGCGCAGGTCCTCGCCGCCCTCGACCTCGGAGCGGCTGACGCGGCGGAGATCACACGCCGCATCTACCCCGATCATCCGGAGGCGGTGCTGGCCCTCGCGGAGAAGAGTGTGCTCGCGCACGTGGCCAAGCTGATGCGCGAGCTGAAGGTCGTGCACCTCGGGTCCGACGAGCGCGGCCCGTTCGCCGTCAGACGGTAGCGCGCATACGAGCTACTCCTGCCACGCCAACAGCGCGGCGCATACATTAGGGCTAATCGTGCCACGCTAACAGCGCGGCGCATAATAGAGGGCTAATCGTGCCACGCTAACAGCGCGGCGCATATTAAAGGGCTAATCGTGCCACGCTAACAGCGCGGCGCATATTAAAGGGCTAATCGTGCCACGCTAACAGCGCGGC
>CAUJFI010000138.1 GCA_963170125.1 Deinococcota bacterium | reverse complement strand
TCGAGTACATCGCCGGGCTCCTCGGCGTGCCGCGCGATGAGGTCGTGGCCTTCGGCGACGGGCTGAACGACGTGACCATGCTCGGCTGGGCGGGGCACTCCGTCGCGGTCGGGCCGGACGTCCACCCGGACGCGCTCGCGGCGGCCGACGAGCACGTGGACTCGCCGGAGCTCGGCGGCGTCGCGGCGTGGCTCGAGCGCAACGCGCTGTAAGTCCCTTGCCGGTTCGCGCGGCTAGGCGGTCGGTAACGCGGAACGAACCGACCGCCGGCACCTACACACCGCCGCGCGCCTGACCGGACGCGCCTGGCCTAACGCGCTATCGCCTGCAAGAACTCCTGACGCGTGCGCGCGTCGTCCCGGAAGGACCCGCGCATGACGCTCGTCAGCGTGGTGGAGCCTTGCTTCTGGACGCCGCGCATCATCATGCATAGGTGGCTCGCCTCCGACACCACGGCGAGCCCGTGCGGCTGGAGGATGTCGACGAGCGCGTCGGCTACCTCCGCCGTGAGGCGCTCCTGGAGCTGGAGACGGCGCGCGAAGACGTCGACGACGCGCGCGAACTTCGACAACCCGAGAACTTTCTCGTCGGGGATGTAGCCGATGTGCACGCTACCGAAGAAGGGCAACAGGTGGTGCTCGCACAGCGAGTAGAACTCGATGCCCTTCACCACCACCATCTCAGGACCCTCCGCGGCGAAGAGGGCGCCGTTGGCCACCTCCCGCACGTCGAGGCCGTAGCCGGACGTCAGGTAGCGCATGGAGCGGGAGACGCGCTCCGGCGTCTTCAGGAGCCCCTCCCGCCCGACGTCCTCGCCCAGGCCGCCGATGAGCTCCGCCACCAGGCCGGCCAGCGGGGCGTCACCGACCTCGTCGAACTCGAGCGGCTCGATGGCCGCCGTCACGGGGCCGCGCGGCTTGGTGGTCAAGACGATGCCTCCTTGGGAAGGCATGCTACCGGACGCGCGTCGCCTCGGAGCGACCGGCGCTACACTCTCCACGTGCGCCTAGACCGTTACGACAGCTACCTGACCACTTTCCACACGCGCGTCACGGCGACCGCCGCCGATCAGCACGGCACGTGGGTGCGCCTGGCGCGCAGCGCCTTCTACCCCACCGCCGGCGGGCAGCCGCACGACGTAGGCACGCTCGGCTCCGAGCGCGGCGTCTTCGAGGTGCTGGATGTCCAGGCGCGCGGTGGCGACGACGACGTATGGCATCTGCTTGCCAACCACGACGACTCCATGGCGGGCGAAGTGGCCGTCGGCGAGAACGTCGTCGGCAAGATCGACTGGCCGCTGCGGTGGCGCCACATGCAGCGGCACAGCGCCCAGCACGTCTTGTCGCAGGCGCTCGTCAGGGTCTCGCCGGCGTTCGGCACGCTCTCCGTAAGCATGCGCGGTCCGGACTGCACCATCGAGGTCGGCGGCGAGATCGGCGAGGACGACCTCGCCGCCGCCGAGAGCATGGCGAACGACGCCGCGCGGCAGAACCACCCCATCACGGCGTTCGAGGTCGACGACTCGCGCCTGGGCGAGTACGCGTTGCGACGGCCAGCCAAGGTGGCCGGACTGGTGCGGCTCGTCGCCATCGGGCACTACGACATCGTGGCTTGTGGCGGCACGCACTTGCGCTCGTCCGCCGAGACCCTGCCCATCAAGATCACGGCCGCCGAGCGCGTGCGCGGCGGCAACACGCGCATAACGTTCCGCGCCGGCGAGGAGGCCGTGGCCGACTACCGGGCCAAACACGAGGCCGCGTACGCCCTCGGACGCGCGTTCAGCGCGCCGGTGCAGGAGCTGGCAGCCCGCGGGGTCCGACTCAAGGAGGAGCTGGCCGCCGCCGAGCGCCACGCCGCCGAGTGGCGCGGCCGGCTGGCCGCCGTCCACCTCGAGCGGCTCGCTGCCGACGCGCGAGACGGCGTCGTGAGCGCCGTGCTCGAAGGCGAGGACGCCGCGCTGCTCCCCGCCCTCGTGGAGGCCTGCCAGGCGCTGCCGCGCACGGTCGCCCTACTGGGCGGCGTCGCGGACGGCGAGGCCCGCCTCGCCTTCGTGACCGGTCCCGACACGGGCGTGGACGTCAGGCCGTTGCTGCAGGCCGCCCTGGCGAGCCTCGGCGGGCGCGGCGGCGGGCGCCCCGATCGCGCCCAGGGTGCGGCGAGATCCTCCGCCACCGCGGTGCGCGACGTGCTCGCGCGCACGCTCGCGACACTGGCCAACCGGTAGGCTGGACCCAGGAGGTTTCGTATGCCTACCGCAACCAAGAGCCGTCTCATAGACGTCAAGATCGACATCCCGAAGGGCGACCGCGAGAACCTCGTGGCCATCCTCAATCAGCAGCTGGCCGACACGCTCGACCTCTACAGCCAGATCAAGCAGGCGCACTGGAACGTCAAGGGCCTGGGTTTCCAGCAAGTGCACCTGCTCTTCGACGACCAGGCCGAGATCTTCGAGGGTTTCGCCGACATGCTCGCCGAGCGCGTGGCGCTCCTCGGCGGCGTGGCGCTCGGCACCGTGCGCATGGCGGCGGCATCATCGCGGTTGCCCGAGTTCCCGGCCGACGAGCACGCGGTGCCCGTCTTCCTCGAGCTCGTGCGCGACCGCGTGGCGGCCTACGCCAAGAGCAACCGGGCCGCCATCGCGGCCGTGGCGAAGATCGACGAGCCGACCACGGAGGACCTCCTCACCGAGGTGTCGCGCGGCACCGACCAGCAGCTCTACTTCCTGGAGTCGCACCTGTACTGATCGCCTGACGATCGCACCGGTACCGATCGCAACCGGCACTGATCGCACGGCACCGATCGCACCGGCACTGATCGCACTGGCACCGATAGTGCGTCCGGCCCGTGGCTCTCTCTAGCGCCGGTGAGCCGTCCTGCTTCCGGCCGGACCCGTGAACGACGCGTAAGGCTTGGGGCCCTCCCCGAACGAGGGCCCCAAGCCTGTTCCTCTAGGCTTTCGCGCCGCCGGAGTCCGTGAAGTCCTCATCGCGCATGGCGGCCTCCTCGATGACGCCTTCGGCCACGAAGATGGGCGCGCCGGAGCGCACGGCGAGGGCCATGGCGTCAGACGGCCTCGCATCGACCTCGAAGCTGACGCCGGAGCGCGCGAGCACGAGGGAGGCGTAGAACACCCCGCCCTTCAGGTCCGTGATCTCGACGCGCTCGACGGTCGCGCCGAACAGCTCTAGGACCGACATGACGAGGTCGTGGGTGAGCGGCCTGTCGGGGCGCTCGCTGCCGCGGCCGGCCGCGATGCTGATGGCCTGCGCGGAATCGATGCTGATGGGCAACACCTCGCCGCCAGGCGCCCGCAGGAGCGCGAGGAACTGGTTCTCGTCGCCGGAGACGGCGATGCCCTCGAGTTCTATGCGCACCACGGGGCGATCATAGCCCGACTCGCCCTGATACACTCGCCCGCATGTTCGAGCCGGTCATCGGCCTTGAGGTACACCTCGCTCTGCGCACGACGAGCAAGCTCTTCTGCGGCTGCTCGGCGGAAGGCTTCGGCGCGCGCCCCAACGAGAACGTCTGCCCGGTCTGCCTCGGTCTGCCGGGCGCCTTGCCCGTCGTCAACGAGCGGGCAGTCGAGCTCGCGCTGCGCTTCGCCGTGGCCCTCGGCTGCGAGGTCCCGAACACGACGTACTTCCACCGCAAGCACTACTTCTACCCTGACGCCCCGAAGAACTACCAGACGAGCCAGGGCGACGTGCCCATCGGCCGGCACGGCCAGGTCGCGCTGCCGAGCGGCAAGCGCGTCGGCATCACCCGGTGCCACCTGGAGGAGGACGCCGGGCGCCTCGTGCACCCCGCCTACGCCGACCACTCGCTCGTCGACCTCAACCGCGCCGGCGCGCCGCTCGTGGAGATGGTGACCGAGCCGGACATCCGCTCGGCCGAGGAGGCGCGCGAGTTCCTCGCCGAGATCAGGGCCATCGCCCAGGCGCTCGACGTGTCCGACGCGGCCCCGGAGGAGGGCAAGATGCGCGCCGACGTCAACGTGTCCGTGCGTCTGCCCGGCGAGCCGTTCGGCACCAAGGTCGAGGTCAAGAACCTCAACTCCTTCAAGAGCGTCGCCGCGGCCCTGGGCTTCGAGGCGAAACGCCAGGCGCAGCTCCTGGAGGGCGGGCGCCGCGTCGTCCAGGAGACCCGGGGGTGGAACGAGGGCGGCCAGCGCACCTACTCGCTGCGCTCCAAGGAGACGGCGGCCGACTACCGCTACCTGCGCGACCCGGACATCCCCGCGGTCGCCATCCCGGACGAGCGCAAGCGCGCCGTGCTGGCGGCCATGCCCGAGCTGCCGCAGGCCCGCCTGGGGCGCTACCTAGCGGACGGTGTGCGCGGAACGGAGGCGGCGCAGATCGCCTACGACCACGCCGTGGCCCGGCTGTTCGACGCCACGGTGGCCGCCTACACCGGCCCGGCGCAGAACGTGGCTAACTGGTTGACGGGCGAGGTAGCCGGCCGCGTGAACGCGCTCGGGGTGAGCGCCGCGGACACCAAGCTGACGCCCGCCGCGCTCGCGCGCCTCGTCGAGCTCGTCGACGGCGGCTCGCTCTCCGCCACCGCCGCCAAGGACCTCGTGCCCGACCTCCTCGAAGGCGCAGACCCCGCCGAGCTCGTCGCCAGCCGCGGCCTCGGTCAGGTCAGCGACGTCGCGGCCCTCGAGGCCCTCGTCGCGAAGGCGGTGGAGGCCAACCCGGAGCTCGTGGAGCGCGTCAGGGCCAACCCCAAGGCGATCAACGCCTTGCTCGGGAAGGTCATGGCCGCCAGCCAGGGCAAGGCCAACCCCGACCTGGCGCGGCGGCTGTTGGAAGAACGCCTCGGCGGGTAAGTGCGGTAAGTGCATAGCGACTGAAGCGCTTCGGATTAGATGGACCCGGTCTCTATTTCGAGGAGCCGGTTCCGAGAAGACGCCCCGAGGAGGTCCTCGGGGCGTCTGGCGTCTCCGCCGGCGTCCGTCGTCACGGCCGCCGGCCCTTGGGAGCCAAGTTCAGCCGGGGGTGCCCGGGGGGCCTTGGGGGCCTTGGGGGCCCTGCGGTCCTTCTGGACCTGGCGGTCCTTCGGGACCCTGCGGTCCGGCCGGACCGGCGGGGCCTGCTGGCCCGGCGGGACCTGCTGGCCCGGCCGGACCCTGAGGCCCCGCAGGGCCGATCGCGCCGTCGGCACCGGCCGGTCCTGCCGGGCCGGCCGGCCCCTGTGGCCCGACGGCCCCCGTCGCGCCGGGCTCACCTTGAGGACCCTGCGGTCCGGTAGCGCCGGTAGCGCCGGTAGCGCCGGTGTCGCCCTTCTCGCCGCGCGGCCCGGCGGGGCCGGTCGCGCCCGTCTGTCCGGCCGGTCCGACCGGACCCGTCGCCCCGGTCATGCCACGCTGACCCGTGGGGCCCGCCGCCCCACGTTCGCCCTGCGGGCCGGCCGGACCGACGGGACCGACGGGACCAGCCAGACCTTGTGGGCCGATGCAGTCGAGGGCATCACCGACGCCATCGAGATTGATGTCCTCATCGAGACCGAGACGCCCATCACCGTCGCGGTCCCAGCAAGCCAGCCCCGCGTCGCCGCGGGGGCCGACAGGACCGACGGGACCGGCGGGACCGACGGCGCCATCGCGCCCGTCGGCACCGGGCGCGCCCCGCTCGCCAGCGGGACCCGTCGGGCCTACAGGACCGGCAGGACCGGCGAGGCCGGGCGCGCCGTCGGCCCCGGCCGGGCCAGGTTCGCCACGCTCGCCCTGGGGTCCCTGGGGACCTGCGGGGCCTCTAGCCCCCGCGGGGCCGGCGGGGCCCACCAGGGCGCCGGCGGCGATCTCGGCACGCAGGCCGGCGACCTCGGCGCTCATGGCACCGAGCCGCTCCTGCACGCTCTGAGTGCCACAAGCCACTTTCTCGTCGACGAGGTTGACGGCCTGGTCGATGAGCAGAGCCACCTGGTAGCCACTCAGGAACTCGTCGCCGTTCAGGCGCCCGTCGGGGAACGCCTGGCCGATCCCCAGTGCGGCGATGCGGTTCGCGGCGCCGGCGGCCCAATGGTCGGGGCTGACGTCCACGAAGCCGAAGTCGGGATCGGTGACCCCAACGCTGGCGTCGGTACAACCCGTGGCGTTGTCGACCCGCGTCAGCAGGCGGTCGACGAGGACGGCGGCCTGGTAGCCGGTCACGGGCCCCTCTCCCAGGAACGAGCCGTCGGGGAAGCCCGTCTCCACGCCGACCTCGCCCAAGTCCCTGACGGCGGCCCTTCCCCAGTCGATCCCGGCCTGGCTCAGGCCGATGGCCACCAGGACGAGCGCTGCGATGGCGATGACTGCTCTTCTCATCTCTCTCCTACTTAGGCGTGGCCGGCGAGAACCCTCCGGGTTCGGCGCCGATGGCCGCTGGGTTAGATAATCACCCATCCGAGTGCCTTCCAGCACCGTGCATATCACGGCTGGCGTCCACGGGTAGGCACGACCGAGGCCACGACGGTGGACGGACAGCTATCATCTTGGGAGGTGAACTATCTAACTCGCTTGCTCGTGCCCTTGCTGGTGGCCGTCCTGGCCTCGGGCGCCATGGCGCAGGCGCCGCTGCCGGCGGAAGCCGCCGCCGCGCTCGCCGACGCCCAGGCCGCGGCCGCGGCCGCACTCGCGGCCTACGAGACGTACTACCCCGACCAACCCTTGTGGCGCCAAGCGTTCGCGGCGGCCGAGCGCGCCCGCGACCTGGCGCCGGGCAGGCCGGAGCCGTTGCGCTTCCTCGCTCAGGCCTACGGAACGACGGGCTGGACCTCGCGCGCGCTGAGCGCATGGCAGGCCTACGCTGCCGCGGGCGGCACGCTGGATGCCCCCGCCCGCTCGGCGGCCGGCGCCGCCGCTTCCAAGCTCGGCTTCGACGCCCTGGGCGCGGGCAACGCCCAGACCGCCATCGGCCTCCTCGAGGTCGCCCAGTCCTACTTGCCTGACGACCTCGACGTGCAGTCCTGGCTCGGCCAGGCCTACCTGGCGGTCGGGAACGCCGCGGCTGCTGCCCCTCACCTCGAGCGCGCCATCCGCGTCGAGCCGCAACTCGAGCCCCTTTTGGAGCGCGCGAAGTACGGTGCGAACTTCGGCCTGGCGACCGCGGACGCCTACCTCGCAGCGAGGACGGCGTTCGCCAACGGCGACCACGGGGCGGCCCTCGCCGGCTTCCGCAAGGCGGCCGCGGAAGCGCCGACGTTCGTTGACGCGCAGCGGGGCGTGGCGGCCAGCCTCGGGGCCCTTGGGGACGAGGAGGGCGCGTTGGAGGCCTGGCAACGGGTCCTCGTCGCGGTGCCCAACGACCCGCAGGCCACGGAGGCCGTCGCTCGCTTCAAGGCTCTGCTCGAGCCGGAACCCGAGCCGGAACCGACCCCCACGCCGACGCCGGTACCGACCCCGACGCCAACCCCGACACCGACACCGGCACCTACACCGGCACCGACGCCCACCCCGACACCGACCCCCATACCTACCCCGACACCAACACCAACCCCCACGCCCACCCCGACCCCAAGGCCCACACCCACGCCGACCCCGACGCCAACCCCCACGCCAACTCCGACCCCGACGAGCCCCTCCGGACAGATCGCCCTGTACGACGGCACCGTCACGGCCAGGAGCATCGGCGATGGGGGCCAGGGCGCCTTCGTGTTCGTGGATCCCGCCGCCGGCTCCAGCGCGCGCGTCGCCGCCGCCGCCGGGGTCGAGCGCGGCACCCTGTACGTGAGGGCGGACGTGAGCGCCAAACCGAGCCCGACCCCCATGCAGCTCCAGCTGTGCCTGGTGCCGGGCGACGAGTCGGTCATCAGCCCGCCATGCACGGACGCCACCCGCCTCGTCGTCACGGGGACCGGCGCCTTCAGCGCCAGCTTCGACGTCCGCAACCTGGCCGGCGAGGAGGGGGTGGACTGGACGCGCGGCCTGAACCGCCTGCTGCTCGTGCTGCGCGACGCGACGTCGCGCCCACTCGACGAGCGCTACACGCGGGGCGCGGACGGCACCCCCATAGACCTGACCCCGTACTACCCCGTCACGCTGCGCCTACGGCTGGTGCTCGTGCCCGCCGGAGCCACGTTCTCGGGGTGGTAACGCGCCAGGAGTAGCGAGACGGCGGGGCCGGCCGGTACGAAAGCCCCGACCCCGCCAAGCGGCCGGCGGCTACCGCCCGATCCCGACGTAGTTGAGCCCGGCGGCCGTCACCGGACCGGGCTGCAACAGGTTGCGGGCGTCGAGGAGGAGGTCGCCGCGCATGGCCTGCGCCAACGCCGCGAAGTCGACCTGGCGGTACTGCGGCCAGTCCGTGACCACCACTACGGCGTCGCAGCCGCGGGCCATCTCCACCTCGGAGGCGCAGTACTCGACCGGCAGGTCCGGGAAGTGGCGCCTGGCGTTGTCCATGGCGATGGGATCGTGGACGCGCAGGACGGCGCCGCGTTGGCTGAGTTCCCGAATGAGCGTGAGGGCCGGGGCATCGCGCAGGTCGTCCGTGTTGCCCTTGAACGCCAGCCCGAGCAGCCCGATGGTCGTGCCCCGCAAGACCTTGAGGTGGTGCTGGAGCTTCTCCACGACGTAGAGGCGCTGGCGCTTGTTGACGTCCACGGCGGCGCGGACCAGCGGCATCTGGTAGTCGTACGACGTGCCGAGCGCCATCACCGCGGCCGTGTCCTTGCCGAAGCAGCTGCCGCCCCAACCGATGCCTGCGTTGAGGAACTTGCTGCCTATGCGGCTGTCGAGGCCGATCGCGCGGGCCACCTCGACGATGTCGGCCCCCACCTTCTCCGCCAGCACTGAGAACTCGTTGATGAAGCTGATCTTCGTCGCCAAGAACGCGTTGGCCGCGTACTTGGTGAGTTCGGCGCTGGTGGTGGTCGTGCCTATGAAGGGCGGCAGCTCGAGGCGCTCGGGGCGCGGCGAGCCGGGGGGCGGGTCGAAGGTCTGCTCGAGGATGGGCGCGTACAACTCGCGGAGCATGGCGCGCGCCACCTGCGTGTCGCTGCCCACGACGATCCGGTCCGGGTAGAGGGTGTCGTGCACCGCCCTGCCCTCGGCCAGGAACTCCGGGTTGGACGCCACGTGCACCTCGGCACTGACGCCCCTGGCCGCGAGTCGCCGCGCGATGATGCCGTTCACGTGCCGCGCGCTGCCGACGGGCACGGTCGACTTGTTGACGACGACGAGCCTGGCTCCGGGTTGGATCCGGTCGGCCACTTCCGTGGCGGCGACGTCCACGAACGACAGGTCGGCGTCGCCGTCGTCCTTCGACGGGGTGCCGACGGCGATGAGCACGACGCCCTCCCCCGTCAGTTCCGGGATGTCCGTCCGGAAGGTGGAGTGTAGCCTCCCCGCCGCCATGATCTCGGCCAGGCCGCTCTCGTGGATTGTCGGCATGCCGGCGGCCAGGCGTTCCACCACGTCGCGCTTCTTGTCTACGAAGGTCACCTCGTTGCCGAGATAGGCGAGGGCGGTGCCTGTCGTCAGGCCGACGTAACCAGTTCCGATGATGGTCACTCTCATGCCCTCATCCTAAGCGGGAGCGCCTGAACCGTTCCTTACCGGCCGGTCACCTGCCGCGAGGACGACCGGTTGGGTACCGATCGCCGGCCGCGACCGGCCACGGCCGCGGGCCGAGCCGCTAGAGTGGCGGCAAACATCCAACCGTGGCGGCGGGACGCTTCCGGCCGCCGCCGTCTGGGGGTCACCGGTGCTTACGCCTGAGTCAGCGCGGGCTTCCGCGAGGACGAACCTTACCCGCCCGGCAACCGTCAGTCGTGGGCCTGCCGCGAGCCGGTGGCCGACCACCGGCCGCCGGCTGGCGACCGCGGTCGCCGCCTTGTCCGCGGCCACGCTCGCCGCTTACACCGCTGCGAGCGGCACCACGTCCGTCGGAGCGCCGCCCGCCCCCGTCTGCGCAGACCTAGTTGCCGCCGACCTGGCGGCGGCCGTTCATGCGGTCTCGACGACGACTTACCTCCGCGAGACGGACGTGCTGACCAGGAGCGCAGACCTGGCCGCCGTCCGCAACGGCGTGAGCGCCGGCCTCGGCCTGCGCCCTAGCGTCGGCCTCGGCGACGGTGTCGACCTCGAGGACGAGGTCGACCCGTTGGAGCTCATCGGCTTCCAGGTCAACGCCGCCGTGGGGTACCGCTACGACGAGTTGGCCGTCCTACGGGCTGAGGCGGCCCTCGACACCGCCGAGGGCCGCCTGGCCGCGCAGCGCCGCGCCGACGTGGTCGACGCCCTCGTGGCCCTGAGCCGGCTGCGGGTCGCTCGGCGGGCGGAGGCCGCCGCCGAGTCCGAGCTCACGCTGCTGTTGGCGAGCCTGACCACGGCCGAAGCGACAGCCGAAGCGACAGCCGCTGAGCGGACCGCCGACCCCGACCACGATTCGCCCCTCGGCACCCCCGCCCAGCCCGGCGCCGAGCCTGAGCTCGGGCCTCTATACCTGCGCGAGGCGCGGCTCCGGGTCCGTCAGGCGCGCCTCGCTCTCGACGACGCCCGCGCCGCGGCGAGCACGCTGCGCGCCGTGCTGGCAGAGCTCGTAGTCGATGCGGGGGACGAGCAGGCGGACGCTGCCCTCGGCTGCCGGCTCGCGGCGCTGCCGGTGCCCGCGCCGGCCAGCGCCGGCACGCGAGCGAGCGCCGGCTCCGGCCTGATGCTCGCGCTGCGGGTCGCGCAGGCGCAACTCGCGCGCGCCCGGTTCGCACCCTTGCGCGACCTGTCGCTCCAGGCCTACTACCAGGAGGGTGGGAACCGCTTGACGGGGACGGTCGGCCTCGATCTCGGAAGGCCGGAGCTGGAGCTGGGCCTGCGATGGCGCCCCACGGGCAAGGACGCTTGGAGCGTGAGGCTTAGCGCCGACATCCGTCTCGACGAGAGCATGGGCGCGGCGGTGCGTCAGGCAGAGGCGGGCGTGGCCGCCGCGCAAGCGGCGCTCGACGCGTTCGAGGCCGGACGCCCCGCGCGTCTGGACGCCTCGGCGAGCGCCTTGGAACGCGCCTGGCTGGAGGTCGAGCTTCTCGACGAGGCCGTGCAGCTCGCGCTGCTGCGCCGTGAGGACCCGGGCGAGGCCCGCAACCTGTCGCGGAACGACCAGGCGCTCGCACGCGCCCTCGACGCGCGCGAACGCGGGTTACAGGCCTACTACCGGGCCTACGCTGCGCACCTGGCCACGCTTGGAGTCGCCTGGGGCCCCTTCTGAAACGACCAGCGCTCAGCGCCCCGCCAGGAAGATGCCGGGCACGTCGCCGAGCGCCACGAAGCGGTCCGCCAGGTCCTGCAGCGCTTGGCCCGCCGCCTCGCGGAACGCCATGACCTCGACGCGCTTGCCCTCCTCCTGCGCGAGCTCGAGGATGGGGGCGAAGTCGCCGTCGCCACTGGCGAGCACGACGACGTCGGCATGACCAAGGCCCCTGACGATGTCCGCCGCGATGCCCATGTCCCAGTCGCCCTCGAGGCGCACGGCGCCGTCGTCGTCGACGCGGTGGACGCGCACCTTGCGGCGCTTGACGCGGTAGCCGAGGCTGTTGAGCTTGCCGAAGAAGCCATGGGCGGTGGTATCGCCCTCGCGCTCCACCACGTAGGCGTTCGCATGCGCGAGGCGCCTGCCGCGCAAGGCCGTCTCGAGCAGCGTCTGGTAGTCAACGCTGCCGTCGAACGCGTCGCGAGCGGCATAGTAGAGGTTCTGGGTGTCTACGTAGAGGGCTACTCGTTGCTCAGGCCCCTCGCCCGGCGCAGGCTTCGGGGCCCGCGTATCGGCCGTCTGCATGGGCCTAGTCTACCGCCCGGACGGGGCGGGGCGTCGGTGTCGGCGTGAGCGCCGGTGACAGCGCGCGCTACCTTCCCTGCACGCCGCGGCGCGGAGGGCCCAGCCATCTCCCCATGATCAGGTTGTCCTCGAAACCGTCGCCCTCGTCGCCCTGCAGCCTGATCTGGTCCACCTCCCTGCCCTCGTGCGCGAACCCCTCGCTCTCGTAGAGCCTCACGGCCGCGAGGTTGCCTGCCCGCACGTTCAACGACATCTTGAGGACGCCGACCCGCACGCACCACGCGTAACCGTCGCGCAGCAGCGCCTTTCCGACGCCCCCGCGCCTGGCGTGCGGCGCGACGGCCAGGGTGAGGACGGCGACGTGCTCGAGGCGGCGTGCGGGGGAGCGTTGCAGCTCGGACCACCCGACGACCGTGCCGTCGGACACGGCCACCGCGTAGTGGCTGCGGCGCGGCGCGGCGCCGATCCTGCCGGCGAGCGAGCCGACACTCTCGGCGCCGTCGCCGACGAACGCCCCACCCTCGCGGTAGACGCCGGCGAGCAGCTTCCTCACGGCCTCGGCGTCCGCCGGGATCGCATCCCTGACGAGCACGCGCCGATGATAACCGCGCGCCGGGCCTGGTATCCTGCACAGGTTGCCGCGTTGCGCGGCGCCCCCTGGAGGTCAGATCGGCATGTCGCGCCTCGTGAGCGCCGAATCCGTCGCAGAAGGTCACCCTGACAAGCTCGCCGACCGCATCAGCGACAGCGTGCTCGACGCCATCCTCGCGCAAGACCCACACGCGCGGGTCGCCGTGGAGGCGCTCCTGACGCGCGGGCTCGCGCTCGTCGCCGGCGAGGTGACGACCAAGGCCGACGTCGACGTGCAGGCCATCGTGCGGTCCGCCGCACGCGAGGTGGGCTATACGGACGCCGCGTACGGCTTCGACGCCGACCACAGCGCCGTCCTGATCGCCCTCAACGAGCAGTCGCCCGACATCGCCCAGGGCGTCGACCATACCGGCGGCACGGACCCGCACGACCGGGTCGGGGCCGGTGACCAGGGCCTGATGTTCGGTTACGCCATCGACGAGACGCCCGAGCTGATGCCCCTCCCGATCCTCCTCGCCCACCGGGTCGCGCAGCGCCTGGCGGAGGTCCGCAAGAGCGGCGCGCTCCCCTACCTGCGCCCCGACGGCAAGGCGCAGGTGACCATCCAGTACGAGGACGGCGTGGCAGTGCGCCTGCAGAACGCCGTGCTCTCCGCGCAGCACCACCCCGACGTCCCGCTGGAGCGAATCGAGGAGGACCTCCTCGAGCACGTGCTGCGCGTGGCGGTGCCTCGGCGGTTCTTCGACGAGAGGACCAGCGTGTACATCAACCCGACCGGGCGCTTCGTCGAGGGCGGCCCGACGGCGGACGCCGGGCTCACCGGGCGCAAGATCATCGTCGATACCTACGGCGGCGCCGCGCCGCACGGCGGCGGCGCGTTCAGCGGCAAGGACCCCACCAAGGTGGACAGGTCGGCGAGCTACTACGCCCGCTACATCGCCAAGAACGTGGTCGCCGCCGGGCTCGCCAAGCGCTGCCAGGTGCAACTCGCCTACGCGATCGGGGTGGTCAGGCCGGTCGGAATGTACGTCGACACGTTCGGCACCGGCGTGCTGCCCGACGACCGTCTCGCCGAGGTGGTCGCCGCCGAGTTCGACGCCAGGCCGGCCGCGATCATCGAGCAGCTCGACCTCCGGCGTCCGATCTACGCCGCGACCAGCGCCTACGGTCACTTCGGCCGCCCGGGGTTCCCCTGGGAGGACACCCCCCGTGCCGCCCGGCTCGCCTCCGTGGCCGGCTAAGGATAAACCGCGCCAGCACGCGCTTTCTCGTCTCGCGCGTCACGGGGTTCGTGGTACAAGTAGCGCCATGGCCAGGATAGTTCTGGGCAATCGTGAGGGCCTACTCGCCATCCGTCACGGTCGCAGCGTGCTCGAGTTCCTCACGGACGAGTGGCCCGACCTCCAACTGCGCCTCCGCACCGTCCCGAAGACCGGCGGTCAGGAGAGCGGTCCCCTCTTGCAGGCCCTCGCGAGCGGCGAGGTCGGGATAGCCGTCGCTCAACTGGAATGCCTCCCACCCGCCTTGCCGGACGGCATCAGGCTGGCCGCCGTCGTACGCCGGGGCGAGCCGCGCTCCGCGCTGGCCTCCAAGGGCAAGGGCGACCTCCGGGCCTTGCCCGCGACAGCGCGCATCGCCGTCACGTCCGAGCGCGACGGCGCGTTCCTGAGGGGGATCGATCCGGGCTTCCGGGTCGAGGTGGACGCCTCGGCACCGGACGCGCTCCTCGCGCGGGTCGGGACGGGGTTCGACGCCGCCGTCCTCCCCGCCGCCACGCTCGTCACCCTGGACCTCCGGAGCGCCATCGACGTTGTGCTCGAGGAGACCGTGTTCGCGCCGGCCCCCGGGCAGGGCGCCGTCGGGCTGCTCGTGCGCGACGACGACGACCTGGCCTTCGAGACCGCCTACTCCCTGCAACATCGGCCCAGCTTCGACCGCGTGCGGGCCGAGCTGGCTTTCGCCGCCGAGCTGCCAGACATGCACGTCGGCTCCGTCGCGTGGGTGACCGAGGACGGCGAGCTGACCCTGTTCGGCTCGGTCGCGCGCGACGGCACCGTCCTGCAGGCCTACGTCACTGGCGAGGCGCGCGAGGGCGCGGAGCTCGGCCGCGAGCTAGCGAAGGACGTCCGCGAGCAGCTGGCGCGCGCCTGACAGGAGCGGCTTCGGTCGGGCGCCGCCGCGCCGACGCTCCGTTGGGGCTGAAGCCCCCAGCCCCCGCCGGCCTCGGGAGGCCGCGCGCCGGACACCCGGCTCAGGACGCGACGCGGGCCTGCTTCGCGTCGGCCATGACCTTCTCGGCGACCTGCGCTGGCACCGCCTCGTAGCGGTCGATCTTCAACGAGTAGGCGCCGCGGCCGCCCGTCATGCTGCGGAGGTCGGCCGAGTACGCCTGGATCTCGGCGAGCGGCACGTGCGCGCTGACCACGCTCACCGAGCCCTCGGTGTCCATGCCGAGGATGCGCCCGCGGCGCGTGTTCAGGTCGGAGATGACGTCGCCCGTGAAGCGGTCGGGCACGCGCACCTTCAGCAGGACGAGCGGCTCGAGCAGGATGGGCTTCGCCTGTAGCAAGGCCTCGTGCATGGCCTGCGTGGCGGCGAACTGGAAGGCGATGTCCTTCGAGTCGACCGGGTGGTCCTTGCCGTCGTAGACGCTGACCTTGACGTCCTGTAGCGGGAAGCCGCCAAGCACGCCTGACTCCATGCCGGCGCGGGCGCCCTTCTCGCAGCTCGTCTGGAACTGCGTCGGGATGGTGCCGCCCACGACCTTCCACTCGAACTCGAACCCGGCGCCGCGCGGCGTGGGCTCGACCGTGAGGGCCACCTCGGCGAACTGCCCGGCGCCGCCCGACTGCTTCTTGTGCCGGTAGCGGGCGTCGCCCTTGCCCTGGATCGTCTCCCGGTACGCGATGGCGGGCAGGCGCGTCTCGACCTCTACGCCGAAGCGGTCCTTGAGGGCCGCCACCGCGATCTCGAGGTGGACGTGGCCCATGCCCCAGAGCACCGCCTCCTTGGTGTCGGGGTTGCGCTCCAGCTTGAGCGTCGGGTCGGCATCGAGGACCTTGGCGAGCGCGTCGCCGAGCTTGTCCTCGTCCGAGCGCGCCTTCGGGAACAGCGCCAGCGCCATCACGGGCGACGGCAGGCGGATGGGCGCGAGGACGAACTCGGCGCCGGGCGCCGTGAGCGTGTCGCCGGTGCGCACTTCCTCGGCCTTCGTCAGCGCGCCGATCATGCCGGCCGAGAGCCGCTTCACCTCGGTCAGGTCCTTGCCACGGGGCACGAAGATGTGCGACGTGCGCAGGTCGGCGCCGTTGGAGGCGTCGCGCAGAGGCTCACCGGCGTTGAGCGCGCCGGATAGCACGCGCATGAACGACACCTTGCCGAGGTACGGGTCGACGACCGTCTTGAAGACGCGGGCGCTGAACGGCTGCCCCTCGCCAAGGACGGGCGGATCGCCCGACTCGACGGGCAAGGGGCCGTGGTCGTGCACGTGCCGCACGCCGCGGGTCAGGAAGTCGAGCAGGAGGCTGATGCCCATGACCTTCGTGGCCGAGGTCAGGAGGACGGGCGTCAGCTCGTGCCGCAGAACGGCCGCGTAGAAGGCCGCGAGCAGGGCGTCCTGGTCGATCTCGGCCTCCTCCAGGTACTGCAGCATCAGCTCGTCGTCCGTCTCGACGACGGCCTCGACGAGCCGGTCGCGGTACTCGCGAGCCAATCCCTCGACCTCCGCCGGGAGCGGCACCTCGACCGGGGTCGTGCCGTCCGGCCACTCGTAGGCCCGCATGGTCAGGAGATCGACGATGCCCCTGAACTCCTCCGCCTGGCCGATGGGGATCTGGATGGCGGCGATGTTGCCGGGCAACGTTGCCTCGATGTCGGCCATCGTGCGGAAGAAGTCGGCGTTCTCGCGGTCCATCTTGTTGATGACGACCATGGTGGAGAGTTCGCGCTCCAGGCTGGACGTCCAGACGCGCTCGGTGCCGACGGCCACGCCGGACACGGCGGAGACGACGATGACGGCCGCGTCGGCCGCGGCCTGGGCGCCGCGGATCTCGCTCACGAAGTCCGCGTAGCCGGGCGTGTCGATGACGTTGAACTCCTCCCCCTTCCAGGTGAAGGGGTGGATCGTCGAGTAGATGGAGATCTTGCGGCGCTTCTCCTCGGCCGTGACGTCCGAGACGCTCGTGCCGTCCTCCACCTTCCCGAGCGTCTGGATGGCGCCGGCGCGGAACAGGATGGCCTCGACGAGCGACGACTTACCCGCGCCGCTGTGCGACAAGACAGCCACGTTGCGGATCTGGGACATCTTGAGCTCCCTTTCCTGTTACAGCGGCTTCGGGGCCGCATGGTTCCAGCGAAGGCTTTGGCCCGTCTCCCCGGAGTCTACCAGGTGCGCCAAGCCGCGACGACCGCGCTTCCCGCGCGGTTACACTCGAGCGTGGCGGTCGAGCTCGAGCTCAAGTACTCCTCCCCGGAGGGCGCGGTGCCGGAGCCGTCCGAGCTCGCCGCGGCGTTGGCCCCGCTGCGGCTCGCAGTGCGGCCCCTCGGAACGAGCCGGCATCTCGACGTCTACTTCGACGACCCGGCGCTCGCGCTCGAGCGGCACGGGCTGGCCTTGCGCGTGCGCGCTGCGCGCGGCGCGGCGGTCGCGACGGTGAAGGGCCGCGGCGACGCCGTGCGCGGGGTGTTCGAGCGCGAGGAGCTCGAGGCGCCGCTGACGCCGCCCTGGCCACCGGGACCGAGCCTCGGGGCCGACGCCTCGACAGCGCCCGCCTGGCCGACCGCTGTCGCCACACGCCTCGCCGGCCTCGTGGCGCTTCCGACCCTCGAGCCGCGCCTGGAGATCGAGACGACGCGCGTGGCCTTCGCCATCGAGCGCGCCGGTCCGCCCGCGGGCAGCCTCATCGCCGAGCTGGCCTTCGACGAGGTCGCATGCCGTCCGGCGCGCGGGCGCGGCGACGGGGCGCTGATAGACGCCGCGCTGTTCTCCGAGGTCGAGATCGAGGCGAGGGGCGACACCACCGGCGCTACTCTCCTGGCCATCGGCGAGGCCCTCGAACGCCTGCTGCCGCTCGTGGCCGGCAGCGCGAGCAAGCTGGAGCGGGCCGCCAGCCTGCTCGCGCCCTTCATCGAGTGAGCCCTCCGCAGCCGCCTGCGCACGCTCGCCGCGTGAACGCCCCCGCATGAGCGCGCTCGCGCTGGGCAGCGCGCACGCAGGCCCTATCTGGTCAGATACCCGCCGTCGACCGCCACGTAGCTGCCCGTCACGAACGACGCCTTGTCCGACGAGAGGAACGTGACGAGCCCGGCGACCTCCTCCGACGTCCCGAGCCTGCCGATCGGGTGCATGGCGGCTATGGCCGCCAGGAGGTCGTCGCCGAGGTCCTTCAGGAGTGGCGTCGCGATGAAGCCCGGGCCGACGACGTTCACGCGCACGCCGGCCTGCGCGTACTCCATGGCGGCGTTCTTGCTGAGTCCGACCACCCCGTGCTTGGCGGCGACGTACGCCGGGGCGCCGGCGAAGCCTACCTGACCGAGGATCGACGCCACGTTCACGATGGCGCCACCGCCGGCCGCGAGGATGGCGGGGATCTGTGCGCGCATGCCGTAGAAGACGCCGTTGAGGTTGACGTCGATGACCTTGTGCCACCCGGCGACCGAGTAGTCGGCCGTAGGGTTCGACTCGCCCGCGATGCCCGCGTTGTTGCATGCGACGTGGAGGGCGCCGTAGCGCTCGACGGCGAACCGCACGAGCGCTTCGGCCGCTTCCGGGTCGGCGGCGTCCGAGTGGCGGTAGCTCGCCGTGCCGCCGGCGGCAGTGATGGCCGCCGCCACGGCCTCACCGGCCGCGTCGTTGACGTCCGCCACGACCACGGAGGCGCCCTCGCGCGCGTAGTCCTCGGCGATGGCCTTGCCGATGCCGGAGCTCGCGCCGGTCACCACAGCCACCTTGCCTGCCAGAAGCCCCGATCCTGTGGCGCTACTCATGTTCGACCTCCTGGAGCGGGCGCGCCTGCAACGCTAGCGCCCCGTCAAGTTCAGGATTTCACAAGCTCCGTAACCCTGCCGGGACGCGAGACCCGCGCCGGGCCTGCGGCGGCGCGGCGCCCTCCGACCCGGAGGGGAGTTCGCGACGGCCCCCGCCGCCACGCGGGGTCCGGGACCCCGGCGGCTATACTTGCGGCCATGACGCGAAGCGCACACGTTCCCGTCCGTGACGAGCGGACCTTCGAGCTGATCGGCGCCGAGTACACCCGCCAGGCGGGCGGCCTCGAGCTCATCGCCTCCGAGAACTTCGTCTCCAAACAGGTCATGGAGGCCGTCGGCTCGGTCCTCACCAACAAGTACGCGGAAGGGTACCCGGGCAAGCGGTACTACGGCGGCTGCGAGGTCGTCGACCAGGTCGAGCAGCTCGCCATCGACCGCGCCAAGGAGCTGTTCGGCGCCACCTGGGCGAACGTGCAGCCGCACTCCGGCTCGAACGCCAACTTCGCCGCCTACTACGCCCTGCTCGAGCCCGGCGACAAGGTCCTCGGCATGGACCTGGCGCACGGCGGCCACCTGACGCACGGCTCGCCCGTCAACTTCTCCGGACGCTCGTACGAGGTCGTCGGCTACCCCGTCGATCGCTCCACCGAGAGGATCGATCACGACGCCCTCAGGCGCCTGGCCCGGGAGCACCGTCCGAAGATGATCATCGCGGGGGCGAGCGCCTACAGCCGCTTCATCGACTTCGCCGCCTTCCGGGCGGTGGCCGACGAGGTCGGCGCCATCCTCATGGCCGACGTCGCCCACATCGCCGGGCCCATCGCCGCGGGCCTCCACCCACACCCCCTGCCCCATGCGCACGTCGTGACGACCACCACCCACAAGACGCTCCGCGGGCCGCGCGGGGGCCTCATCTTCGGCAACGACGAGGAGATCGCCAAGAAGATCGACCGCGTCATCTTCCCCGGCATCCAGGGCGGCCCGCTCGAGCACGTCGTCGCCGGCAAGGCAGTGGCGTTCTTCGAGGCCCTCCAGCCCTCGTTCCGCGACTACCAGGCCCTCATCCTTGCCAACGCCATCGAGCTGGCGGCGCGCCTCGGCGAGCGCGGCTATCGCATCGTGTCTGGCGGCACCGACAACCACCTCTTCGTCGTCGACCTCCAGGGGACGGGCATCAACGGCAACACGGCGAGCAAGCGCCTCGACAAGGTCGGGATAACCGTGAGCAAGAGCATGGTGCCGTTCGACCCCGAGAAGCCGTGGATCACGTCGGGCATCCGCATCGGCACGCCGGCCGTCACGACGCGCGGCTTCACGGTCGCCGAGATGGCGACCGTGGCCGACCTGATCGACCGCGGGCTGAAGGGCACCGAGCCCGAGAGCGTCGCCGCCGAGGTCGGCGACCTCGCGCGGCGCCACCCCATGCCCGGCTGAACCGCGTCGGCCCTAGCCTGCTAGGCGCACCCGCTCGGAGCGCGCCTACTGCCGCGAAGGCACGGCGCGCTGTCACGAGGTAAGGCGCGCCTACCGTCCGCGGAGGCGCGCCTTAGCGTAGTCCTAGAGCAGCCTCAGCGGCGCTGCCGCAGGCGCTCCAGGCTCTCGTGCAGGCTGATGCGCATGCGCTCGACGGCCTTGGCGATCTGGCCGAGCTCGTCGTCGCGCTTCAGCTCGACGGGCTGCTCGAGGTCGCCGTGGCTGATCCTGTCGGTGGCGACGAGGAGGTACCGGATGGAGTCGCGCAGCCCGCGCGTCAGCGACAGCGCCGCCAACACCCCGAACAGCACGGGCACCAGGCCGACGAGCAGGGCCGTCAAGAGCGCCGCGCCGGCCAGGCGCATGGAGTCCGGCCGCGCGCCGGCCACGACGGCGCCACCCGCCGCGCCGAGGCGCCTGACCTGCGCGCCTGCCACGACATCGCTCTCGTTGTCGAGGCCGACGAGCGCCAGGAGGCTACGGCCGCTGGCCGCGAGGTTGGAGAGCCAGTCGGTGCTCGCGTCGCGCTCCGGCGCCGCGCTGCCGTCCAGCAGGCCGCGCGCCCTGGCCAGGGCGGCGTCCAGCACTTCCGGAGGGAAAGCGTCGGCGCCTTCCGAGCCGCCGTACCAGGCGAGCACCGGCGTCTGGTCGGCGTCGACCAGGAGCAGGTAGTCGACGCCCCAACCGGGCGCCTTGGCGCCGGCCGCCTGGACCACGCCGAGCTCGACCCTCAGGATGGGAGCCGAGAGCGGCAACCCCCCGGACAGCCCCTCGACGGTGGCCGCGACCGCGTCGACGACCCCGGCCACGCGCTTCTGTTCCGTGTTCCTGAGGATGGGCAGGACGGTGATGCAGACGGTCAGCAGCGTGACCGCGAGCGTGATGATGCCGGGCAAGGTGGCGGCGCTGGCCACGCCGCGCCTGAGGGCGCCGCGTTCGAGCGCGGGCGGCTCGCGCACCAGGGTCGTCCTCAGCGGGTCGCGGGGCGGCGTGGCCGTCGTGTGCCCTGGCACCGGCGTGGCATGGAACCTGTCTGACTCCCGCCGCTCGGCCGTCGACCGGGTGTCGGCCCCACCGTCCGTCGCTCGACCGGAGGCCGTGGCCCGCCCCGAGGCGGTAGCGCGCGCGGAGCTCGCCGTCACGGCCGGATCGGTGGCCCGGCCGGCGGCCGGCTCCTGGGTGTCGGCGGGCTCGCCGACGCCCTGCCGGTCGGACGTGCGCCACGCCCGCCCCTCGCCACTAGCAGAAACGCCGCTGGTCGACACTCCGCTAGCCGACACGTCACGGGCCTGCACGTCACCGACCGGCACACCGCCGGTCGGCTCGCCGGCGTGCGCGGACGCGTCGCCGGCAGCATGCTCCGCGCCCCTCCCGGCCCGGCTCTCCGCCGGCACGTAGGCGGACACGTCGGACTCGGTCCTGTCGAGGACGGCGGTGGACGACGGGTCGACGGCGGCGCCGCCGTCGGCCGAGAAGGCCGCAAGCGGGCCGTCCGGGCTCTCCTCGCGCACCTCGACGCGCAGGCCCGCGGCCCGCATGATGTTCTGAACGGTTCGCGCCTCGCGCTCCTGCACGGCACGCGTGACGGGCCCTGGCACGCGCGCCAGCAGCTTCTCGGCCTTGTCCGTCGGGATGCGGAACCCGGACGCGACCTTGTCCGCCGCCCCCTGCATGTCGGCCGGTAGCGGCTCTCTAACGAGCACCACGTACTTCATGGCTTCCTCCTTGACCGGGTGGCGGAGCCGTCGCGATCGGGGCCTCCGCGGCCGCCGCCCCTGCGGGGGGCATCCTCTTCGCTCGGTGAGCCGCGAGCCTGCTGGTCGAGCGAGAAGAGCCGACGCAGCTCCGTGACGCGCCGCGAGAACTCGGCGCGGCGCTCGCTCGACTGGATGGCGCGTCCGACCTCTTCCAAGAACTCACCGACCGTGCCGACCGGCAACGTGTCGCAACTAACCCCCAGGTCCATCAGCGCGTCCTCCACCACTATGCTACCGACAGGTCCCATGAGGTCTACCGTCTCGCGGGCCACCTCCCTGACGAACCGCGGGTCCGCGACGGCCAGCGTTGCGAACTCGGCGAGGCCGTTGTCGAGCAGCTCCTGCGCCGCGGCCACGGTCTCGGCCACCGGCTTGCCGATGGTCACGGCCAGCTGCCTGAGGCTGCCCACCCCGTCGATGGTGCGCCAGAGCTGGAGAGCCGCGAGGGTCAGCATGACCGACTCCTCCCGCCCCCGGCTATCGGCCACGCGCAAGACCGTGTCCGCGGCGGCGCTCGGGCCGCGCGCCACCTCGCCCGTATCGACCAGGTGGGACGCCTCGAGCAGGAGCGTGTCCGCGTTGCGGCTCATGGACTTGCGCTTGGGCGTCTCACCGGGCTTGAACGTGAAGCGCCCCTCGCGCCACTCGAGCATGGCGGCCATGGCTGCCACGTCGTACAGGGGCCGGGCCTCGACGAGGACTATGACGCCGTTCTCGAGGTACACGCGCCCGTGCCGCCGCTCCGGATGGACGAGCGCGAGGCAACCGGTAGCCTGGCTGAGCGCCAGGTACTGGAGCACGTTGGCGACCACCCCCTCACCCAGCCGGCCGTTCAATGTAGACACCAGTAGCACCTCGATCGGTCGCCATCCTACCAGCGGCCGGGGCAAGCCGCGGACCGTGGTAGCTTGGTACCGCTTCGCCGGTACCGGCAGCAGAAGCGCCAGCCCGCACACGGAAGCGACCAGGCTAGGGCGCGAGCGCTGCGAAGGCCTACGGCCCATCACCGACCGGCGCCACAGTAGGAGTACCTCATGCACAGCATCTGCCTGATCCCTGGCGACGGCATCGGCCAGGAGGTCGTACCGGCAGCCCGCCGGCTGCTCGAGGCCACGGGCCTGCCCATCGAGTTCCGCACGGTGGAGGCCGGTTGGGGCACCTTCACGACGCAAGGCACGAGCGTGCCGGACGCCACCCTCGCAGCCGTGCGCGCGGCCGACGCCACCCTCGCCGGCGCCTTCACCAGCCCGTCCAAACGCGTCGAGGGCCACCAGGGCGCCATCCGCTACATGCGCCGCACCCTCGACCTGTTCTCGAACCTCCGCCCGGCGCGCTCGCGCCCCGTCCCGGGGAGCAGGGACGGCATCGACATGCTCATGGTGCGCGAGAACACGGAAGGGCTGTACGTGGAGAAGGAGCGGCGCTACGGCGACGTCGCGATCGCGGACGCCGTCGTGACCAAGCGCGCCAGCGAGCGCATCGCGAAGGTGGCACTCGAGCAGGCCATGCGCCGCCGCAAGCGCTTGGCCGTCGTGCACAAGGCCAACGTCCTGCCGCTGACCTCGGGCCTGTTCCTCGACACGGTCATGAGCATGGCGAAGGAGTACCCGGAGGTGGAGACGTACGACATCATCGTCGATGCCGCCGCCATGAAGCTCGTCCGCGACCCGGAGTCGTTCGACGTGCTCGTCTCCACCAACCTCTTCGGCGACATCCTCTCCGACCTCATGGCCGGCCTGACGGGCGGGCTCGGCCTCGCCCCGAGCGCGAACGTCGGCGAGAAGTACGCCGTCTTCGAGCCGGTGCACGGCAGCGCCCCCGACATCGCAGGCAAGGGGATCGCCAACCCGACCGCCACGTTCTTGACGGCCGCCATGCTCCTCGATCACATCGGCGAGCGTGAGGCGGCGCGGCGCATCGAGCGGGCCGTCGACACGGTGCTCACGCAAGGGGAGCTCACCCCGGACCTGGGCGGCCGCGCCACCACGGAGAGCCTCACCGACGCCGTCATCGAGGCGCTCGACTGACCGCCGACGGCGCCGACGGGCGGACCGCAGACGGTCCGCCTCACGGCCCGCCTTACGGTAGATTGGTGCCCGTGACCCCGCCACACGAGGCCTACAAGCGCCAGGAGCCACGCGCATGATGTACGCGTTCCTCCAGGCGATGCGCGCCATCCGTGGCAACTGGGTCGCGAGCGTATCGACGATCACGACGATGACGCTGTCGCTGACCATCCTCGTCGGCTTCAGCCTGGTGAGCGTCAACCTCAACAACGCGCTCGCCCAGCTGCAGGGCGAGCTGGAGCTGGCCGTCTACCTAGCCGACGGCGCCAACGTGCAGCAGCTGACGACGACCGTGCGCGGCTGGCCGGAGGTTGAGCGCCTCGAGTTCGTCTCCAAGAGCCAGGCGTTGTCCGAGATGGTCGCCGACCTCCCCGCGCTCGGCCGGGCGGCGGGCCTCGTCGAGAACCCCCTACCAGACACGTTCCACCTGCGCCTCTACGACCCATCGCAGACGCAGCTGGTGCGCCTGCGGCTCGAGCAGCTCCCCGGCGTCGACGAGGTGGACGACTCCAGCGCCGCGGTGGCGACGTTCCTAGCCCTCAACGACGTCCTGCGCATCGGGGGCTCCATCCTCATCGTGGTCCTGCTCGGCGCGGCGGTGTTCGCGATCGTCAACTCGATCAGGGCGGCCATCACCGCGCGCAAGGAGGAGATAGACGTCATGCGCCTCGTGGGGGCGAGCCGCGGCTTCATCAGGGCGCCGTTCCTCCTCGAAGGGCTGCTCCTCGGGCTCATCAGCGCCGTGCTCTCGCTCGGCCTCGCCATCCCCGGCTACCAGTCGGCGGTGGCGCGCCTCTCCGAGCAGTTCGCGTTCGTGCCGTTCGTCCGCGACAGCGCGCTGCTCGCCTGGATCGCGTCGCTGCTCGCCGTGCTGGCGATCCTCGTCGGCCTCGTCGGCAGCGCCATCGCCGTGGCCCAGCACCTGCGCGAGCACGACTGAGCGAACGGGCCGGACCTGCCGGTCGGCGCTCGGGTGAGACCTGCGCGGGTCATCCAGCGGTCACGCGCCGCTGCTAGACTTGGCCCGTGCCACGTGTCCGGTTGCTCCGCGCAGTGATCCTCGCCGTGGCCTTGGCGGCCGCGGCGCCGGCGCTGAACGGGGCGACGGCCCAGGTGAACCTCACCAGCCCCGAGCGCCAAGCGCTCGAGCAGGACCTCGCCAGGTACCAGGACCTGCTCGCCGAGCGGCAGCTGCAGCTCGTGGAGATAGAGAAGGCGCTCGGGCAGACGGGCGGCCAGCTCGAGCAGCGCATCGCGGAGCGTGACGAGGTCAGCGAGCAGCTCGCGGCCAAGCGCCGCGAGCGTGAACAGCTCATAGCGCGCATCGCCGACCTGGAGGCCGAGCGTACCGCCACCGAGGCGCAGGTCGCCGCGCTCGACGAGCGCCTGGCCGCCATGGCCGAGCGCATCCAGGACCTGCTGCTGAGCCACTACAAGCAGAAGGGGCGCGACCTCACCTCGAGCCTCGCGACCAGCAAGACCTTCCACGAGTTGCGGGTGCGCAACCACTACCTCGGCCTCCTCGCGGAGCAGGACGCCGACGTGGTCAACGAGCTCGACGCCGTCCTCGAGGAGCGGAGGGCCGCCAAGGCGCAGCTCGACGCGCAGCTCCTGGAGTTGCAGGCGGCCGAGGCGGACCTGGCGCGCGCCGAGACGGACCTGGCCGCCGCGCGCCAACGGCTCGACGAGGTGCTCGCGGAGCTGAACGCCACGCGCGCCGGCCAGCTCATCCAGCAGCAGAACCTCCTGGAGGAGCAGACGCGGCTCGAGGGCAGCCTCGGCGACGTCAACCGGCAGCTCGAGCAGGAGATCGCGCGCCTCAGGGCCGAGGAGGCGGCGGCCAGGGAGGCGGCGGCGCAGTACGCGCAGGACCGCGAGAAGCAGCTGGAGCTGCAGCGCCAGGCGGACGCGGCGCGCAGTCGGGCCGACGCGCTCACCGCCCCGCTGGCGCCGCTCACGACGGGCTTCACGCGCCCGTTCGACGGCGCCACGCTCATCAGCCGCTTCGGTGAGGGGAACAACTCGTACCTGGGCATCCAGGCCCCCGCCAACAACTCGGCCGTGCGCTCCGTGCAGGCGGGCCGCGTGTCCGCCGTAACCTACCTCGGCGCGAACTTCGGCTACATGGTGGCCGTGCAGCACTCCGGCGGCCTGACGAGCGTCTACGTGAACCTCCGCCAGCCCCTCGTCGACCTGGGCGACGGCGTCCAGCAGGGCACCGTGCTCGGCTACCTCGGCGGCGGCACCCTCACGCCCCCGGACGTCCTGCAGTTCTACGCTCAACGCGCCACCGGGTCGAACAGTCCGTTCATCGATCCAGCGCCGCTCCTGGGTTGGTGAGCAGGTGGCGGTGCGCGAGCGCGGCAGGGGGAGCTAGCACGTGATCTGCTCGGCCTGCGGCACGGCCAACCCCACCGGCATGCGCTACTGCGGCATGTGCGGCGTGCCGCTCGACCGCCAGGCCGGCGCGGCGCGCGAGCGGCGGCGGGTGACCATGCTCTTCGTCGACCTCTCCGGCTTCAGCGGCCTGACGCGCGACCTCGACCCGGAGGACCTGCGGGACCTGGCCGACGAGGTCCTCACAGTCGTGACCGGGGTCGTGGAGACGTACGACGGCTACGTCGACGCCCTCAAGGGCGACGGTCTGCTCGCCCTCTTCGGGGCGCCGCACTCCCACCCTGACGATGCGTTGCGCGCGGTGCTGGCGGGGGCCGCCAGCCTGCGGGCCATCGAGGACATCGGGAAGAGCAGGGGGCTCCCCCTCAAGGGGCGCGCTGGTGTCAACACGGGGATAGTCATCGCCGGAGCCGTCGGCTCTGGCAGGGTGCGCTCCTACACGGTGATGGGCAGCGCGGTGAACCTCGCCGCCCGGCTGGAGGAGGCCGCGGCGCCGGGCGACGTGTGGGTGGGCCCGGAGACGCACCAGGCGACGCGCCACCGGATCCACTACCAGCCGACCGGGCCCATCAGCCTGCACGGCTTCCCGGACATCACCTCGGCGCACCGGCTCGTGATGCCGAAGCAGCAGCAGACCGACCCGTACGCCCACGTCCCGTTCATAGGCCGCGCGAACGAGCTGGAGCTCCTCAGGTCCGCTTACGACGAGGCCGTCGCGAGCGAGACCGCGCGCGAGGCGTGGCTGGTCGGCGAGGCCGGCCGCGGGAAGACGCGGCTCGTGCGCGAGTTCGTCAAGCGGCTCGGGGGGCGCCCCCTGGTCTTGTGGCTCGAACAGCCGGTGACGGAGGAGGCTGCATTCGCCGGCCTCGGTCGCCAACTCTTCGCACTGCACTTGGCCGAGGATCCCCGCTCAGCCGCGCCGCGCGTGCAGCGCCTGCTCCACGGGCTCCTGCCCGGCGAACCGCGTTGGCACCAGCTCATCCTCGAGAGCCTCGACCTCGCTCAGCGCTCGACCTGGACGCGCATCGAGCGACGCAGCATCGACAGGACTAACCTGGCGTGGCGCGACCTGCTCGTCGCCCTGACGCGCAGGGGGCCCGGAACCGAGCACGGGCAGGTACGGCCGCTCGTGCTGATCGTCGAGAACGAGCCGAACGACCCGGCATCGCGCGAGTTCGTCGCCCTCGTCGCCGCGGCCGAGGCGCCCATGCTCGTGCTGCGCACCTCGCGGCGCCACGCCGTCGACCACGCCAAGGTCATCCACCTTCCGGCGCTCACCCCGGAGGAGAGCCTGAGGCTCCTCGGCGAGGTGGCCGGCCCGGCGCTACGCGTGGCCGCCGCGGGGCTGGTCGAGCAGGTCGGCGGGGTCCCGGCGTTCGTGCTCGAGCTTGGCAGGGCACTATCCGTGGCCTCGCTCGACTCGTTCCCCGGCTCGCTGGCCTCGCTCCTGCAAGCGCGCATCGACCTGATCGACGCCCCCTACCGTCGGCTGCTCGCTCACGCCGCGCTCGCCGGCGAGGTCGTGTGGGAGGGCCTGCTGCGCGAGCTGGCCGGCCCGGCCGTCTCCGGCGACGTCGAGGTGCTGCTGCGCGAGAAGATGCTCGTCGCCCAGACGGGCTCGTCCATCCCGGACGAGCTCGAGTACCGCTTCCAGAGCGAGTTCCTGCGTAACGGTCTTCTGCGCATGATCCCGTTCTCGGAGCGGCCGGTGCTCCACCTGCGCATCGCGACCTGGCTCGAGCGCTACGCGCCCTTGAGCTTCTCTGCCATGACCGCCGAGCACTTCTCCTTGGGTGGGGCGCCCGACGCCGCTTACGCCCACTACCTCGCCGCCGCCGAC
>CAUJFI010000137.1 GCA_963170125.1 Deinococcota bacterium | reverse complement strand
AGCAGGCGACCACCAACGCCGCCGAGATCCGCGACGCCGTCGAGGACGGCAAGCGCCGCCTCGCGCGCTTGGCGGAGCAGGGGGCCAAGCTGGACATCGTCGACGCTCCCAAGAGCGCGTTACCTAGCGACACGGCGCAGCCGGGCGGCGACGTTGGCTGACGCGGCCGCCAGCGCCGGCGCGCGCCCAACGCCACCGCAGGCGCCACCGCCGCTCGACGACGTCATGCTCGCCATGGACGTCGTCGACACCCTGCGCCACCGCGAGCGCCTCGTGGAGGCCGAGCTGGCGTCCGAGGGGCGCGACGAGGCCATGCTCGAGAGCCTGCGGAACATCTACGCCTCGCACGGCATCGCCGTGTCCGACGCCGTCTTGCAGCAGGGAGTCGCGGCGCTGCGCGAGGGCCGTTTCGTGTACGCTCCGCCGGCCCGCGGGCCGGGCACGCGGTGGGCCTACGCCTACGTGAACCGCGGCAAGTGGGGCAAGCTCCTGCTCGCCCTCCTCGTCGTGGCGGTCATGCTCTTCCTCGGGTACGACGCGCTCGTGCGCGCGCCGCATAGGACCCTGGTGCGCAACGTCGGCAAGGTCTACGCGGAGGTCGTAGCCCAGTCGCAGGATCCCAGCGCGAACCTCCAGGCCGACACCCTCTACGGGGTGGCGACCGCCGCGATAGCCAAGGGCGACGACCGCGCGGCCCGCACCACGCTCGCCTCGCTCGAGGCGTTGCAGGCGACGCTGAGCGGCTCCTACACGCTGCGCATCGCGACCGACACCACGGGCGTGTGGCGCGTGCCCGACCTGAACCAGGACGCCGCCAACTACTACATCATCGTCGAGCCCATCGACCGCAACGGCAACAACGTCGCCGTGACCGTCACGAACGAGGAGACGGGCAGGTCTGAGAGCGTGAGGCGGTTCGGCCTGCGCGTCAGCGAGGCGACGTTCGAGGCCATCAAGGCCGACAAGCTGGACGACGGCATCATCCAGAACGACGTGTTCGGCGAGAAGCGCGCCGGCTACCTCCAGCCCGTATACCAGTTCGATACGACGGGCGCGGCCATAACGAGTTGGGACTGATGATCAGCGGTCGCGACACCCTCAACACGCTCCTCTCCACCATCACCGAGGAGCAGCAGCGTATACGTCAGGTCGACGCGTCGCTCTCCACGAGCAACGACGAGCTGCTGAAGCTGGACTCCGCGCGCATGCAGGAGCTGCAGCGCCTCGCGCGCATGCGGCTCAACTACCTCGCCAACGGCAAGGCACAGATGGCCGACACTTCCGACGAGCAGCTCCTCAAGTTCATCGCGCAAAGAGACGCCGCATACGCCGCGCTGCAAGAGCGCATCGCCGAGCTGGAGGGTGCCGGCAAGGCGCGCGAGGCGGAGCGTGCAGGGGCCATGGCCGAGCTGGACGGGGCCGTGAAGACGATGGAGGACGCCGAGGTGGCCACGCAGCGCCGCCTCGAGGCCGACGCCGCCTATCAGGCCAGGCTCGAGGCGACGCGCGAGGCCGACCGCGTGGCCGGGCGCGCCGACGCCAAGGCGACGCAGAGCGAGAACGAGCAGGCCACGAAGGGCGAGGCGTACCGCGCCGACCCCCTCTTCGCCTACCTGTGGCGGCGGAAGTTCGGCACCGCCGAGTACCGCGCTGGCGGCCTCGTGTTCGCGCCCCTGCTCCGCTACCTCGACGGGCGCGTCGCTCGCCTGGTCGGCTACCAGGACGCCAGGGCGAACTACAATCGCCTGCTCGAGATCCCCCTGCGCCTGCGCGAGCACGCCACCAACGCCCGGGCGGCGGCCGACGCCGCCCACGCCGAGCTGGAGCGCCTGGACCTGGAAGCACGCAAGGCGGACGGCATCCCGGCGCTGGAGGAGAAGAAGGCCGCCGTGGAGGCTCGCGTCGCGAAGCTCGACGCCGCCGTCCAGGAGGCGAGCGACCAGCACGCCGCCGCGCTCGCGGAGAGCGAGAAATTCGCCAAGGGGGCGGACGAGAACTACCTGAACGCGGTCGAGTTCATGCGCGGCCAGTTGGACGCCGCCCCGCTCGACGTCCTGCGCGTGCGGGCGCTGGCGACCCCGTCTCCCGAGGACGACCTGGTCGTGGGTCGGCTGGCCGGCTTCGCCAAGCGCCGCGAGGAGCTGGAACGCACCGTCGCCGAGCTGCGCGCCGGCGCCGAGGCGAGCCACAAGCGCGCCAAGGAGTTGGAATGGCTGCGCGCCAACTACACGCGCAGCGGCTACGACGCGCCGAACACCGCGTTCCGCGACGACGGCGCCGTGAAGACCGGCCTGACGCAGTACCTTACCGGCCTGATAACCATGGACGCGCTGTGGCGCCTCCTCAGCCAACAACGCACGGTGGTACAGACCAAGGTTGACCCCAACTTCGGCTCCGGCGGCTTCGGGCGTGGGACGGTCTGGGGCGGCGGCGCCACGCCCCCGACGAACCCCGGACCCGTGATAGACGTCATCGGCAGCGTGCTCGAGGGCATCTTCGGGTCGGGCGGCGGCTTCGGCGGTTCGTCGCGGGGCGGCTCCGGCGGCTTCGGGGGCTCCTCGCGCGGCGGCTCCGGCGGCTTCGGCGGCGGGTTCGGGGGCAGCTCACGCGGAGGCTCCGGGGGCTTCGGCGGCGGCTCGAAGGGCGGCGGCTCGCGACCGAGCGGCGGGAGCATGCCGCGCGGAGGCGGCTTCAAGACGGGCGGCAAGTTCTGAGCGGCGGCCGGCCACACGACGCGAGGCGCAAGGCGGGCTCGCCGCCAGGGACCGTCGTCT
>CAUJFI010000136.1 GCA_963170125.1 Deinococcota bacterium | reverse complement strand
CAGGTCCGAGAGAGCGACCTCCACGACCCGCGCCGCGCCCCCGACGGCGTTGGCGATGGCGGCGCGCGAAGCGGACCCGCGGGAGGCCAGGACCAGGTCGAGCGGACGCCCGTCGGTCTCGCGGCCGGTGAGGCTACCGCTCGCCACGACCCGCTCCGCGGTCGTCACCCACCAGCTCAGGCTACGGAAAGGGGGGACGAACAGTTCCGTCTCGAACGCGTTGACCCCGCCACCGCCCGACAGATCGAAGGTGAGCTCGACCGGGACCTCGCCGTCTCGCAGCGTGCCGACGTCCAGCAGGAGCGCGAGCGTGCTCCTGGGCAGGTCGCGGGTCTCGACGCGCAGCATGTTCCAGGCACCGATCACGACCTCGTCGGCGATCCCGAGCGTGAACCCGACCGCCGTGCCCGCCGCCGACCCTACGCCGCAGGCGACCAGGCAGGCGAGGAGCGCGAGCAGGCGTGCCACCGCGGCGGCACGCGAGCGCCCGGCCGACACGATCAGGTGCATGGGCCTCGTCGCAGCCATCCGGTCTCGAGCGTACACGGGCACGGGTCCGGGGGGCGTCGCGTGCTAGGCCCGTGCCGTGAGGGGAGAGGTCAGCGGCTGGCGAGCGTCGGGATGAACACGACGGCGCTCACGACCTTGCGCTCCGTCTTGCGGTTCACGACCTTGCCGCCGATGACTAGCGTGCTGCTGCTGCCGCTGTCGAAGCGCATCGCCCGGTCCGCACCCAGCTCCAGGAAGAGCCGCACCAGGTCCTGCCCCCGCATGGTCTCGGCCACCACCAGGAGGGTCGTCCCGTCGGGCATCACGCCGATCGCCGCCTGCTGCGTGAGCCCGTCCAGTATCCGCTGGCCGCTCGCGAAACCCTCCGAGCTGGGCTCATAAGCGGCCACGCCGTCCCTGACGAGGAGCGGGCCCGCCTCGACCGCGTAGGCGGCGGCCTGGAACCCGGTGGGCCGCAGGCTCGTCTCGATGCTCACGCGGTCGCCGGTATCCAGCAGGGCGAGCTCCCGGTTGGTCGCGGGGTAGGCGAGGGCGAGGCCGTCCTCGGGCACCAGGCGCGGTCCGATCTTGTTCTCTTCGACCACCCCGTCCTGGATGACGAGGACACCCTGGCTCGGGGTGCCGGCGAGCGCGCCAGCGGTGGTCGTCACGCTCACGCCGTCCCCGTTCGCGGTGCCAACGCGCAGGACCCCGCGCGCTGTGGTGATGAGAACGTCCGCGTCGAGCCGGTCGATGAGCGGGCCGCCTTGTACGCCGAACGCGACCCCGGCACGCCCGCGGCTCGGCAGGGAGAGTAGCCCGTGGTCGATCTTCAGCAAGCCTATGGCTGCGTAGTCGCTCGTGTCGAAGTACCCGGCGTTGAGGGCGACGAGGGCGCCCGAGGCGAGTTCGCTTACGGTCATCGCCACCCGGCTCGCCCCGACGACGCGGAACTCACCGCTGCCCGGCGCGACGCTGACGAGGTGCACGACGCTCGGGCCCGAGTCGGAGAAGACCCGGTAACGCCTGTACGTCACCCCGGGCGCCACCTCGCTCTCCATGTCGACGAGCTGACTGAGGTCACGGTGCGGCGTCACGTCGATCACCAGGCGCGGCGGGTCCTCGAGCGGGAAGGCGGCGTAGTCGAAGGCGGGACCGGTGAGGCGCAAGCGCACGTCATCGTCGACCGGGACGAGCTCCAGCTCGAGGCCCGCCACGTCCTCCGGCGTGCCGGCCGGCAGGAGCAGCTGTGGCAAGCGCAGCTCCAAGGACGCCCCGGCGTCGCGCGACCCGCCCGTTCGCAGTCCTGCGAGGGCCGCGGGGGAGACGCCGACGAAGTCCAGGACGATGCGGACCTCGGCGCCGCCGGAGTAACGGATCCCGGCCAGACGCGGCTCCGAGACGCCCAAGGCGTCCAAGATGCTCGCGTTGACGAGGACGTCTTCGCCGCGCAGCACGGGCGGGTCGGCGGTCAGGTTCGACAGCCAGCCGAGGCCGGCCACGTAGGTCTCACGGTAGGGTCCGTAGGCGATCGACACGGCGTCGTCGCTGACGGTGGCGACGGCGCCCGGGAGCGCGTAGTAGGCCGTCTGCTCGGAGGCCTGACCCCTGACGACGCCGCAGACGGCGAGGCCAACGAGGAGGGCGAGCGAGAGGAACGGCCTCACCAGGCCTTCGAGTACCGCCGACATCCCACAGAGTCTCGCAGTCCAACGCGAGAAGTTCATGAGCGGGGCGCCGCGCGCCGCGCTGGCTCGTTGCAGGCCGTGCGGCCGCGGGAGGCCTTAAAGTCCGTGGAACAGGGTCAGGATCGGCTCGAGCCCGATGCCACCGCCCAGGATCTGGCTGAGAGCCAGCTCGAAGTGGTGAGCCTCGACGTCGCGGCGGTTGAACGTGAGGGCTCCGAGGGCGATGGCGCGGCTGCGCAACGGGGACACGCGGGGATCGGCGAGGTCGATGATCGTCAGGTGCGGTCCGATGAGTTCCTCAGGCACCCGCGCGTCCTCGTCGAGGCGGACCACGAGGTCCGCCCGCTCAAGGAGCGTGTTGCCGAGCGGGTCTAGGTAGGTGCGGGCGTAGAACGTGGCCCCGGCCGCCTGCGGCCGGGTGCGCTCGGCCACCACGCGGTCCTGGGCCAACACGCTCAACGAGGCTACCCCGAGGCGCGCGAGCTCCCGCACGACGGCGCGGGCCTCGGGGCCGGCCCCGAGCACGACGGCGTGCGCGCCGGCGGCGTGCCAGCGGCGCGCCGTGAGCATGGCGCTCAGCGCCCTCCCGAAGGTGTGGTCGGCCATGATGCCGGCTGGCGTGACCGTCAGGGTGTCCGCCACGCCCAGGTCGTCCGCGTCCAAGGAGGCGCGGTTGGCGAGCGCCTTCGCCTCAGCCTGTCTCGCGTCGTCGAGCACTAGGGCGCCGGCGAAGTCTAGCCGCGGGAGCGCCCGCACCAGTTCGCTCATCGAGCCATCCGGCACCGCGTGAAGCATGAACCGGCCCGCCTCATCGTGGAAGTCGCGGAGCGCGTGCTTGAGGGTGGCGTCATCCGAGACGAGAGCGACCAGGTGCATGAGGCCGAGGATACCAGGAAGGGCAGGAAGAGCACGCGCTGGTCGTGCTAACATCCTCACCATGTTGCCCGCAGCAGCAGCCGACGCACGGCGGTTCCGGCAAGGATCCGGGCAAGCGCGCATGCGGCGAACGCGTCGCTGAAGCGACGTCTTCCCACGCCAACCATAGGCCGGTCCTCGGACGGCCGCTCGACCAGCCAAAGCTAGACCCGCCACAGCCAAGAGTTCGCACGCGGGAGCTGGACCGCTCCAGCCGCGTAGAGACGCAGGTGAACCATGTTCGTGTTCCTCCCAGACGGTAGACGCCTAGACGTGCCTGTCCGCGCCGACGCAGCGAGCCCCACAGGCGGGGACGTGGCGAGCGCCATCGGCCCCGGCCTCGCCAAGGCCGCGCTCGGTGTCAAGGTCGATGGCAAGCTCTCCGACCTCCAGAGCGCGGTCCCCGCGGGCGCCAAGGTGGCCGTCGTCACCAAGAAGGACCCGGAGGCCATCCTCCTCGCTCGCCACACTCTCGCCCACGTCATGGCGCAGGCCGTCCGCGAGCTGTTCGTCGCCGAGGGGTTCCCAGCCGCCTCTGTGAGGATGGGGGTGGGCCCCGTCATCGAGAACGGCTTCTACTACGACTTCGACCTCCCCCGCTCGCTGACTCCGGACGACCTGGAGGCCCTCGAGGGCCGCATGCGGGCGATAGTCAAAGCCGACCTACCGCTCGTGAAGTACGAGCTGCCACGCGCCGACGCGCTGCGGCGCTTCCAAGACCAGGGCGACCCGTACAAGGTCGAGCTGATCACCGACCTGCCGGCCGACGAGCCGATCAGCTTCTACGAGCAGGGCGGCCAGGCGGGCTTCACGGACCTGTGCCGCGGCCCGCACGTGCCCCGGACCGGCGTCATCGCGCCGCACTTCAAGCTGATGAGTGTGGCCGGCGCCTACTGGCGCGGCGACGAGTCGCGGCCCATGCTGCAACGTATCTACGGCGTGGCGTTCGCGACCAAGGAGGAGCTGGACCACCACCTCTGGCAGCTCGAGGAGGCGAAGAAGCGCGACCACCGCAAGCTGGGCGCCGAGCTCGACATCTTCGTGATCGACGAGGACGTCGGTCCCGGCTTGCCGCTCTGGCTGCCTCGCGGCGCGATCATGGTCGAGGAGATCGAGCGCCTCGCCAAGGAGACCGAGGAGGCGGCCGGCTACCAGCGCGTGCGCAGCCCGCACCTCACCAAGGAGCAGCTCTTCCTGAAGTCGGGCCACCTGCCTTACTACGCCGAGTCCATGTACCCGCCGATGGTCTTCGAGGACGGCGACAAGTACTACGTCAAGCCGATGAACTGCCCGTTCCACCACAAGATCTACGCCGCCAGGCCGCATAGCTACCGCGACCTGCCGCTCCGGCTCGCCGAGTACGGAACCTGCTACCGCTACGAGGACTCGGGCGCCCTCATGGGCCTGATGCGCGTGCGCTCCATGCAGATGAACGACGCGCACATCTACTGCACGGAGGGGCAGTTCGAGGAGGAGTTCCTCAAGGTCATCGACCTCTACACCCACTACTTCGAGCTCTTCGGGATCGACGACTACCAGATGCGCCTCTCCAAGCATGCGCCGGAAGGCCTGGGCAAGAAGTACGTGAACGAGCCCGAGCTCTGGGTCAAGACCGAGGCGATGGTGCGCGGCGCGCTCGTCAAGGCCGACGTGCCGTTCGTGGAGGAGGAGGACGAGGCCGCGTTCTACGGGCCGAAGATCGACGTGCAGATCAAGAGCGTCATCGGGCGGGAGTTCACCCTCGCGACCAACCAGGTCGACTTCGCGCAACCTGCGCGCTTCGAGCTCACCTACGTCGACGAGAACAACGAGCGCAAGACCCCCCTGTGCCTGCATAGGGCGCCGCTCTCGACCCACGAGCGCCTCATCGGCTTCCTGATCGAGCATTTCGCCGGGCACTTCCCGGTATGGCTCGCGCCGGAGCAGGTGCGCATCGTCCCCATCGCCGACCGCCACGTCGAGTACGCGCGTGGCCTCCAGGAGCGGCTGGCCACCGCCGGGCTACGCGCCCGGGTCGACGACAGCAACGAGCGCATGAACGCCAAGATCCGCGACGCGGAGCTCTACAAGGTCCCTTACATCGTGGTGGTGGGCGACAAGGAAGCGGCGGCTGACGAGGTCTCGTTCCGAAGCAAGCAGGAGCCGGACCGGCAGGCGGTGAGCGCGGAGGCTTTCATCGGGCACCTGAAGGACGCCCACGCGCGCCGACTCCTGAACGTGAGCCCGCTCGGCTGAGCGGGAAGCGTAGACGGGCCCGGTCGCCGAGGCCGCCGGTGGGAAAGGTTCGGGCCGCGGTGAATGTCCGCGGCCCGAGAACTCGGCGGAGCAGGAACGCCTCAGCGCGCGTAGATCTCGACCTTCTCCATGACGTCCGGCTGTGCGCCGCCGCGCCTGCCAGGGTCGATGCGCTGGATGCGGTCGAGGACGTCGGCCCCGCTGACGACCTTGCCGAAGACGCTGTGCTTGCCGTCGAGCCAAGGGGTGTCGACGAACGTGATGAAGAACTGCGACCCGTTGGTGCCCTCGCCCCTCGGGCCCGGGCCGGCGTTCGCCATACTCAGGACGCCCACGCCGCGGTGTCGGAGGTCCGGGTGGAACTCGTCGGCGAAGGTGTAGCCGGGGCCACCCGTGCCGGTGCCGGTCGGGTCGCCCGTCTGGGCCATGAAGTCCTCGAGGACGCGGTGGAACA
>CAUJFI010000135.1 GCA_963170125.1 Deinococcota bacterium | reverse complement strand
TGTCGACGTAGAGGGGGAGCGAGTCGCCCCAGCCGAGGAAGTAGTGCGCGAGCACCAAGTGGCCGGAGCTGGAGACCGGCAGGAACTCCGTGAGACCCTGCACTATTCCCAGGACGAGCGCTTGCGGAGTCGTCATACGAGCACCTCGCTGGCTCCCCGGTCACCGGCCGCCTCGGGCCGGCAACGGGAGCGGTGGGCTAAGAAGAAGCGAGGCGCCTGTGGCGCCTCGCAGCCTTTCGAGAGCGGTGGCCAAGGGCTTGCCCGTACGGGAGCCCGTCGGCCTCGAGCTCAGCGCTTGCTGTACTGGGGCGCGCGCCTGGACTTCTTGAGGCCGTAGAGCTTGCGCTCGACGATACGCGCGTCGCGGGTGAGGTGGCCCTTGTCCTTGAGGACCGGACGGTAGTTGGGGTCGACCTTGAGCAGGGCGCGCGCGACGCCGAGCTTGATGGCGTCCGCCTGCCCACTCGGGCCGCCGCCCTTGACGGTGATGTAAGCGTCGTAGCGGCCGGCGGTGTTCGTGTCCTTCAGCGGCTCGAGGGCCTGGACCCCGACGAGGATGCCGCGGAAGTACTCCTGGAACTCACGGCCGTTGACGGAGATGCGGCCGTTGCCAGGACGAAGGAAGACGCGTGCGACGGCTTCCTTGCGGCGCCCGGTACCGTAGAACTGTTCCATCAAGCCAACTCCAACTTCTTGGGCTGCTGAGCGTGGTGCGGGTGGGCCTCGCCGGCGTAGACCTTGAGGCGGCGGATGAGACGCCGTCCCATGCGGGTCTTGGGGAGCATGCCCCACACCGCGTGCTCGAGCACGCGCACGGGGTGCTTGTCGAGCATCTCGCGCGCCGTGGTCTCCTTCAGACCGCCCTGGTAGCCCGTGTAGCGGCGGTACACCTTCTGATCCAGCTTGCGGCCGGTGAACTCCACCTTGTCCGCGTTGATCACGATGACGAAGTCGCCACCCGGCTGGTTGGGCGTGTAGCTGGGCTTGTGCTTGCCCTTCAACACGGTGGCGATCTGGGTAGCGAGCCTGCCCACGCGCTGACCGGCCGCGTCTATCACGACCCAGTCGTGGTTGAGCTCGTTGGGGAAGTACGTCTTCACGTTGGTCACGTCCTTGCTAAGGGCTTTGCCGGCATGATCGGGGCGGCAAAACTTGAAGCCAAAAGTGAGACTAGCACGGCGGCGCGGCCGTTGTATAGGCCGCCCGGCGACGGCGCGGCGGGCGCGGCCCCGCCGGCCCAAGGGCTAAGATGCCCTGAGATGTGAGTTCGAGGTCGTCGAGCCACGCGCAAGAGCCGCGTGGCGTATCGGAGTCGCCTATGAAGGTACTGGGTCGGGTAGTTGGCATCTTGTTGCTGTTGGTGATCGTCGCGGTCGGCGTCGGCTTCGTCTACTTGCGCTCCTCGCTGCCGCGGGTGAAGGGCGAGGTCCAGGTCTCGGGGCCCGGCGGGCCGATCGAGATCGTGAGGGACGCGGACGCCGTCCCGCACATCTACGCGCAGAGTCGGGCCGACGCCGTCTTCGGCCTCGGCTTCGTCCACGCGCAGGACCGCCTCTGGCAGATGGAGTTCCAGCGGCGCGTCGGCAGCGGCAGGCTCTCGGAGGTCATCGGACCGGCCACGCTCGGGACGGACCGGTTCATCCGCACCCTCGGCATCCGCCAGGCCGCCGCCAGCGCGCTCGAGGCGATGTCGCCGGAGGCGCGTGCGCTCCTGGACGCCTACGTCGCGGGTGTCAACGCGTACCTCGCGCAGCGGCGCGGGGCGCTGCCCGCCGAGTTCCTCCTCCTAGGCTTCGAGCCAGAGCCTTTCGACGCGGTCGACGTCGCGAGCTGGGCGAAGATGATGGCTTGGGACCTCGGCGACAACTGGGGCGACGAGCTCCTGCGGGCCCAGCTCGTGGCCCGGCTGGCGCCGGAGGACGCCGGCCGGATGATCGCCGAACTGTGGCCCAGCATGGACGACGCCGGCACGGTCGTGGTGCCGGACGGGGCCGCGCAGTACCTCAAGGAGATCGACGTCGAGGGGCTCCTCGCGTTGGCCGGCCCTCCCAAGCCCGACGGCTACGGCTCGAACAACTGGGTCCTCGCCGGCGACGTCACGGCTACGGGCAAGCCGATCCTCGCCAACGACCCGCACCTGGGGCTGCAGGCGCCGTCGCTCTGGTACTTCGCGCACCTCGTCGCCCCCGACCTGAACGTGATCGGGGCGAGCCTGCCCGGCACGCCTGCCGTGCTGCTGGGGCGCACCGACCATCACGCCTGGGGCTTCACGAACAACGGGGCCGACGTCCAGGACCTGTTCCTGGAACGCGTCGACCCGGAGGACGGCGGTCGCTACCTGACGCCTAACGGCAGCGAAGCGTTCGCCGTGCGCCAGGAGACCATCAAGGTCAAGGGACAGGCTGACGAGGTCATCGAGGTGCGCTCGACGCGGCACGGCCCCGTCATCTCGGACGTGGACGCGCGCTCGCGCGAGGCCGCGGCCGGGCCGCTCGGAGGGCAGGGGACCGTGGTGGCGTTCGCCTGGACGGCCTTGGAGCCGGGCGACAGGACCCTCGAGGCGGTCCTCGGCATGAACGTCGCGACGAGCTGGGACGAGTTCGAGGACGCCCTCAGGCTGTTCGTCGCGCCGATGCAGAACATCGTCTACGCCGATGTGGACGGCGTCATCGCGTACTACGCCCCCGCGCGCATCCCCGTGAGAGCCGGCGGCATCGGCGCGCTCCCCGTGCCGGGTTGGACGGGCGAGGGCGATTGGGTGGGCTACGTGCCGTTCGAGGAGCTCCCGCACTCGGTGCAGCCCGAGAGCGGCCGCATCGTGACGGCCAACCAGCGGGTCGTGCCGGACGACTACGCGCACTACCTGACGCGCGACTGGGCCGACCCGTACCGCGCCGAGCGCATCGGGGAGCTGCTCGACGCTCAAGCGCGCGCCACCGTCGACGCCTCGGTGATGGCCCAGCTGGACCAGGTCTCGCTCATGGCGCGCGAGTTCGTGCCGCTCGCCCAGAACGCGGCGGCCACGACGGACGGCGCGCGGCGCCTCCAGGCGCTGCTCGTCGGCTTCGACGGCAACATGCTCGCCGAGTCGCGCGCGCCGCTCGCTTTCGCGGCCTGGTACAGGCAGTTCGCCTTCTCCCTCTACCGGGACGACCTCGGCGACGTCGCGTCCGGCTTCTTCGGCCTGCGCCCCGCCCTCACCCGCGCCATCCTGGCAGGCAACCCGGACTGGTGCGACGACACCACCACCCCCGGGGTAGAGACGTGCGAGCAGCAGGCCAGCCTCGCTCTCGACGCCGCCTGGCGGGAGCTCGTCGGCGCCTTCGGCGACGACACGAGCAAGTGGAGCTGGGGCGAGGCGCACGAGGCCCTCTACGAGCACGCCGTCCTCGGCGCCACGCCCCTGGCGCGGGTCGCGAACCTGCGCATAGGGAACGGTGGCGACGGCTTCAGCGTCGACGCGGCCGGCTACGGCCTCGAGTTCGGCTCCTTCACCCAGACGCACGGCCCCGGGTACCGCGGGGTGTACGACCTCGCGGGCGGCGGAGGCTGGTTCATCCACGGTACCGGCCAGTCGGGCAACCTCGTCTCGGGCCACTACCGCGACTACCTGGCGCGGTGGCAGAGCGGCGCCATGATCCCCATGCGCATGTCCCGCGCAGAGGCTGAAGCGGGCGCCATGGGCACGTTGCGCCTCGTGCCCCGGCCGTGAGCGGTCGCGACGCGGCGCCTCCTCGCAGGTTGCGGCTCGAGCCGTGGGGTGTCGGCTACGCTGGGTCGGCGCAGGACGTCGGGGGAACGGCCTTCGGCGAGGACGACGACCAGGCCGACGGGCCGGGCGACGAGCGTCGGCTCCTGGGCGCCGAGGCGCTCTCGCTGGAAGTGCCGCTGGCCGACTGGCGTGCGCTGCGCCCGGCGGCCCCGTTGGCGGTCGCGCACGCGCTCTTCCTCGACGGGGTGCGCAGGGTGGACGCCCGCGCCGTGCTCGAGGGCGCCGCGCCTGCCTTCGGGGCGCTCGGCAGCTGCGCCGTCGGCGCGGTGACGTGCGACCTGGCGGGTGGCGGTCGGGCCGAGCTCGTGGATGACGTCATCGTGGAGCGCTGGTGCGCCATCGCGACCGACACCCTCACGGACGAGACCGACGTGCTCGTGCCGGCCGGGCCGTACGGGCCGGCCGCTTACGGCGGCCGGGACGGCTCCGCCGCTCGAGCCGTCCCGCAGCTGCGCTTCCGTGTCACCCAGGCGAAGGGCACGGACTGGCAGGCGCCGGTCGAGCAGCTCCAGGTCGTGATGCGAGACGCCGAGCGGCGCTTGGCGACCCGACTGCGGGCGCGGCTCGACGGCATGGGGGCGGGGGGCGGTCGTGCGCTCCTCGTATGTGACGGACCCCGCCCCCTGTTCGGCGCGGACGAGAACGTCATCGGCTACCTCAAGACGATCAAGGAGCAGCGCCTCCCTGCCGCCGCCCTGGCGGTGGTGCGGGGCCTCGAAGAGGGGGAACGCTCGCCCGTCTACCTGGCCGGCGAAGGCGAGCACGCTCGCTTCGAATGGTACCTCCGCCTCCGCGACCCGCGCCCGTGGCTCCACACCCTGGCGGGCAGCGTGCGCGTCCAGGCGCACGCCGGCCCCGACCCGCGCGCCCTCCTCGGCGCGGCCACCGCCATCGCGGACTGGAGCGCGGCCAACCTCCCGCGCTTCGCTACTAAGGCCCACCAGGACCCGCGGGCGCCGCAACAGCTCCTGCCGGTGCGCTCCCTCGAGGCCTCGTTGCGGCGGCGGCTGGGGAGCGCGCCGCTCGTGCGCAGGCGCATCGAGATCGCCCTCGCCGGCACGGGAGCGGCGGCGTGAGCGAGTCCGACACGCACCTGTCGGCGCCCATAGGGCGCGTCCTCGGCACGGAAGACTCGACGCCCGTCGCCTACTGGTTCCTCGTCCTCCCGGGTTGCAAGGTTCGACTGGACGACGTGGTGATGGTGCGGACCGCCGACCCGACGGGCTCGGGTGCCGAGGTCACGTTCTACGGCGTCGTCGACCAGGTCAGGCGCAGGCTCGAGGGCGTTCAGTTCGACCTCGATACGGAGCTGATGGCTCAGGGTCTCATCCCGGCCGAGGAGAGCTACGCCGCCCACGTCCTCGTCACCCGCCTCGGGCCGGAAGAGTTCCTGCCGCCGGCGCCCGGCGACGCGGTCAGCCTCGCCACTGGCCTCGAACTGGAGCGCGCCCTCTACGTGGACGGCATGAAGGCGCGTCTCGGCGCCGGCATCCTCCGCAGCGGCGACCCGGCTTACCTGAACCTCGACTTCGTCGACGGCACCCGCGGCGCGCACGTGAACATCTCGGGCA
>CAUJFI010000134.1 GCA_963170125.1 Deinococcota bacterium | reverse complement strand
GGTTCTGGCCCGTTTTGTTTTTTTTCTTTTGTTCGTCGGGTCTTCCCCCCCCCCTGGGGGGGTTTCCCACGACCGACCTCTGCAAGCTGCCGGTGGGCGCCGACCTCACGGCCCTCCGTCGGAGCCGACGCCTAAGCCATGGCTACTCGCGAAAACGCGGGTAGGTCTGCGGTGAGAGCTCGTCGGCGCTCCGCTGGGCCCAGTCGCCCTTGTAGAGCTGGGGCCACATCCGCTCACCCTCAAGCTGTAGGCGCGCGGCGACGGCACGCTCGTCGCCGGTCAACACCTCCCCTCCCTTGACGACCCAGCGACCGTCAATCATCACATCGGCTAGGTCCTCCGCCTCGGCCGAGTAGACCAGGTTCTTGACCGGGTCGCGCAGAGGGACCATGAACAGCGAACCTAGGTCCCAACACAACATGTCAGCCTTGCAACCAACCGCAATGCGCCCCAGATCGTCGCGGTGGAGCATCTTCGCGCCCCCAATGGTAGCGGCGTCGAAGACATCACGTGCGGTGGCAGCCTCGGTCTGGCGCTTGGTCACCTTGCCGAGCACCGCAGCCCAACGGAGCGCCTCGATCATAGATTGCGGCGCCGTGTCAGTGCCCAGCGTCATGTTGACACCACGAGCCACGTAGTCTGCGAATGACTCCATCACCAGCCCGCGTCGAGCGAAGACCCAAGTGCAGTGTGCGACCGAGGCTTCCGCATCGGCAAGAAGCTTCAGGTCGTCACCTGCGAACTGGACCCACGAGTGGCCAGCTACCATGATCACGTGCCCAAGGATGTTCCACCCGCCCAGGAAGCCTATGCGGTCGAGCCACTCGACCGGCGTACAGCCGTGCCGCCTGACTATCTCGTCAAACTCGAAGACTGACTGGCTGGCGTGAAGGGCTATCGGTACGCCCAGCTCGTCGGAGGCTCTCTTCGACTGGCGCAGCAGGTCCTCCGTACAGGTGTCGATCTGCGACGGCGACAGGAAGCCTTGGATGCGCCCACCAGCGCGTCCACGGAGGCGCTCTATCAGAGCTAGCGCGCTCTCGAATCCTTTGTAGCCGTTGGCTTCGTCCCACTGATACTTAATCGACTTGCCGTCGTCGGTGTACCAGAGCCCAGAGCGGTAGCCGTCGGCGATGTAAGCCCGCAGTCCCGCCTTCTCGACTGCGTCAGCCACGTAGTCACCGACGCTACCTATCTCCATCACTGTAGTGGTGCCTGTCTTGAGCAGCTCGATCATCGAGTAGTCGACGCAGGCTTCCATCATCTGTCGATCAGTAGCGGCGCCCCGGGCAGGTAGCATGTCGGCCAGACCCGAGAGCTGGAACTGACGCTTGCCGACGTCCTCTAGGAACGACTTGTCTAGTGGCGAGCCAGCTAGATGCGAGTGAGTGTTGATGAAGCCGGGGGTCAGCAGACGGTCTTTCATGTCAACCACTTCGTCTACGCGACCATCGAAACTCTTACCGACATGGATGATCTCGTTGCCCTCCACGACGATCACGCCATCCTCGAGCACTGCGTGGCCGCCATCCTGGAACACAACAGCCATGCCTACGTTGATCCGGCTTCTCTTCTTCATGTCTTGGGACCTGCCTTCCCGAGTCGTGACCAGCATGGTAGGCGCCGCAGGTCCCCGCCTCCTACCGATGCGAGGCACGAAGCATTGACGAGTTCTTCCTACTCGAGAGAGGAGTCCCCTATCCGAGGGGTCCAGCGGCGGGCTCGGCGGACTGTCCGTACTGGAGGATTGCGAAGCTGAGCTGCAGGAGGAAGCGCGTCGCTGAATCGTTGAGATCGTGCCCCAGCAGGTCATTGAGCCGCTCGAGTCGGTAACGCAGGGTGCTGATATGGATGCCGAGCTTGGAGGCAGCCTGGTTCAACTGGAATCCGGAGGCGCACAGCTCCCTTAGCGTGCGCAGAAGGGTATCACCCCCACGCACGTCGCACAGGCCTCCTAGCATCCTCTTCATCAGCTCAGCCTGCGCTTGCCTCTCGCCGGCGAGCACGCGGGGCAATAGGTAGTCGTCGTGGCGATGGACGCCAGGGACGTGGACGTGGGGCAACATTTCTTGAAGCTCTAGGTAGCGCTTACGAACATCGTCGAGGCTCGTACCCCTAGCGCTGACCAATACGGTGATATCCGTCAGACCGAGATCCCCGAGGATACGTTCCGCCTCCACCCGTTCCGGCGCGATTGCGATCACGAAGCAAAGGCTGGTCGTCACCAGGCCGAAGCTGCCTTCGTCAAGCAGCCTGCTGCGCAGCCGCGAGGCGACCCGATCACGGGTCCTCAGGCCCGCCTCCTCGAGTGGTAGCGGCAGAGCCAACACGAACTGCAAGAGCCGCCAGGACGAACCCTCTGTCAGCCCCTCGAGCCGGGCCCTCTCCAGCAAGCCCGACTCGGGAGCGCCCCTGAGCTCGAGCAGAGTATCGACAAGCGTAGAGCCGAGGCGCCGCTCGGTCTGCCACAGCTCGCGCTGATGCGAGATGTGCAGCGCCGCAACGGTGGCAGCGTGCTCGGCTGCTCGGAGGTCGAGATCGGTGAGTGGCGCCTCGCCCTCGATGATCCAGACGTAGCCCACGGTCTCGCTCATGAGTTTTACCGGACACACTACCCGCGCAGCGATTCGGCCATCCTTCGTGCCCGGCACTCGCATAGGTCCGTCGGCCCCACTGATGGCTTGCCGCAGCCCCAGCTTTCCTATGTAGTCGAGATAGCCGGGGGCACGGCGACCCGTGGCGATGGTAATCGCGCGCACCTCATCCTCTGCCTCATCGCGGCGGTGATGCGCGAGCAGGCTCCCCTCTGCCGCCTCGATGATCACAGCTCGCCTCAACAGCGTCCCCAACGCTTCGGCCAGGTCCTGCAAGCCTCGGAAGCTGACGGCAGCCCTAGTCAGCTTGCGGTGGATCTCCTCAGAGGCTTCCACGACCTTGGTCTGCTCGCTCAGGACGATGCGGTGGAGAGCCTCGGTGACGTCGACGAACGGCACCTCCCACGGTAGCTCGATGAGCGGCAGGCCAAGCCGGTCACCGGCTTCCACCATCACCTCGGGGAAGGTCGAGAAGTAAGCCGGCACCGCCAACACCAGAGCCGACACTCCGATTTTGTCGAGCTCCTCGACTATCTCCCACTGTCGTCTGGGGTCACCGATGAAGGCGTGCCCCGTGGACAGGACCAGCTGACCCGGCTTCACCCAGTTGGCTGGATCAGGTTGATCCACGACGTGGACCCAGGTCACTTCACGGCTCGTGCCCGAGGCTCCCGCACAGAGGCGGGCCCGCTCGAAGTGCTGGTGACTGAGGACGTCGCTGACCCGCATATCCGATGCTCCTACCACGTTCTCGCCAGTTCTCGGCCGTAAGCTTGGCCTGCCTCGATCCTACTCGAGGTAGGAATCGCCCGGCCCGCCTCCTACCTCGACGTCGTAGTCAACGGCGGGTAGCTCCCAGTAGCTTCATCTCACTTCTAGCTAGAGGAGTCGGCCGACGCCGTGGCTCGCTATTCCAGCACCACAGCGGGAAAGGAAGGGCGCGATGACCCGAAACGAGTCGCTCAGGGAACTCTCCCTACGCAACGTGCCGCGGGGAGTATCTACCATTCATCCGATCACAGTGGTCAGGGCGGACGGGGCGAGGGTGTGGGACGCCGATGGTCGCGAGTACATCGACCTCACGGCAGGGATCGGCGTGCTCAACGTTGGACATAACCATCCTCGAGTGGTGAACGCAGCCAGAGCGCAGATGGAGCGCCTGACCCACATCGGCTTCCAAGTCGCCGGTTACGAGGGGTACGTGCGCTTGGCCGAGCGCCTCAACCGTCTTATCCCCGTGGCCGGCGAGGCCAAGACAGCTCTGTTCACCACCGGTGCCGAGGCTGTCGAGAACGCAGTGAAGATCGCACGTGCCGCCACCGCTAGGCCGGCGATCCTCGCCTTTACGGCCAGCTTCCACGGCCGCACCCTGCTCGGCCTGAGCCTGACAGGCAAGGTGAACCCGTACAAACAGGACTTCGGCCCTTTCGCCCCCGAGGTCTACCACGCGCCTTATCCGTACCCATACCGCGGCCTGGACGTTGCCCAAGCGCTCAAGGCGTTCGACGAGGTCATAACTACGCAGGTCGCGGCCCATCGCTTGGCAGCCGTCATCTTCGAGCCGGTTACAGGCGAAGGCGGCTTCATGCCGATGCCCCATGACTTTATGCGTGAGCTCCGCGCATTCACCGAAGCTCACGGCATCATCTTGATCGCGGACGAGATCCAGACAGGCTTCGGACGCACAGGCAGGATGTTCGCCGTCGAACACGCTGGCGTTACTCCCGACCTGGTCGTGACGGCGAAGAGCTTGGCTGGCGGCTTCCCGCTATCGGCCGTCACGGGCAGGGTAGAGGTGATGGACGCTCCACAGCCTGGTGGACTCGGCGGGACATACGGCGGCAACCCTGTCGCTGTAGCCGCGGCTCTGGCCTCCCTCGAGGTCATCGAGGGGGAGGGCTTGGTCGAGCGTTCGCGGCTGATTGGCGAGACCCTGAGGCAACGCCTGACAGCCGCGCAAGAGAGACTCGAGGTCATCGGCGAGGTCCGGGGCGTCGGAGCGATGGTGGCTATGGAACTGGTCAAGGATCGCGCGAGCCGCGAGCCGGCCGCTGACCTTACTGACGAGGTGCTAGGGCGCGCTCGTGAGAACGGCGTGTTGGCGCTCAAGGCAGGTCTGTACGGTAACGTGGTGAGGTTCTTGACACCTCTGGTGATATCTGATGGGGAGCTGGACCGTGCCGTGGGCGCGGTCATCGACGCTGTCACCGCGGCTACGGGTCGGGACGCCGTGAGTGGCGTGGCGACCTCATGATCCTAGGCTCCTCCACACTCCGTCGCGTCGCGCTCGACCTCCCGGCCGACGCCGAGCAGGCGTGCGTTGCGGGGGTGGCCGCCTCTTGCCCCGACGTCAAGACACAGTCCAGGCACAAAGAAAGGCAGGGCAACATGAACCGTCCCTTCGCATATCTCCTAGCAGGGCTGCTCGCCCTGACCGCTCTCGGCTCGGCTCAGACGCCGCGCACCGGAGGAACCCTGGTCATGGCCTCCCAGTCGGAGCCAGACCTCTGGGATCCGCAGCGCGTCACCTCAGCCCTAGCCTTCCAGTTCCAGACCTTGATGTACGACACCTTGGTGGTCCTCGACTTCGACGTGGCCACCATCCGGCCTCACATCGCCACCTCCTGGAACATCTCCGAGGACGGTCTGACCTACACCTTCAACCTGCGCGACGACGTTCTCTTCCACAGCGGCCGCGCCATGACAGCGGATGACTGGGTGTGGAGCTTCGAGCGTCTGTTGAACTCCTCGCCACCGTCGCCCTCCGCCTGGCGTCTCGGCCAGGTGGACAGCATCTCGGCGCCAGACAGCTCGACACTGGTGATTGAGCTCGTAGAGCCGTACTCGGAGCTGCTCTTGCAGCTAACCATGTCGTTCCTCTCCGTGCTCGATCGCGAGAAGGTTGAAGCACTCGGCGAGCGTTACGGCATCGACGGCGGCGGCGGTACCGGACCGTTCAAGTTCGTGTCGTGGAACCCTGGTCAGGAACTGGTGTTGGAGCGCAATCCCGACTACACCTGGGGCCCCGATATTCACGACAACACTGGACCCGCGTACATCGAGCGCATCGTGCGGCGCCAGATTCCAGAGCTCACGACCTACCTCTTCGAGCTGGAACTGGGCAACATCGATGTCGCCCTCGGGCTCCCGCCCACCGAGGTCGAGCGTCTCTCTACTACCCCTGGTGTGGTGGTGGTGGAGACGACCCCGCGCCCGTCGGTCGAGTTCCTCGGCTTCAAGACGAGCCGGCCGCTGATGCAAGACGAACGCGTAAGACGCGCGCTGTCGTACGCCGTCGACCGGTTGGAGCTCGCCGACACGATCTGGTTCGGTCAGGCGACCGTGCCGACTGGCGTACTGCTGCCAAGCACCCCTGGCTACTCGGTCGCCGCCGAGCCTATGTGGGCCTTCGACGATGCGGAGGCCGCGCGTCGTCTCCTCGACGAAGCAGGCTGGGTTGCAGGCAGCGACGGTATCCGCGTCAAGGACGGCCAGCGACTCGAGATCGAACTGCTTGTCTCCAACAGCCCGCTGAACCAGGAACTGTCGGCCTTCCTGCAGCAGATGTGGCGCGACGTAGGCGTGCAGACGAACATCCAGATTCCCGAGCTGGCTGCCTTCTGGGGCATCACCCGCACCGAGGTCTACGACGTCTTCTTCCTCAACTACGGCTTCTCAAGCGCGGTCGACATCCTCGGCACCTACTTCCTCTCCACCAACATGCCCGCGCCCAACCGCATGTCGTGGGACGATCCGCGGACCGATGAGCTACTTGGCATTGCCTCTACAGCCGTCGACGACGCGACCAAGTACGCCGCGATCGAGGAGATCCAAGAGATCGTCGCGCAAGCCGGCATCTTCCTGCCAGTGGTCAACGTGCGGAGCTTTCTCGGCACCTCTGACAGGGTCGAGAACCTGCGCAATAGTGGACAGTACCTACTCTCGCTGTCCAAGCTGCTCGATACTTGGCTGAGGAACTGAGGTCGCTATGTCCGTAACGCACATCAAGGGTGCCGACTGGGTGGTCGGCTTCGACGGCAGCAGGCACCGATACCTCCGGAACGCCGACGTGGTGTTCAGTGGCGACACGATCACCTACGTGGGCAAGCGCTATGTCGGAGCGGCCGATACGGTCGTCGACGGCAGCGGAAAGCTCGTCCACCCCGGGTTAATCAACACTCACGGCCACGCCAGCATGGAAGCGCTCAAGAAGGGGCTGCTGGAAGATCGCGGCTCGAGCAAGCTCGGCATGTCGGGGCTGTTCGAGTACCCATTGCGGGCACATTCCCGTGACGACGTGCATGTGGCGCTGCGTGCCGGGCTCACGGAGATGCTCAAGTCAGGCTGCACCACTGTCTTGGAGGAGGGCTCCCACGACCTCGATAGCGTCGAGGTCGTCGAGAAGACGGGCATACGCGCCTACACCACACGCGTCTACTCCAACGGGCGGTGGTTCACGAGCAATGGCCACCGTGTCGACTATGACCTCGACAACGCGCGCGGCGAGAAAGCGATGCAGGAGTCGCTAGACTTCACCCTCGCCGTGAACGCTGCCGGCAAGCAGCGTATCCGCTCGATGCTGTCGCCGCTCTCGCCCGATGCGTGCTCGAAGGACATTCTCAAGGAGACGCGCAGAGTCGCTGACCAGAAGGGTCTACGGGTACACGTGCACTGCTCGCAGAGCGTGCCCGAGTTCCACGAGATGATCAGACGCCACGGTCAGACCCCTCCTGAGGTGCTGGACGAGTGCGGACTACTCGCCCCGGATGTCTCGCTCGGCCATCTGATCTTCCTCAACGACCACCCGTGGATCCAGTTCCAGGCAGCTAATGACTTCGAGCTGGTCAGGGCAAGCGGCGCCAACGTCGACTACGCCCCTTGGGTATTCGGGCGTCGGGGAATCATCCAGTACTCCTTCGCGCGGTGGGCGAGGGCAGGTGTCAACATCAGCCTCGGTACGGACTCGTTCCCGCAGGACATGATGCACGTGATGCGTTGGGCGGCAATATTCAGCAAGATCGCCGACCGTGACCCCCATCAGGGCAACGCAGCACAAGTGTTCACCGCCGCCACGCTCGGCGGCGCCAACACCCTCGGGCGCGACGACCTTGGTCGGCTAGCGCCTGGCGCGAAGGCAGACGTGGTGCTGGTAGACCTCGACAACCTGTGGATGCGGCCGGTACGCGACCCGCTACGCAGCTTGGTCTTCACAGCCACCAGTCGCGCGGTGGACAAGGTCTTCGTGGGCGGTGAGCTTGTCGTCGACGACGGCCGCGTGCTCACCGAGGATGAGGCGCAACTCGCCGTCGAGCTGCAAGCCGCTGCCGAGCGGACGCTAGAGGGCTCGTTCCCGGCGCTCGACTGGGCCAAGCGGAGCCCGGACGAGATGTTCCCCTACACGTTCGAGCTGTGGGACGGCGAGCCGCTAACCACCTGATCACACCGTTCCGCGGGACGGGCCTCGACTACCTAGGTCGGGTCCGTCCCGCCTCACTGCCTCCGCGTGACCGCGGGCCGATCATCCGAGATCCTGTCAACGCCTCGCCGGACCCGAGCGAAGAGACGAGAGATGCCTGAGCGTGAGCGCCATCACCATCGCTATAGCCCTACCAGCCGTCGCTTTTCTCGGTGTGATCGGCAGCTTCTCCTCTGCCCTCAACGGTCTCGTCGGCAGGCGGCTTGGCACTCTGCGCGCCACCTATGTCTTCCTGGCGATCGGCGCACTCTGGTGCGTGCCCCTGGTCGCGCTGCTCGAGGGCGGATCGGTCGCGTCGTTGGCCCGCGGTTTGCCCTGGTACCTCTACCTGCCAGGGCTGCTAAACGTCTTCCTGATCGCCAACCTTATCTTCGTGGTGAACCGTATCGGCACGATGGTCATGACCTCCGCCATGTTCTGTGGCCAGGTGGTAGTGAGCATTGCCCTGGATCACGTCGGCTACCTCGGCCTGCCCTTGATCCCGGCCTCGCCGCTGAGGCTGGTGTCGGCCGCTGTCCTGGTGATCGGAATCGTAGTGGCGGTGACGCCGAGCGGTCGGCGGGGCGGCTCACCAGCGCTGTTGTCCTCTACGCTGATGCTACCCCTCGCCATGGCGTTCGCGCAGGGTGCAGCGCTGGCAGTGATCTCCGCCTTGAACGCGGTTCTCGGCCGCGAGACCGGGACCTTCACCAGCACTCTCTTCTTCCTGGCTCCAGGAGCCGCCATCCTGCTGCTCTGGTTCGTCCTGGGGCGTACCCCTCTGAGACTCTCCGAGGTGAGCCCAGGGTTCCTCCTGCCCGGCTCCCTCAACGTCATCGGCATAGCTGGCGGTGTGATACTGGTACCGCTCGTGGGCCTGCAGTTCACCACGGCGGCGCGTGTCACGGCCTCCGTGTTGGCGGGTCTCTACATCGACAGAAGAGGGATGTTCGGCCTACCGCAGCAGCCCGTGACGCGCAACCGCGTGTTGGGCACGGGCCTGCTAACGCTCGGCGTGATGCTCACCGTGCTGGGGTGAGGTCATTGAGATCTGCGAAGGACTCACCATGACGACATTCATCCTTAAACGGCTGATGATGATAGTGCCCGTAGCGCTGGGCGTTGCCACCTTCACTTTCTTCATCCTCTTCCTGACGCCCGGAGATCCGGCGACCATTATCGCCGGCCCCGACGCACCGGCAGCCGTGGTCGACGAGATCCGCACCTCTCTCGGTCTCGACCAACCGGTTTACGTCCAGTACGCTAGATACCTAGGGCAGCTCCTGACCTTCGATCTCGGCCAGTCGATCATCTCCAAGCGCCCCGTGGCCGGAGAGATCAGCCGCAACCTTCCCAATACCTTCGAACTCCTCCTGTTGACCATGCTCCTCACCGTCCTCGTCAGCTTGCCCCTCGGTGTCATAGCTGCGCTCAGGCGCGGAAGCTGGGTCGACACTGTCAGCATGACCACTGCGCTGGTTGGCATAACCATGCCCGTCTTCGCCATGGGTCTGGGACTGATCTGGCTATTCGGATTCCAGCTTCGTTGGTTCCCGATCGGTGGTCGCGGTGGGCCTATCTGGACGGCTGAAGGCTTGAGCCATGCCGTGCTTCCCGCCATCACCTTGGCTAGCTCCTCGATCGGTTCGCTGGCGCGCCTGACGCGCTCATCGATGCTCGAGGTCTTGGGTGAGGAGTACGTCCGCACGGCCAGGGCAAAAGGCTTGGCGCAACGCCTCGTGGTCTACAAGCACGCGCTGCGCAACGCTGCATTACCGCTGATCACGATCCTCGGCTTGCAGTTCGGCTTCCTCCTTGGGGGCGCCGTGGTGACCGAGACAGTGTTCTCCTGGCCTGGTATGGGCCGGATGATGATCCAGGCGATATTGCGGAAGGACTTCCCTGTGGTGCAAGGCAACGTGCTCGTCTTCGCGCTCTCCTTCGTGATGATCAACTTGATCGTCGATCTCGTCTACGCGCTGGTCAATCCACGCGTCAGGTATGGCTGAGGTCGCTGGTGCAGCACAAGCGACTACGTGACTTCTTGAGGGACCCAGTCGTTCGGGTCGTGCTGACGGTGCTAGCCATGTTCGTAGGGCTCGCGCTGCTGGCCCCCTACCTGGCGCCTGCTGACCCTCTGACCCTCAACATGCGCAACCGTTTCCAACCTCCTTCGACCCAGCACTGGTTGGGTACGGACGAGGTCGGCAGGGACGTGCTGTCTCGCCTGTTGTTCGGAGCACAAATCTCGCTGTCGGTCGGGTTCATTTCTACCGGCATCGGGTTCGGCATCGGTGGCGCGCTCGGTCTGCTCGCTGCCTACTTCAGGCGCTTGGACGACGTGATCATGCGACTCATGGACATCTTGCTGGCCATCCCGACCGTGCTGCTGGCAATCGCCATCATCGCCGCGCTGGGACCGGGCCTCTACAACCTGATGATTGCGGTTGGTCTCGGTTCCGTGCCCTCGTTCGCGCGGCTCATGCGCTCTTCAGCCATACGCTTGACCGGCATCGAGTACGTCGATGCTGCACGGGCGCTTGGCGCGCGAGACCTGTCCGTGCTGTGGCGGGCCGTTCTGCCTAACGCCCTGCCCCCAGTCCTTATCTACGCCACGCTCTCGCTGGGCAGCGCCATCCTCTCGGCTGCAATCTTGAACTTCCTGGGACTCGGGCTCGACCCTACGGTCCCTGAGTGGGGCGCGATGGCCGCGGCGGGCCGGAACTACCTACGCCAGGCACCCCACATCACCTTCGTTCCAAGCGTCACGATCTTCATAGTGGTGCTATGCCTCAACCTGCTCGGCGACAAGCTGCGTGATTATCTCGATCCGCGCTCTAAGTAGTGCTACCTAGGGAGTGAGGAGCGGTGCGAGCCTGCGAAGCCGTCCAACCGTCGTTCCTCACGCTTGACCACCAGGAAGCGGTCAAGCGTGTCGCCTAGCCAACGCTGCTTGATCGCTGCCTAGCGTTACGGCGTAGTCGTTGGGGGGCATAGCGTTCCATGATGGTTCCTGAGTCTGGTGCCCCGTCGGCACTCACCATGTCCGCTATGGCGTATGGCGAGGTTGACCGTCTGCAGCCCACCCTCGGTCGGCTAGCGATGAAGTGGGACCACCTAGGTGGATGCCGTCTCGGCTAACCGCGCTGTACACGCATGCGCCCCTGCCTGGAAACCCACTCTTAGTTGCCGGCCAGCTCGCACTTAACCGCTTGTTTGCTGCCAGCGTTAACTGCGTCGACAGCCTAGTGCAGGTAGGCATGCTGACGTTCACAGCCCTCGGCGCCCTCGTGACGGTGCGGAGACGCTTCGACCTAATCGGCATCCTCGTTCTCGCCTCCGCCACTGCCATTGGCCGCAGCTCGATCCGCAACACCATGGTGGGCACCTTGCCCCAGCCTCGCCCTCCTTGTCGCCATAGGTGCCGAGCGCGGCATGGCGTACGGCAAGGCCCGTAGGGCACGGTCTTCGCCGACGCCGTCTCGGGCGGCTGCGACGATATCCCGCGCGACTTGCTCGTAGGCCAGGTCCTGGGCTCTTCTACAGCTACGGCGGCTTCTACGCCTCCGCGGCCACCCCAGGCGCGCTCGCCTACTATGCGACGCACGCCGCCCCCGCACTTCGTCCTCATGGCCGGGGTAGCCGTCACGGTCCTCAAGAGCGGCGGGAGCCGGGTGTTGAGGCTCCGCTTGCCGGTGCCGCAGACCGGCGTCAGCAGGGAGGAGGGCCGGACGCGACGCGGCCCCACCGGTCACGGCGCTCATCGTGCCGACGGCCGTGGTCTACCTCCCAAGCGGGTTCTCACCAATGAGGAAGCGGGCCTCGCTTGACGCGGGGTTGAGGGTGAAGGTTACGGGAGCGGCCTGAGCGATGGGCGCTGCCAAGGCGGCAGCTGCGAGCGCGGTCGGGAGCAGTCCGGAGAGGCGCTTGAGTGGGTCCATCGCTCGGATGTTACGGGCGACGTGTGTAGGCTCCGTTCGTATCCGCATGTCCCGTCCGAGGCCAGTGGGTTTCCAGCGCTGCTGATGGCCTGAGGCTCAGGCTGGAACGAGTCACCAGACGATCCCAAGCCAAGGCCTTGAGAAAGGTAGCCAGGGCTACGCCCTTACGCCAGCGGAACACGCCGAAGACGACGGCCAGGCAGACCAACGCCGCTCCGGTGGACCTCTGGTCGCCCGAGCGCCATGCCACCTCGAGCGCCGCCGCCAGCAGCGCGGCCACGGCGGCTACCCCGACGTTGGCTAGGAAGGCGCCGAGCGGGCACCGCCTGGCCCTGCCACCAGCCGACCCGGCGCCCAGCCTCGTCGGGAAGTGCCGGAAGAGGTACGTTCCGATGTCGACGGCGACGCATACTGCTAAGTACCCGAGCGCCACGCCGCGCCACCTGCACCAGGTCGGCTGAGGACGAACGCGCCCACCGACCCGCCAGCCACCATCCCGAGGAGGATGCCGGCGCTAGCGGAGTGAAGCGTGCTGCCGAGGGCGAACGCGCCTACGGCGGCAACAGCCACGGACCACTGGCTCCGTTCGAGCATTGCGAGGAGCCACGAGAGGAAAAGGCCGGCATGAGGAAGGCTAGGACCTGCCCCACTCCGCCCGTGAGGTAGGGCGACGGCGGCGTCCTGTCGTCCTTGCTCACTCACGGTCTCCGTTCTGGCTGGCTAGCGCTAACGTACTTCCTGGACGCGGATGAGGTTGCCGGCCGGGTCGCGCACGGCGCAGTCGCGGATGCCGTAGGGCTGGTCCGTCGGCTCCTGCACGACGTCCGCGCCGCTCGCCGCCAAGCGCTCGAACGCGGCGTCAAGGTCGCGGGTGGCCAGGTTGATGCTGGCGTAGGTGCCCTTCGCCATCATCTCCGCGATCATGCGCCGTTCCTCGTCCGTGAGGCCGGGCGCGGCGGCGGGCGGGTAGAGCACGATCGCCACGCCGGGCTGGTCTGGCGAGCCGACGGTGGTCCAGTGCATGCCGCCGTACTCGACGTCGTTGCGGACCTCGAAGCCGAGGGCGTCGCGGTAGAAGGCGAGGGAAGCGGAAGGGTCGTCTTGCGGGAGCATGGCTTGGTGAATGGTGATGTTCATGCGACCCATGTTAGGGGTCATCCCGGACGAGCGCTTCTCGATTCCTGATCGGCCTCGTGACCTGCTTGGCGACGCAGGGGGCCACGCCGTCCATCACGCCGGCCGCCTCGCGGCGGTAGACGCTCGGCGGCATGCCCACGAGCTCCGTGAAGCGCGCGCTGAACGTCCCCAGGCTGGAGCAGCCGACCTCGAAGCAGACCTCGGTGACGTTGAGCTGTCCCTGGCGCAACAGCGCCATGGCGCGCTCGATGCGGCGCGTCATGAGGTAGCTGTACGGCGGCTCGCCGTAGGCGAGGCGGAACTGCCTGCTGAGGTGCCCGGCGGACATGCCGGCCTCGCTGGCGAGCGCCTCCACGTTCAGCGGCAGCGCGTACTCCCTGTCCATGCGGTCGCGGACCTTCCGCAACCGCACCAGCTCCGAGAGGCGCGCCGCCGACGCTCCTTGGGTCATAGGTCGCCGCTCGTCATGGGGCACCCTCAGCCATGCGGTCGATGATGCCACGCTCCGCCGCGGCGCTTCCCGCCCCGGACGACGGGGCCGCCGCGCCGCGCTCGTCCGCGGGGCTCGGGCCGCCCCCATCCCCGCCCGACCGCCTGTATGCTGCCGCCATGAGCTTGGTGGATCTCCTCGTCTGGGTGGGCACTCTGACGTTCGCGGCCTCCGGCGCACTGGTGGCGGTGCGCCGGCGCTTCGACCTCATAGGGGTGATCGTGCTCGCCTCGGTGACGGCCATCGGCGGCGGCTCCATCCGCGACGTGATGGTGGGGGCGCTGCCGCCGGCCTCCCTCTCCAACGAGCCGCTCCTCTGGGCCGTCGGGGCCACCGCCCTGCTCGTCCTGTTCGTGCCGTACCGCATCAGGGAGGAGAGCCGCCTCCTCTACGTGCTCGACACCTTCGGCCTCGCACTGTTCGCCGCGCTCGGCGCGGAGCGCGGCATGACCTACGGCATGGGCCTCTGGGGCACGGTCTTCGCCGGCGCCGTGTCCGGCGTCGGCGGCGGGGTATTGCGGGACGTACTCGTCGGCAAGGTCCCTGGCATCTTCTACCGGAACGGCGACTTCTACGCTTCCGCCGCCGCCCTCGGTGCGTTCGCCTACTACCTCGCCCACGGTCTCGACCACCGCCTGGCCCTCGTCGTAGCCGTGGTCGTGACGATCCTGGTGCGCGTCGGCAGCCGGGTGCTCAAGCTGCGGCTGCCCGTGCCGCGCTCGGGCGCAGGCGATCCAGCTGAGCTGGCGGGGCCGGCGAGCGAGCGCGGCACGGGCGGGTAGCCCCGCTACTCCTGCCCGGCCACGAGCCGGAAGTCGAGCACGAGCCGCACGTCCTCATCGACCCTGGCGACCAGGGGCACGCGCGGCACGGAGATGTCGAAGTCTGTGAGCTGCACGACGGTGGACGCGGTGCCGCGCAGATCGCCGTCCGAGACGACCTCGAGGTCGAGGTCGAACACCACCGTCCGCGTGACGCCCTTGACGGTCAGTTCGCCCGTCAGCTGGACGGTCTGTGTCGTCCCCGCCACGAGCGGCAGCTCCAGGCCCGCGACGCTCGCGGGAGCGAACGTGACGGTGGCGTTGCCGGCGCGGTTCGTCTGCAGGATGTTGTTGCGGATCTGACCGTCTCGCATGCGGTCGTCGGTGGTCAACGTGCTGACGTCGACCGTGAAGACCTGGAACGCCAGTGCCGAGGGGTCGTCACCGTCGATGCTCACTCCGCCCGTCACGACGTTGGTGGTGCCGACGGCCGTGTTCTCGCGGCCGAGGAGGTTCTCGCCGATGAGGAAGCTGGCCTGGCTGGCGGTGGGGTCGAGGACGTAGTCGACGGGCGTCGCCAGGGCGGCGGGCGCGGCGAAGGCGGCGGTCGCGAGCACGGTCAGGAGCAGTCTCGTGAGGCGCTTCAGTGAGGTCATGGTCCGGATGGTACTGGGGGTGTATGTAGGTTCGGTTTGGGCTGCCGTGAGCTGTGGTCGGAGGACTTACAGCACGGCCAGAACGTGGACGGCCTGCACATCGTCAACCCGTTCATGGCGCTCTAGCCCTACCCGACCGACCCGAGCAGCCACCACAGGACCCCGTAGGCCAAGGCCCCGAGCAGGGTAGCCACGGCCACGTCCTTGCGCCAGCGGAACGCGCCGAACGTCGCGGCCAGGCCGACCGCCGCGGCGCCAGCCGAGCGCATGTCGCCGGAGCGCCACGTGGCCGTCAGTAACGGCTCGAGCGACGCGGCCAGCAGCGCGGCCACGGCGGCTACGCCGACGTTGGCGAGGAACGCGCAGGGGGCCGCGCAGGTACCGGCCGCCGGCAGACTTGGCGCCGAGCCGGGTGGGAAGGTACCGGAAGAGGTACGTGCCGACCCCCACGGCGACGCACACCAGGACGTAACCGAGCGTCATGTGTCGCCCCCGAGCGCGCCGAAGGCGCCCGCCAACCCGCCCGCAACCATGCCGAGGAGGATGCCGCTGCTCGGGGAGATGAGGGCGCTGCCGAGCGCGAACGCGCCCACCGCGGCAACCACGACGGGCCAGTGGCGCCTCTGGACCATCGCGAGGAGGAGCGAGAGGAACAGGGCGGGCATCAGGAAGGCGAGCGCCGCGTCCACGGCCGGCCAGCGCTCGAACGCTCCGCCGCCAAGCACGGCGCCGACGACGGTCCCTGATACCCAGGCCAGGTAGGCCCCCAGCCCGATCCCGACCTGCCACGCCTCGCTCCAGCCGTCGCCCTTGGTGGCCGCCAACCGCCCCAAGGCGGAGGCGAACACCTCGTCCGTCAGGCCGTGCGCCCAGAGCCATGACCAGCGCAGCGGCCTCCGCGCCTCACCACCGTCACGGCCGGGTGCCGCGCCGTGCTCGCCCGCGCTAGCCACGGCGCTTACCCGATTGAGCAAGGCGGGCGCGTACAGCAAGTGACGCGCGTTCATGGCCAGCAGCGACACGACGGTGAGGAGCGGCGCGGCGCCGCCGGCGAGCAGGGCGAGCGCGAGGAACTGGCTGGCGCCCGCGTAGATGACGACGGACATGCAGGCCGTCTCCGCGAACGTGAACCCTGCCTTGGCTCCGGCCACGCCGAACGAGACGGCGACCGGGAAGTACGCCAGAGCGATCGGCAGGCTCGCGGCCGCGCCCCCGGCGAAGCGCGGTCCGGCTTGTGGCGAGTCCATGAGCGCCAAGCGTAGCGCGCCCGTATACTGCGCTGCCATGAACGAGACGGCCTTCATATCGACCGACGAGATGCTCAAGCATTGGCAGGGTCACCGCGCGCTGACGCGGCGGGCCATCGAGGTCTTTCCGGAGGAGGCGCTCTTCACCTACTCCATCGGCGGTATGCGGACGTTCGGGGAGCTGGCGCTAGAGATGCTCCGCATGGCCGTCCCAACGGCGGAGGGCGCCGCCACGCGGGTGTGGCCCACGTCCTTCTCGGGGGACCTGACGACGAAGGCCGCGCTCCTCGAGCGCTGGGACGCGGACACGGCGCGCCTGAACGAGCTGTGGGCCGCCATCCCGCCGGAGCGCTTCGAGGAGGACGACGTCGCCTTCGGCGCGTTCCCCGGGAAGATCAACTGGCTGCTGCAGTACGTGATCGACAACGAGATCCACCATCGTGGCCAGGGCTACGTCTACCTGCGCGCCCTCGGCATCGAGCCCCCGGCGTTCTACGAACGTTGAGCAGGCTCCGGCCCATGTAGCATCTGCGAGTGCTGCGGCGTTTCTTCTCGTACTACGCCCCGTATCGGGGCCTGTTCGCACTCGATTTCACGAGCGCCGTCGTCTCCGGCGTGCTGGAGCTCGCTTTCCCGCTCGCCGTCCAGGTCTTCATCGACCGCCTCCTGCCGACGGGGCACTGGGTGTCCATCGCGTTCGCGGCCGGGGCGCTCGCCCTCATCTACCTGCTGAACACCGGTCTCATGGCGACCGTCACGTACTGGGGGCACATGCTCGGCATCAACATCGAGACCGACATGCGCCGCAACGCGTTCGATCACCTGCAGAAGCTCTCGTTCGGCTACTACGACGAGCAGAAGACGGGGCACCTGGTCGCGCGGCTCACGAAGGACCTCGAGGAGATCGGCGAGGTCGCGCACCACGGTCCCGAGGACCTGTTCATCGCGATCATGACCCTCATCGGCGCTTTCGTGCTGATGTTCACGGTCAGCGTGCCCCTCGCCCTCATCACGCTGGCCGTCGTGCCGTTCACGGGCTGGTTCACCGTGCGCTACGGCGGTCGCATGACGCAGAACTGGCGCGCCATCTACGACCGGGTAGGAGCGTTCAACGGACGCATCGAGGAGAACGTCGGCGGCATCCGCGTCGTGCAGGCGTTCGCCAACGAGGACCATGAGCGGGAGCTCTTCTCCCACGACAACCACGCCTACCGCACGACGAAGCTCGAGGCATACCGCATCATGGCCGCCACCAACGCGTTCTCGTACCTGAGCATGCGCTTCACGCAGCTGATCGTCATGGTGGCCGGGAGCTACTTCGTCGTCAACGGCCAGCTCTCCAACGGCGGGTTCGTGGCCTTCATCCTCCTCGTCGGCGTGTTCTTCAGGCCGCTCGAGAAGATCAACGCCGTGATCGAGACCTACCCGAAGGGCATCGCCGGCTTCAGGCGCTACACGGAGCTGATCGACACGCGCCCGGACATCGTCGACCGCCCCGGGGCCGTCGACGTGACCGGCTTGCGCGGCGACATCCGGTACGAGGGCGTGGGCTTCGGTTACGCACGGGGCAAGGCGGTGCTGGAAAGCATCGACCTGAGCATCGCCGCCGGCCAGACCGTCGCGTTCGTCGGGCCCTCCGGCGCTGGCAAGACGACGCTCTGCTCGCTGCTGCCGCGCTTCTACGAACCGACCGCCGGGCGCATCACCGTCGACGGCATCGACGTGCGCGACATGACGCTCGCCAGCCTCAGGCGCCAGATCGGGATAGTGCAGCAGGACGTGTTCCTCTTCGCGGGCACCATCCGCGAGAACATCGCCTACGGCAAGCTCGGCGCCTCGGAGGCCGAGATCATGGCGGCGGCGCGGCGCGCGCGGCTCGACGAACTGATAGCCGAGCTGCCCAGGGGGCTCGACACCGTCATCGGCGAGCGCGGGGTGAAGCTCTCGGGCGGCCAGAAGCAGCGCCTCGCCATCGCCCGCATCTTCCTCAAGAACCCGCCCATCCTCATCCTCGACGAGGCGACATCCGCGCTGGACACGCAGACGGAGCGCGCCATCCAGCAGTCGCTCATGGAGCTGGCCGTCGGGCGCACCACCCTCGTCATCGCCCACCGCCTCGCCACGATCAAGGACGCAGACCGCATCGTGGTGGTCGACGAGACCGGCGTGGCCGAGCAGGGCACGCACGGCCAGCTCCTCGCCCAAGGCGGGCTGTACAGCGTGCTGCATAGGGCCCAGAGCGTGTGAGGCTGGCGCCTCGGTCGGCCCTGACGACCAGCGGCGCGGACCGAGGACCGGCATCGCGGCCCATCGTCAAGCGAAGCGCGGCAGATCGAGGCGGCGCCGACGCTACGGACGCTCAGGCGCGAAACACGGCGGCCCCGCCCACCTCGAAGTAGGCCTGCCTCAACCGCCTGACGCGCGCCCTGACCACGGTCAGGCGCGGGTCGCCGGGCAGGAGCGTCCTCTCGGCCGCCTCCCAGCACTCCAGGTCGTCGCCCAACCGCTCCGCCAGCTCACAGAGGGCGTCGGCATCGGCCGATTCGAGCACGGCCTGCCTCAGCTCCTCCTCCAAGACCAGGCGCTCCTCCTCGACCCCCGGCGCCGAGCTCCGCGGGAGGAGCCCCGAACGGTAGAGGGCGACGGCCTGGCGCACCTCGTTCTTCGCGAGGTGGCTTCGCAGCGCAAGCACGTCAGCCGAGAACGGTTCCGCGAAGCCGTAAGGAGCGTCCGTTATCGGTAGGAACTTCCTCAACCTCGTCATCATGCCGCGGACCCCGCTCTTGGTGAACGGCTCTTTGCCTTCCGGCACCAGGTAGGCGTTGAGCGCCTCCAGGTCGATACCCTCGCGGTTGAGGACGAGGGCCGACACGACCTCGGCCAGGCGTAACGGCAAGGCGTGCGCGCTCCCCCGGTAGCGGGCCTCCGGCTCGCCGAGCAGCGTGACGTGAAGGGCGGGGCGCGGCCGGGAGATGGTGTTCCAGACGGCGGCGAAGCGCTTCTCCGGGCCGCTCGCGCCCCGCTGGGCGGCGGCCGAGGCCGCCGCGGCCAGCTCGGTGGCGGCGGCCGGCAGGTTCGCCACCGCCCCAGGCACGAGCAACAGGTAGTGAAGGACGGCGCTCAAGCGCTGCTCGGCTGTGAGCGACGGCTCGAGGACCGCGCTCAGCAGGTCGTCGGCCGCAGCCGTCGCCTGCCTACCGCCGCCGTTGGCGGCGTCATCGGCGTCATCGGCGGCCACCATCACCGCGGCCACCATGCCTTGCACGAGCCTGGAGACGGCCCACTCGTGCGCCCGCGTCGGGTCGACCAGCTCCCCGATGTCGACGGCGACCCGCTGCGCGGCCTGGAAGTCCTCGAGCTCGAGCAGCACGCGCACGAGCACGTAACCGTGCAGCGCGCGCGTCCGGCGCGAGCTGGTCCGGTAGTTCTCCTCCGCGTGCGCGAGCGCGGCGAGCTGGCGACCCTCCACCAGCTCGAGGGCGGCGAGCGTCCCCTTGAGCAGCACGGCGAGCTGCGGCAGGCCGCCCTCCGCCAACACCACGGCGTTCTCGAGGAGCTTGCGCACGCCGACCAGGTCACCCGTCATGATGCTGGCCAGCGCCAGATCGTTGACGACCTGCAGCCGCCTGGCGCCATCGCGGACGTCGCCCCTATCGAACACGTCGAGCACCCACCTGGCCCAACGCGCCGCCTGGCCGTAGTCGCCCTGCTGCGCGAGGCGCGCCACGAGCATGCCGCCGTTGCGCACCAGGTCGAAAGGCGTGCCGGCGTCGTCGGCCAGTTGCACGGACTCGCGCAAGACCTGCAGGGCGACGGCGTCGTCCGGATGCAACCTGCCGTACTGCCACAAGGTCAGCGGCGTGCGGCGCGCCTCCACGGCCTGCTTGGCCAGCGCGAAGCCGTCCTCGCGCGGCATGGCCCCGGCGCGCCTGGCCCTGAGGTCGGGCGCGATGTGCACGGCCAGGTGTGCGTCAACGTCCGGCAGTACCGCGGCGAGGTCGGAGGCGGCCAGGGCGGCGACCAGGCGCCACTCGAGCACACGCTCGCTGCGCGCGTACGCCTCGGGTAGGGCGGAGAGAAGCAGGTGAAGCCGCGGCAGCAGCCCTTCCTCCTGGAAGCGCGGGCCCGCCTGCCGCAGGAGCTCGTCGACCAGCTCAGGCGCCTTCAGGGTGGCGAGCTCGAGGGCCGCGATGAGCTCGCCCTCGCGCCGGAGCGCCTGGACCGCCAGGGGGGCATCGACGAGCTGCGCCTGCTCCCTCGGCACGAGACTGCCCGTCGGGGCGGGCACCGAGATCGCGGGCAGGCCGGCCAGCCGATGCGCCCGCTGGATGAGCGGCGTGAAGCGACCGTCCGTCGAGCGCCACAGTTCGGCGAGCTCGGCGGGGGCGAGCATGCGTGGGACGAGCAGCTCCGCCTCGGCCACCGGCACCCGCAGTTCGTCTGGGCCGAGCACGGTGCAACGGTCCGCGAGCGCGGGAGGCGCGGCGTCCTCGCCACGCAAGTCGAGCAGGACGCGGTAGCCGTCCTCGACGAGCCCGAGCAACGCGCCGACGACGGGCTCGGCGACCGCCTCCGTGGTCAGCACGAGCCAGAGCGGCCGTAACTCGCCCCGGTGGTGCTTGAGGGCAGCGAGCTGTGCGGTGTACGGGAGCGCGACGGCCAGGAGCGGCGTGCCGAGCGTGGCGTTGACGGCCCTGGCGATGGCGTTGCCTTGCGCGACCGGGTCGCCACGGGTGCCGCGGTCCAGCTCTAGCCACGCCACGGAGGCGCGTTCTCGCAGGGCGGCGACGAGGAACGGCACGCCGTACTCCTCGCCGCCCGTGGCGAGCACGGGCCCGTCCGCCGCCTCGAGGGCGCTCAGCAGCCTAGGTAGCCACACTCCCAAGGATAGCCGCGGGCGGGCGGGCGTGCGTCGGCTGGGCGGACCTTCGGCCGACAACCCCTAGGCATGGCCCGCGCCGGGGCTGGCGCTACGCGTCTAGAGCGACCGCGACCTCGGCAGAGGAGAGCGTTGCCCAGTCGCGCCAGCCGGAGCCTGTCAGCCGAGCCGCGGCACCGCGCGCCGTTCCGGTGAGTACGGGAGGTAAGCGGGATCTGCCTTCCGTGCGTACCCCTCGCGGCTCCTCAGCTCGGCCACGACCGCCAACAAGCGCTCGTCACGCAGGACGACCTTATCTTCGAGGAACTCGAACACCGTGCTGACACTCAGAAGACGCAGGGCTTCTTGTCTTTCCATGGATCCATCTCCCTCTCGTCCTGTTCGACGACTGGACCCAGGCTACGAGTCCACCGCTTCACACCCGCTTCGCACGGTCGGTCGTGTGGGCGCCGCCGGATGAAGCGCCTTTGAAGCGCCCCTGGAAGTAGCTTCCCCTCAAGGCCACAGGAGGCTACCAACCATGCGCAACCTCAAGAGCATCGCTACCGCCCTCGTCCTGACCCTCACACTCGCCGGCATCGCTCTCGGCAGCTTCGCCGCCTACCACCCGACCACCAGCGTCATCGCCCAGACGAGCAACCAGCCGGGCGAGTACGACGTCGGCTAGTTCGATTTCGACGCGCCCAGCAGCACGTTCCAAGCGGTAGTCACGCGCGCGTAGCGGTCCAGCAGATGTACGTCCCAAAGCCCCCGGGGTCGAGCACCGAGTGTCCTCTTTAGCATGCGCCCACGCCTAGAAGATCTGTGTTTCCTCTACCAACCGGTTGCCCCGGTCGTGCTGGGCGCGAGCCCTTGGTGCGAAGCGTTGGTCCGGTGGCAACACCCCGACGGAACCGTACGCGGTCCGCTCGAGGTCCTGCCGTACTGGTTGTGTCAGGCCCGCATCGAGGAGTTCACGCAGTTCACCCTCCTACGCGGTGCGCAGGTGTTGGCCGCCAACGCGGAAGCGCGCCTGTCGGTCAACTTGAGCCCCAAACAGGTCATGCTGCCGAGCACCATCCTCGTGCTCGAGGGCATGCTCAGGAGCATCACGGCGCGGTTGCACGTCGAGTTGACCGAGGAATGCCACGCCGACACGGGCGCCCTCGCGCGCCAGATGGTCCTGCTGCGTGAGCGTTGCGGGGTGGTCGTCCTGGACGACGTCGCCCCTGGCGATCTTCGCGAGCGGCTGCGTCTAGACGCGAAGATCGATGGGGTCAAGATCGACCGCAGCGTCATCGACGCAGCGCTGCATCAGACGGGCGAGGCGCGCGAGTCCGCCCGTCGGTTCGTGGGGTCCCTCTGCGATCGCTACCCGATCGTCGTCGCCGAGGGTGTGGAAGAGCCGTCCGCAAGTGTGGATTTGCAGGCACTTGGCGTCAGCCATGTGCAGGGCTTCGGGATAGCCAGACCCGCGGCCGAGCTGCGGACGGTTGACGGCGCCTCGGTTGCGGACCTTGGCGTCGATCCGGCGGGCGCGGGGGCCCCCGCCGGCGCCTGTGCGGCTTCGTCGGTCAGGAACGGCTCTGCCGCTGGCCTAGACTCACGCACCAGGCCGGTCCGCTGAGGCGTCGGCGCCTTCCTCCAACGCCGACGCCTCAACTCGCCGCCGTCAACGGCGAGATGTTGCACACGGGCCGCGCCTCCTCAGGGCGCGACCCAGGGGTCGAAGAGAGAGCGGTGCCGGGCCCAGGATGCGGCGCGGCATAGGGGCGAAGGTTCAGTGGCGCTCGTGGGGACAGCGAGCGCCACTCGGGTGTCCCGGTTCGCAGGCGCGCCGAGCCGGTTCGCCGCGCTATCCTCATCGGCGACCGTGGCGCACGAAGCCTCACATGACCGTACCGGTGTAGCGTGACGACCTTCAGCTTCGCCCACCTCGCCGACCTGCACCTTGACACCCCTTTCTCGGGCGTGAGCTCGCGCGCGCCGGAGCTGGCGCGGGCGTTGCGCGACGCCTCGCTCGACGCCTGGGACCGCGCCGTCGAGCTCTGCCTGGACGCCGGCGTCGACTTCGTCCTGCTAGCGGGCGACGTCTACGACGGCGACTCGGTGGGTGTGAGGGCACAGCTGCGTTTCCGCGACGGACTGCGGCGCCTCTCGGAGGCGGGCGTGGCGAGCTTCGTCGTGCACGGGAACCACGACCCACGGGGAGGCCGGTGGACGGCGGTCGCCCACTGGCCGGACCGCGTGACCGTGTTCGGTCACGACGACGTCGCCAGGGTGCGTGCGCTGCGCGGCGACGAGCCCGTCGCCCTCATCCACGGCATCTCCCATGCCGGGCCTAACGTCACCGAGAACCTGGCCGCGCGCTACACGCGCGACCCCGACTTCCCCGGCTTCCAGATCGGCCTGCTGCACGCCAACGTCGGGGGGCTGGGCGGCCATGGCGCCTACGCCCCCGCCACGCTCGCCGACTTGCGCGGCTCCGGCCTCGACTACTGGGCCCTCGGCCACGTGCACGCTCGCACGGTCGTGAGCCCCGAGCGACCGCTGGCGCTCTACCCGGGCAACCTGCAGGCGCGCGACCCGGGCGAGGCCGGGGCGAAGGGCCTCTACATCGTCGAGGTCGAGGGCCGCGAACCGACGGCGCGTTTCGTCTCCGTCGGCCTCGTTAGCTTCGAGACGCTGACGGTCGACATAGGCATGGGTCTCGCTGATCTCGAGACCGTCCGCTCGCGCCTCGTCCAGGCAGCGCTCCGGGCCCGCGACGGCGGGTCGGCCGGCGGCACCGACCACGGGAGCGCCGCGGCGAGCCCAGGCACGCAGCACGTCGTCCTCAGGGCGCGCGTAGCCGGCGTCGGCCCTGCCCACGCCGACCTGCGCAACGCCGGCGAGGACGGACTCCTGGCGTACCTGCAGGACGTGGCGCCGGCTGGCGTGTGGTGGGACGAGGTCCGGATAACAACGCGCCCGCCGCTCGACCGCGATGCGCGCATGCGGGCGGGCGACTTCGTGGCGGATGTCCTGCGTTCGAGCGCCGAGCGCGCTCACGACGCGCCGGAGGCGGTCGCCCGATCGCTCGAGGAGCTCCTCGGCAACAAGGGCCTCCAGGCCGTCAGGCAGGAGCTCGACCTAGGGCGGCTGGTGGCCGAGGCAGCCGACATCTGGGCGGAAGCGGAGACCCTCGCCTTCGACCTCCTCGACGCCGCGCCCGGAAGCGGAGCCTAGGGCATGCACCTAGGCAGGGTCGAGGTGCGCGAGTTCCGTGGCCTGAGCGGGGTCGAGCTAGACCTCGCGCCGACCGCCGCACCTGGGCTCGTCGTCCTGGAGGGACCGAACGAGGCGGGCAAGAGCACGCTCCTGGCATTCGTCAGGGCCCTCGTCTTCCCGGAGCCGCGCGGCCAGGGCGAGCACCTCGAGGGGAGCATCACGCTCCACGATGGCGAGAAGCGGTACCGGCTTGAACGCAACGGTGCCCGCTCGACCACGAGGCTCGTCGACGCCCGGACGGGCACACAGCTCGACGCCGCGCGGTTGGCGGCCATCGTCGGCAACCTCGACGGCAACGTCTACCGCAACGTCTTCGCCTTCGGTCTGACGGAGCTGCAGGCGTTCGACGCGCTGACCAACGACGCCGTCAGGGAGCGGCTCTACTCGGCCGCGGTGGCGGGCGCGGGGCGCAGCGCGAGCGCGGCGACGACCGAGCTGGAGGCGGTGACCGACAAGCTCCTCAAGCCCCGCGCGCAGTCGGTCCTCGGCGACCTCGCGCGCGACCTCGCAGAGGCGCGCAGGGGCGCGGCGCAGGCGGCCACGGAAGCAAGGCGCTACGAGCAACTCACCGGCGAGCTTGCCGCGATCGTGGCGGAGGCGGAAGCCGTCCGCTCGGACCAGCGCGAGGCCGCCGACAGCGCGGCGTGGCACGAGAAGCTGCTGCAGCTGTGGCCGGACTGGAGCGGGCGTGCCGGCGCGCTCGACGACCTTGGGCAGTTGGAGCTCGAGGCGGGCGCCCTGAACGCGCCGGGGGTGGGGGGCACGCCCCCCAGCGTCTGGCTGCGCAGCGCAGGCGCGATCAGGTCCTTGGACGCCGACTTTGGGGCGTTCGGCCGGGGTGGTGC
>CAUJFI010000133.1 GCA_963170125.1 Deinococcota bacterium | reverse complement strand
GCCATGAAGTCCTCGAGGACGCGGTGGAACACGACGCCGTCGTAGTAGTGGTTCAGGGCCAGGAAGACGAAGTTGTTGACCGTGCGCGGCGCCTTGTCGGCGTAGAGCTCGAGCACCACGTCGCCCTTGTTCGTCCTGACGACGGCACGGTACTCCTTGCCCGCCTGGTCGAGGACCTGTTGGGCCGCCGGGAAGCGTATCTGGCGCTCGGCGGAGAGGGGGGCGACGGGTTGGAAACCAGCGAGTGGGTCTGACATGTTCTTCCCTTCGATGTCTCTAGCGTGGCTCGCGAGGGGCGAAGCGCGTCAGCGGGGGCGCGCGGCTATCACGACGGTGAGTAGTTCGTCAGGTGCCGGCCAGAAGCCGAACGCCTGGTTACCGCCGGCCGTTCCGACGACGGCGGTCTGGCCGGCGACCGCGAACGTCTGGCCCGGGAGCGGCAGGGCGCCCAGGAGGGCTGCGATCGCGTCCGAGACCTTCTCGTCGTCCGCTCCGGGGATGTCTACGCCTTGTTCTCTCAACTGCGCGAGCGTGTCGTCGAAGAACGCGATGGCAGAAGGCGTGCTCGGATCGATCCTGGTGATCTCGTCGAGCACGGGATCGCCGGCCACGACGCGGCCGAAGATGGTGTGGTTGCCGTCGAGCCACGGCGTGGGCTCGAACGTCAGGAAGAACTGGGAGCCGTTCGTGCCGTTGCCCTGGGCGTCCTTGCCGGCGTTGGCCATCGCGAGCACGCCGCGGGCGTCGAAGGAGAGCTCTGGTGCGATCTCGTCGTCGAAAGCGTAGCCGGGCCCACCCCTGCCGGTGCCGGTCGGGTCGCCGGTCTGGGCCATGAACCCCTCGAGCACGCGGTGGAACGGCACGCCGTCGTAGTAGTGGTTGAGCGCCAGGAAGACGAAGTTGTTGACGGTCTGCGGGGCGGCGTCCTCGAAGAGGTCGACGGTGATGTCGCCTCGGTTCGTGCGCAGCACGGCCGCGTACTCCAGGCCGGCGTCCAGCACCTGGCGGGGGGCGTCGAAGGCCTGGACAGGGGCGTCGCTCAGGTAGTCGACCTGTGTGTAGCCGTCCGGCAGTGCGACGGGGGCGAGCGGACCGGCCGCCGTGGCGTCCCCGTCCGCACCCGGGTCATCACCGGCTTCGGCCTCAGGCTCGGCGCCGCCGTCCGGCGCGGACGCCTGCCGCTCCTCACCGACCTTAGGCGAGTCGGGGGAGGCCTCGTCGACGGTGGGGGCATCCTCGGCGGGCGCCTCCGGCGTGGCGGGTGTAGACGAGGCGCTCACGGTTGCGCCGGCGGCGTCGCCCGGCACCGAGCCGTTCGGGGTCGAGCGCTCTCTCGCCAACCAGAAGCCGCTCCCGACGATTATGACCGCCAGGACTACCAGCGCGGCTACGCGCGTCATGGCCGCCTCGGTCGAAGGCGACGCGTTGGGATGATGGGAACTCCGTTCATGACCAGGCAGTGTAACGGTTGGCCGGATGAGAGCGGGTACCGCCGGTGGCGACGACCGCGCAAGAACCCCGTCAGAGCACGTGAGTAGCGTATGAGACATATGCACTTCAACGACCTGCTGAGACAAGTACTGGAACGCGGAGCCTCCGACCTACACCTGCACGTCGGCCTGCCCGCCATGGCGCGCCTCGACGGAAAGCTCGTACCCATCACCGAGGCGCAACTGAGTCCCAAGGTCACGGCGGCGCTCGTCGACGCGCTGTGCAACGAGGCGCAACGGGCCACGTTCGAGGCGAAGCACCAGGTCGACCTGGCCTACTCGGTCGCCGGCCTCGGGCGGTTCCGCGTCAACCTCTTCAGGCAGCGCGGCAGCGTCAGCGCCGTACTGCGGGTCATCAGCTCGGACGAGAAGGGCCTGGCGGTGGTCAACCTGCCGCGCGAGACCATCGAGCACTTCAGGGACCAGGAGAAGGGCCTCGTGCTCGTCACGGGCCCGACGGGCTCGGGCAAGTCGACGACGCTGGCGCGGATCATCGACGAGATCAACGCCGCCCACCCGAAGATGATCGTGACGGTCGAGGACCCCATCGAGTACCTCCACCGCTCGAAGCGCTCCGTCGTCGTGCAGCGCGAACTCGGCATGGACGCCCCGTCCTTCTCCGAGGCGCTCGTCGCGGCCATGCGCCAGGACCCAGACGTGATCCTCATCGGCGAGATCAGGGACCACGCGACCGCGGCGGCCGCCATCAGCGCCGCTCAGACGGGCCACCTCGTCTTCAGCACCTTGCATACTCAGGACTCCGTCCGCACGATCAACCGCATGATCGAGCTGTTCCCGCCGCACGAGCGCGACACTGCGAGGATCCTGTTCGCCGAGTCGCTCGTCGGCATCGTCTCGCAACGGCTCCTGGCGCGCAAGGGCGGAGGGCGCGTCGCGGCGACGGAGATCCTCAAGGGCACGCTGCGAGTCAAGGACCTGGTGCGCGATCCCGCTCGGACCCCTGAGCTCTATGACGTGCTCGCCGAGGCGCGGTTGGACGGCATGCGCTCGTTTGACGATCACCTGGCCGAGCTCTACGGCGAGGGTGTGATCGACTTCGAGACGGGCCACGCCGCCGCGACGAGCGCGCAGGCCTTCAAGATGAAGGCGACGCAGATCGACGTCGGGCGCCAGGTGGCCGCGGCGGTCTAGTCCTCGGTCGCGTGAGGGCGATCGAGCGTCGACCACCGGCACGAGTCCTGGGCGGTCCGCTCAGAAGGGCACCTCGGCCTGCTCCTCGGAGCGGTTCGCCTGCCACGGCTTGACGGAGCGCTCGGCCAAGAGCACCTGCCGGTCAAGCGTCAGCTTCGCTTGCAGCCACGGGCACGACCGCCGGATCTCGTCCAGGGCCTCCCCGGCGACCGCCGCGCCGTCCAGGCCGTAAAGCACGCGGTCGTCGTCGACCTCAAGCTCGAGCCGCACCGGCATGCGCCCCGCGTACTCGTCGAGGAGCGACCGGAGCTCGAGGAGCTGGTCCCACGGCACCTGAGCGACGGGGAACTGGAGCAGCACCATCTCCGGCGCGCCGCCCTGGGAGGCCTCCCGCGTGTCCCAGCGGATGAGGCGCTCCACGACGGCGCGCACGTCCTCGCCCTCCTCGCTAAGCTCCACTACCGCCACGACCGGCGCGTCCTCGGCCAGCAGCGGCGCCACGGCGTCGAACGTGCGGCCGAACGCCAGCACCTCGCGGCTCCCCGACTCGTCGGCGACCTCGAAGCGCGCCATCATGCCGCCCTTACGGGTCGGGCGCTTGACCACGTTCTGCAGCAGGCCGGCGAGCACCACCTTGGCGCGGCCGCCGAAGACGCCGTCCTTCTTCAGCGTCCTGAAGTGCCGCTCCACGCCGTCGACGGGCACGGAGGCGGCCTCGGCCAGGCCCGGGTACGAACCCATCGGGTGAGCGCTCAGGTACAGGCCGAGGGCCTCCTTCTCGAAGCGCAGTAGTGTCAGGTCATCGATGGCCGGCGCTTCCGCCAGGACGGGTGCCGCGATGTCGTCGGCGCCGAAGAGCCCGAACTGGCCCGACGCCGCCTGCTCGCGCTCTGCCACGCCCCACTTCAGGGCCAGGTCGAGGTTGGCCAGCAAGAGGTGTCGAACGGCGGCGTCGCCACCGGGGCCCGTCGCCGGCACGAGGCCGTCCATGGCGCCGGACTTGATCAGGTACTCGATCGCCCTCCGGTTGACCACGGTCGTGTCGACGCGTCTGCAGAAGTCGAACAGGTCCTTGAACCGCCCGCCTCGCTCCCGCTCCATCAGGATGTGATCCACGGCGCCCTCGCCGACGTTCTTGATGCCGTAAAGGCCGAAGCGTACGAGCTGACCGACGGGCGTGAAGTCGGCACGCGACGTGTTGACGTCCGGCGCCGACACCTCGACACCCATGTGCCGCGCGTCGGCCACGTACTGCGCCACCTTGTCGGAGTCGCCGCGCTCGACAGTGAGCAGGGCCGCCGCGAACTCCACCGGGTAGTGGGCCTTCAGGTACGCCGTCTGGTAGGAGAGGATGGCGTAGGCGGCGGCGTGGGACTTGTTGAAGCCGTAGTTGGCGAAGCGCTCTAGGAGGTCGAAGAGCCGCCCCGACTCGGCCTCACCCACCGCGTTGGCCGCGGCGCCCGCCTGGAAGCTGGCCCGCTGCTTGAGCATCTCCTCGAGCTTCTTCTTGCCCATCGCGCGCCGCAGGAGGTCGGCCTGACCGAGCGTGTAACCCGCCACGGCCTGGGCGATCTGCATGATCTGCTCCTGGTACACGGGGATGCCGTACGTCTCGGCGAGGATGGGGGCCAGGAGCCTCTCTGAGGCGGGGAAGTCGGTGTAGTCGATGGGCTCCTGCCCATGGTGACGCCGGATGTAGGCGGGGATGTTGTCCATCGGGCCCGGGCGGAAGAGCGCGCCCACCGCGATGAGGTCCTGGATGCGCCGAGGCTTCAGGCGCTTCAGGGTGTCGATCATGCCGGAGCCCTCGAACTGGAACACGCCCGCGGAGTCGCCCTTCGAGAGGAGCTCGAAGACGGCTGGGTCGTCCGACGGGAAAGCTGCCGGGTCGAGGTCGACGCCGCGCGACTCCTTGACGATGCGCACGGCGGCTTCTATGAACGACAGGGTCCGGAGGCCCAGGAAGTCCATCTTCACGAACCCGAGCTCCTCGATCGAGCCCATGTCGTACTGGCAGACGATGGGGCCGTCGCCGGTGCGGAAGACCGGGGCCAGCTCCTGAACGTCGTGGCGCGCGATGATCACGCCGGCAGCGTGCACGGACGCGTGACGGGTGAGGCCCTCGAGCTGCCTCGCGACGTCGACGAACGCGTTGGCGCCTGACTCGTAGGCCTCCTTCAGCTCCGGCACCTCCCTCAACGCCTCATCGATAGGGATGCTGCGGCCGTACTTCGTAGGAACGAGTTTGGCCACCTTGTCGGCCTCCGCGAACGACACCTCCATCACGCGCGCCGCGTCCTTGATGGCCGCGCGCGGGGCGAGGGTCCCGAACGTGGCGATGAGGGCGACCTTGTCGCGGCCGTACTTCTCCCGAACGTAGTCGATCACCTCGCCGCGCCGCACGTCGGAGAAATCGATGTCGAAGTCCGGCATGCTGACGCGGTCGGGGTTGAGGAAGCGCTCGAAGAGGAGCTCGAACTCGAGCGGGTCGAGGTTCGTTATGCCCAGGGCATAAGCCACGATGGAGCCGGCGCCCGATCCGCGCCCCGGACCCACCGCGATGTCGTGGCCCTTCGCCCAGTTGATGAAGTCCGCGACGATGAGGAAGTAGTCGGGGAACCCCATGGCCACGATGACACCGAGTTCGTACTCGACCCGCTCCAAGACGGCGCGGGCGGTCTCGTCGAGGCCACCGGCAGCCACGAACCGCTCGAGGTGCGCGTAGTGGTAACGGGGGAAGTTCTCACCCTCGGCCTGCGGCTGGACGCTCGCCTCACCGGCGCGCGCGATGCCGAGCAGCACGCCACCGAGGTCCGCGCTCGCCGCGCCCCGCACACCCGCCGCTGCGGCGTAAGACCGCCAGCAGGCCTCGTCGACGGCTGCGTAGCGCCGCATGAGGCCGCGGTAGGAGTCGACGCGGAGCTGCTCGGCCAGCGTCACGCCCTCCGGCAGCGGGAGCTCCGGCATCTGGTAGACGCGCTTCGAGCCGACCGGCAGCTCGACGTCGCAGAGGTCGGCCACGACGTTCGTGTTGCCGATGGCCCCCGGGTACTCGCTCTCCGGTAACACGGCGGCCATCTCGTCGGGGCTCTTGACGTAGAACTCCTCGCATGGGAAGCGCATCCGGTTCTCCTCGCTCACCAAGGCCTTGGTGCCGATGGCGAGGAGGACATCGTGAGCGTGCGCGTCCGTCTTGCGTACGTAGTGGCCGTCGTTGGTGGCGACCATGCCGATGCCGTGCTTGTCAGCGAACGCCTTCAGGATCGGGTTCAGTCGCCGCTGCTCGTCGAGCCCGTGGTCCTGGAGCTCGACGAAGAAGTTCTCCTTGAAGATGCTCAGGTGCTCGAGCAGGACGCGCTCGCCCGCGTCTGGGCCAACGTCGAGGATGGTGCGGGGGATCTGGGCACCCAGGCAGCCGGAGAGCGCGATCACGCCCTCAGAATGCTCGCGCAGCAGCTCGAGGTCGACGCGGGGCTTCATGTAGAAGCCCTCCAGGAAGGCGCGACTGCTCAGGCGGCAGAGGTTCTGGTACCCCTTGAAATCCTTGGCGAGGAGCGTGAGGTGGAAGTAACCGCCGTCAAGCTTGCTCGACCCGCGCCGCTTCTCGAACCGCGAGCCGGGCGCGACGTAGGCCTCGAGGCCGATGATGGGCTTGACGCCGGCCCCCACGGCCGTCTTGTAGAACTGCACGGCGCCGTGCATGTTGCCGTGGTCGGTCATGGCGACGGCCGGGCGGTCGGGGGAGACCTCCTTGACCCACGAGATGAGGTCCTTGATACGTGCGGCGCCGTCCAGGAGTGAGTAATCCGTGTGCTGGTGCAGGTGGGAGAAGCGCCGGGGTCCCTGGAGCGACATGAGGCTCAGGATAACCCCGGTGGTCCCGCCGCCCCGACTTCGAGCGCGCGTTGACGTCCCCGACGGACGCGTGGTACCTTCTGTGAGCTTGGCGCCGTAGCCAAGCGGTAAGGCAGAGGTCTGCAAAACCTCGATTCACCGGTTCGATTCCGGTCGGCGCCTCCATCTCCCACCCGGTCGGCGCTCGCCTCGTAGGGGGCGCCGGATGAGGGGCCGGAGGGCGGGGCAAGGGTCGCGGTGAGCCGGAACGATGATTGGAACGCAGGCGCGTAGCTCAGTGGGAGAGCGCTACACTGACACTGTAGAGGTCGACAGTTCAATCCTGTCCGCGCCTACCAACTTCGGGGCCCGCGCTGCTTGAGCGCGGGCCCTGCGCCATGATGACATCGGCGACCGGCTTGGGGAGAGAGGGGTGCCGCGTGAGAACACGCAGGGGTCGGGGGACGGCTGAGGTGGTTTCGGCCGCCGGTGCGCGGATGGGCCGCCCGTGATCCCACGTTGGCAGCAAGTACAAGAGCGGCGTGGCACGGAGGTCTCCACCGAGGCGCTGTTCCCCAGGATCGAGGTGCGACCGCCGTACTTCGCGCTCTCCGGGCTCAGGCTGGCCGGGCTCGAGCTGCGCGCCACCGCCAGTGCCGAGTCTCCGCCCTACGACGAGCAGGGACCGATGCCGGCCGCGGAGCTCGGGAGGCATGCCGCCATCGTTGGGCTGTCGGCCGCGGCCTTGCAGCAGCGCGACGACGACCGCCGTTACTACCTCGCGCGCAGCGCCGAGTGCCGCTACGCGGCCAACACGGCGCCTTACGGCACGCCGGTCCGCTTCACGGGCAGGGTGGTGGAGCTCGACAAGCGCACGGCGCGCGCTTCCGTGGAGGCGGTAGCCGCGGGAGGGCCTCTAGCCTCGTTCGACCTCCGCTACACCGTCCTGACCTCGTCGGCTTTCGAGCGCCTGTTCAAGGTCAGGGCCAGGCCCACCCCGCAGGGTCGAAGCCCTTACGGGTCGCTACTGACCACCGCGTGGCAGGGCGATGCTGACGCGGCGGAGCAGTTCATCGACGCGTTGCCGGCCGAAGCCTGCGTCGGCCACTTCGACGGCTACCCTGCGTTGCCCGTCGCAGTCCTGATGGGCCAGCTCTCCTACCTGGCCGGCCGCCTTCACGGGGACCCCTTCCGGGTCGTGCGTGGCGAGGTCGAGGCCAGCGACCTGGTGTGGGCGGGAGAGAAGGCCAGCTTCCGCGTCAAGCGTGACGGACGGGCGGGTGACGAGACGGTCGGCGGCGCCTACCGCTACCGTTGCGAAGCTACGGCGGGCGACCGCGTCGTGGCCGGGATGACGCTGTGGCTCAGCTCGGTCGGCGCCGCGCGGCTCAGTTGACGAAGGTCTTGCTCGGCACCCGCTCTTCCGTTGGGTTGAGGTGCATCAAGGCTCTGAGTTCCGCGCGCGGCACGGGCCGCGAGAACAGGAAGCCTTGGCCAAGGTGACAACCGAGGCCGCGCAGGACCTGACGCTGTGCCTCCGTCTCGATCCCCTCGGCCACGATCTTGAGGTCGAGGTGCATGGCGACGTGCGCGATCGCCTCGACCAGTGCGAGCGCGAACTGCGGAGCGTGTAAGGGCGCGCCGAGGTCCTTCACGAAGCTGCGGTCGATCTTGACGGTGTCGATCGGAAGGTCGCGGAGGTACGCGAACGACGAGTAGCCGGTACCGAAATCGTCGATCGCGATGCTAACGCCGAGGTGTCGCAACCGCTTCAGCGTCTCCGTAACGCGGTCGACCCCATGCATGACGATGCCCTCCGTCAACTCGATCTCGAGGAGCTCGGGCTGCAGCGCGTGGTCCTCCAGCGCGTCGGTCACCGTCCGGAAGAAACCCGGATGCGCGAACTGCATCGCCGAGACGTTGACGGAGACGACGATCCCGCGCCCGGAGAGCGCCTCCCACTCCTTCGCGTGGCGGCAAGCCTCGCGTAGGACCCACTCGCCAAGCGTCACGATCAGGCCGCTGCGCTCGGCGATGGGTATGAACTCGCTCGGCGGGACGTGCCCCCAGGCCGGGTGATGCCAGCGCAGCAGGGCCTCGACCTTCTTCAGTTCGGTCGTCTCGAGGTCGTGGATGCCCTGGAACACGAGCGTCAACTGCTCAGGGTGGGCGGTCAGCGCCGTCTTCAACTCGCGCTCGAGGTTGCGTTGGCGTTCGACGACAGCATCCGAGTCGTCACGATACCTCTGGACCCCGTTCTTGCCCGAGCGCTTGACGCGGTACATGGCGGAGTCGGCGTGGCGCAGGAGCGTTGCGCCATCGGAGGCGTCGTCAGGGTAGATGCAGATGCCGATGCTGGCGCTGACGTGGTGGGAGAGGCCGTGGAGGTCGAAGGGCGTCACCAAGGCGGCCTGGAGCTTGCGAGCGGCGAACATCGCCGCCTGCGCGGTCTCTACCTCACCCAGCACGATGACGAACTCGTCGCCGCTCATCCGCGCCATGAGGTCGGTCGGCCCAACCTCCTGCCGCAGGCGCCGCGAGACCGCACGCAACAGTTCGTCTCCCGCCTCGTGGCCAAGCGTGTCGTTGAAGACCTTGAAGCCGTCGACATCCAGGTAGAGAAGGGCCACGCGGCCACCGTCGGCGCGGGCGACGGCTAGCCGGCGCTCGAGCTCGTCATCGAGCCGCATGCGGTTCGCCAGGCCGGTCAGGGCGTCGTAGTACGCCTGCCGCTCGACCTCCTCCATGCGCGCCCGCGTGCGTGTCTGACTCTCCTTGTAGCGGATGAAGGTCGACGTCAGCGCCAGGAACACCGTGTTAGCCAGATTGAGCTCGACCAAGGCGTAGGAGACGCCCCAGTCGATGTTCCCGGCGAAGATGGTCGACGCCATGAAGGCAGCCGCGAGCACCACCATGCCGACGGTGAAGGCGCGCACTACGACCTGCCCCAGGCGGGCCTCCGCCAGGATGAACGAGAGCAGGTAGACGACGGGTATCCAGAAGAGGGTCTCCGTGAACTGCGCCTGCAGGTCGGTGCCGGTCGGGGCGAGGTAGAGCAGCCACCCGAGCTTGAGGAAGAAGAACGTGCTCGCCCCGACGATGATCGCCATGACCACGAACGTCAGCGCCTTGCGGCTCACGCTGAGGAGGAGCTCGAGGAGCAGGAGCATCGATCCCATGACCGGGTAGACGACCATGTCGAAACTCGTGACCTGACCGCTAGGGATCTCGAGCGCCCAGCCTATGAAGAACGCCAACGCGCCGAACGGTATGAACCGCAGCAGCGTCCCGCGCCACTCGTCGGCGTACGTCGTGTCCGATGCGACCGACGTAGGTACCCGGACGGGAAGCTTGAGCCGCAACACGGGCCAACCGTAGCCGCAGAATCGTCACGGGAACCTTACTCGGCCGGACCGAGGGGCAACGCCGGGGCGGAGGTGCGTGGGCACCCCGCCCGCCACGACCAACTGGGGAAGTCCACGGGTCGGACGCGGACGGGCCCGCCGCATCACCGGTCCTCGGGCACCCACGTTCTTGTCCGGCTCAGGAAGCGTCCACCTCGGTGACGAAGCCAGGCAGCTCGACGGGCGGCAGCCTGAGCGCCTCCATCAGTCCGGGCGGAAGAGCGAGGTCGCCGACGAACAGCCTGCCGACGTGTCCACCCGGCCTCACGCCCACCTTGGGGAGAGCGATGCTGAGGGTCATGGTCGCGTGCACGACGTCGCCCGGCGTGCTGCCGTCGTCGACGTTGAGGCCCGTCGGGGTGTCGAGCGAGATGACCATGCAGTCCGTCTGCGCGTGGTTGAGGACCGTGATGACGTCGAGCGTGCGGCCGCGGGGCGGGCCTTCCAGGTTCGTGCCGATGGCCGCGTCAATGATGCAGCCGAACTTCATCTTGGGCAAGCTGGTGCGGACCTTGACGCGCTCGAAGTGGCGCAGGTGCTCGAGCTGCTCCTTCGGCGTGCCAGAGTAGTTCTCGGCCTCGTGGGTCGGAACGACCCAGACGCGCCTGCCCCGCGCCGCCAGGAGCCTGGCCGCCGCCAGGCCGCCGCTACCGTTGTTGCCGCGCCCAGCGACGACGAGGACGGGGCCGTCCGTGCCGTAGGCGTCCACGAGTTCGACGAGGTTGCGCGCCGTATGCTCCACGAGGACCCGGTTGTCGAGCCCGAACTTGCCGGTCGCCAACATGATCAGCTGCTGCATCTGGTTCGCGTTGATGGCTGGCAGGTCGTCCCAGCGGACGTGCGGGAAGCTCATGCACACCCTTTCTGCGGCTTAGCCGGCGGCGTCGACGCTCTCGCCGATACTGTCGAGATCGGCGGTCGTGTAGACGTTCTGCACGTCGTCGAGGTCTTCTAGGCTCTCGAGGAAGTTCATGACCCTCTCGGCCTCGTGAGGGGTGAGGGCCGTCTGCGTCTGCGGCAACTTGGTGATCTGGACGACGTCCACGGGGAGGCCGCGCGACTGCAGCCCTTCCACGACCGCGTAGAGATCGGCCGCGGCGGTGTAGATCACCGAGGTGCCGTCGTCCGCCTCGAGGTCATCGGCGCCGAGCTCGATCGCGGCCTCCTCGACGGCATCACCGGTCTGCTCGACGGTGATCATCCCCTTCGTGTCGAACTGCCAGGCCGTCGAGCCGGACATGTTGCCGCCGTGCTTGCTGAACACGTGCCTGACCTCGCCGGCGGTACGGTTCTTGTTGTCGGTGAGGGCCTCGACGAGCATGGCCACGCCGGCCGGCCCGTAGCCCTCGGAGTAGACAGGCTCGAAGTTCCCGCCTTCGCCGCCACCGAGC
>CAUJFI010000132.1:20000-60081 GCA_963170125.1 Deinococcota bacterium | reverse complement strand
TCATCGTGCGCGCGTGCCGGCGAGGGGGCGGCGCGTGGCACGGGGGTGGTCGCCACTGTCGGAAGTGGCGCCCACCCCCGCTCGCCGTCGGCTACTGGTCGAGTCCCAGGATGCGACGGGTGTCGCGCACCACGGCGTAGTCGGAGCTGTCTGCCGGGATCATGTAGTCGATGCGGTAAAGGTCCGTCAGCAGGTTGTTGTCGGGCGCCTTGATGGTGGCGATGGCGGCCGCGATCTGGTAGGTCAGGGCCGGGTGTTCCGAGGCGAACTGTTGCGAGACGCTGAACGTGTCGCCGGGGATGGGCCGGGTGTAGAAGATGGCGGTGATCTGGCTGGCCTGGTCGGCGTCCAGGAACTGCGTCCAGGCGCCGGAGATGTTCTGGTCGTCGTTCGCGAAGGTGGCGGCCGCGTCGACGGAGCCGTTGAGGACGGCCAGCACGGCGGCGTCATGCCCGCCCGCATAGACCTGGTTGCTGAAGAAGTCGTCAGGGTTGATGCCGGCCGTGATCAGCTCGGCGCGCGGGAACGTGTAGCCGGCGGCCGAGTTCGGGTCGATCCAGGCGATGGACTTGCCTTCGAGGTCGCCGATGTTCTCGATGCCGCTGTCCTTGCGCACGACGATGGCCGACCAGTAGTAGGGGTTGCCAGAGCGCACGGACTTGAGGAGCACCATGGCCCCGACTTCCTGGTTGGCCACCACGAAGCCGTCGGGCGGGAAGAAGGCGAAGTCGAGGTTACCCGAGCCCATGGCCTCGATCAGGCCGCGGTAGTCCGTGGGGATGAAGACCTGCACTTCGACGGCGCCGCCCAACTGAGACTCGAGGTAGTTGGCGATGCCCTCGGAGGCCGCGGTGAGCAGGTCGGAGTTCTGGGTCGGGTTGAAACCGATCCTCACTGTTATCGGGGCCTGAGCGACCGCGATGGAGAACAGCGTGGAAACTGCCGCGGCGAGGAACACGAGCTTCACGAGGGCCTGTTTCATCGAACGCCTCCCAGGTTCAACGACTTGCGTTGCGCTTGATGGATGCTATGCGCAGGGAGACTGTAGCACGAGGGTAGCTTGGGCCCGCCGTGACGGCCACGCGCCGCAGCGCGCACGGCCCAGTAGGTGCTTCACCCGCCCCCGCCCGGTCGGAACGGTACCCGCTCCTCGCCCAGGCCGGCCTCCCTAGCCTTCTCGGCCGCCTCCTGCCTGGTGCTCACCCCGAGCTTGCCGATGACGTTAGACACGTGGTTCCTTACCGTCTTGGTCGTCACGCGCAGCTCCCTGGCCAACGCGGGGTTGCGCAGGCCGCGGGCCAGCAGCGCCAGCACCTCGCGTTCGCGTGGCGTCAGGTCGAACGGTAGGGTGCCGCCCGCGGGGCCGGAGGCGAAGTAGCGGCTGAACCGTTCGACGATGTCGTGGTCGAACAGGGCCTCTCCGTTCGCCGCCGCCATGATCGCGCGCTCCAGCTCGGCCGTGGAGGCGCCCTTCAGGACGTAGCCCTTGGCGCCCGCGCGCATCGCGTGGAAGACGAGCTCGTCGTCTGCGAACATCGTGACCATCACCACGGCCGTTCCCGGGAGCTCCGCGACCAGGCGGGCGATGGCCTCCGGTCCGGACAGCCGGGGCATGCGCGCGTCCATGAGCACGACGCGCGGAGAGAGCCGCTTGGCCAGTTCGACGGCCTGAGCACCGTCGCGCGCCATCCCGACGACCTCGCAGCCGGGCATGGCGGCGACGAGCAGGGCGAGGCCCTCGAGGAACAGCTCGTGGTCGTCTGCTACCAGCACGGTGACGGGAACAGACGCGTCGAGTCCGGCCATGGCCGTGCCGGACCCCACACGGGCGGCGCCGGGCTCCCTCACGGTAGGCGTGGCTCGAGCGGGCCGGAGCGACGCCTGCGCCTAGGGCGCGCCGCGGCCGGCAGCGGGAGCGTCACGGAGAGACACGACCCGCCGGTCGGCGCGGGAAGCAGGTGGGCCGCGCCGCCGAGCAGCCGCGCCGAGCGACGCAGCGAGGCGAGGCCGAGGCCGTGCCGGCGGCTGCCGACGCCGCGCGGCCCGCCGGCGGGGCCGACGCCGTCGTCGCGTACCTGGAGGCAGATGCCGGCGTGGCCGAAGCGCAGCGTCACCGAGCAACGGCCGGCGTCGGCGTGGCGCGCCACGTTGGCGATCCCTTCGAGAGCCGCACGGTAGAGGAGTTCGGCGAGCGCGGCTGGGGGCTCGCACGCCGTGCCGGCGACCCGGAAGCCTACGTGCAGGCCGGGCCTCCCCCCACCCCGGCAAGCCTCGGAGACGGCGGCGACCAGCCCGCTGCCGAGCAGCGCGGGCGGCTCGTCGTGCACTATGCGGCGAAGCTCGCCCACCAGTCGTCCGGCCTCGAGCCTCAGGGCCGCGACGTCAGCGGCGATGGGCAGCTCCGCCGCGGCCGTCTGAAGGAGCTCGAGCCTCACCTCGAGGTTGGCTAGGCCGGGACCGAGGCGGTCGTGCAGAGCGCAGCGCAGGTCGTCCGGTCGTGTTCGAGTCGAGGCGGCGCTGGTGGCCACATCGCGTGGTCTACCGGCGTGGCGCGGTTCGCGTGCCCGGTTCGGGCGGCTGAAGGGGGCGCGTTCTAACACCTGGGTCACCGCTCCTTAAGCGACGCCCAGGCTACGTCCGGAACATGAGAGCGAGGGTACGGATGAGGCTCCGTACCCTCGCGGCTACTCGCCGGGCCACGTTCTCAGTTGACGACGAACTCCTCGAGCATCCCTTCCATGTAGTGCGCCGTCGCAGGGTTGTTCATGTCCGGCACGAAGCAGACGGCCACCCAGGTGCCGGCGGAGAAGTCGAGGGGCAGGTAGACGGTGGCTCCGGGGGTGAGCGCCTCGACACTCACGTCCGTGCTGGTGTCGAACGGCGGCGGCGTGTTCTCGTCCGTGGCGCCGTTGAGGAACGCCTCGAGATCGGCGGTCGTCTTGCCGGGCAGGAGCTTGAAGAAGGCAGCGATGTGCGGCTGCTCGCCGGTGTTGCTCACTTCCCAGAGGTTCTCGCCGGCGGCCACCGTAGCCGGGAAGTCGAAGGCGAAGTCCGAGAGGTGCACAGCGTTGGTCACCTCCGGAGCCGCGCCCTGGTCGCCGCCCTCAGTGACCATGAAGGAGGTGTACACGGGCTTGCTCGCGTCGTTCCCGCCCACGCTCGCCGATACGACGTACGTCCCTTCCTCGAGGTCGACGAACATGTCGGTCTCGTCGTGCGCCTTCACGACCGTGCCGCCGAGGGCGTCCGCCTGCTGCATGAACGTCCGCATCGCCGGGACCGAGTCGCTCGTCTGGAGCGCGGCCTGCAGCGCTCTGTCGGTCTGCTCGAACGCCGCGAGCCCGACGCCCTCGTGCACGCGGTACACGTTGAAGGTGACGGCGTCGGCGCTCTCGTTGATCAGCCCGACGGAGTGGAAGCCCTCCCCGGCGTACACCTGAGGCCCCCGCAGGCTGCCGTCGGCGTACTCGGTGCGCACGTCGGCTGCAGCATGCGTGAGGCCGGAGGCCAGGGCGACGGTGAGGAGTGGAAGCCAAGCGAACCGCGCGGTCAGCGCGCGTCGTGCATTGTGGTCTGTCTGGCGGTCGTTCATGTTGAGTACCTCCGGACGCGCATGCTCGGCGCCCGGGAGTCCCGGTGTCATGGGGCCGTGTCCCGGTCCTAGCCGGGACACGGCCTAGCTCGCGTACGCCGCGAGGCCGGCGTACGGGTCGAAAGCCACGGCGGGCTCGCGCTTCACCGGTCATATACTCGCCCATGCGCAAGGAACCGCGTCGCGTCGCCGCCCTGGCCGTCGCTCTCAGCCTCGGCCTCGCCCTTACGCTCGTCGGCGCCTGTGCCAGCCAGCCGCTCCCGCCTACCGGCAGCGGCGTGCCAGAGCCCTTCGGCCGTGGCATCAACTTCGCCAACGCCCTCGAGGCGCCGAACGAAGGCGACTGGGGCGTCACGTTGCAGGAAGGCTACGCCGAGGCCGTCGGGAGCGCCGGCTTCCAGACTGTCAGGTTGCCGATCAAGTGGTCGGCGCACGCCGCCGTCGCCGCACCGTACGCGGTCGATCCCGCCTTCTTCGCCCGCGTGGACGAGGTCGTCGGCTGGATCGTCGAGCGTGGCATGAACGTCATCGTCGACTTTCACCATTACGACGAGCTGCACGAGGACCCGGGTGGCCACACTGGGCGGTGGCTAGCCATCTGGCGGCAGATCGCGGAGCATTACCGGGACGCCCCTGACGGCGTCCTCTTCGAGCTCCTCAACGAGCCGCACGACGCCCTGGACGACGCGACCTGGAACGCCCTCGTCTCCCAGGCGCTGGCCGTGGTGCGTGAGAGCAACCCAACTCGCTGGGTCGTCGTCGGACCGACGGGCTTCAACGGCATCGGCAACCTGCCGGGCCTGGCGTGGCCGGACGACGACCGTCTCGTCCTCACCGTGCACTACTACGACCCGTTCTACTTCACGCACCAAGGCGCCGAGTGGGTCGAGCCCGCGCCGCCCGTCGGTACGACCTGGACCGGCTCGCGGTTGACGCCGAACCCGGCCTGGGCCGACTGGTCCTGGGACACGACGCGGGAGTATGGGGACGAGCTCACGCTCACCTTCGACGCTGCTTGGGCGGGCTACTACCTGCAGCCCTTCGGAGTCCTCCTCGGCTACGACCGGCTCGCGTTCACGACGTCGCGCGCCGTGGAGCTCCTGGTCGCCTGCGGGCGGGGGGCCGACAACGTGACGGTGTCGGTGAACACCGTGGCTGGCGTCGAGGCGGTCGTAGACCTGGCGGCGTGCGGTGGCGCCGGAGGGGTGGAGCGGGTCATCCTCCAGAACCGCACGGCCGTGCCCCAGACGCCCTTCGTGCTGCAAGGCCTCGAGCTCAGGGCGGAGGGCCGGCGCCGGCCGCTTCTCGTTACGGAGACCGAGGCGGTGGCAGCAGCGCTCGACTTCGTGAGGGAGTGGGCGGAAGCGCACGGCGCGCCGCCCGTCCTCGTCGGTGAGTTCGGAGCGTACGAGAAGGCCGACCTGGCCTCGCGCATCCGCTGGACCCGCGCCGTTCGCGAGGCGGCCGAGGCGCGCGGTCTCAACTGGGCGTACTGGGAGTTCGCGGACGGCTTCGGGGCGTACGACCCGGTGGCTGGCGCATGGCGCGCCGGGCTGCTCGGGGCGCTCGTTGGGGACTGACGCCGCCGACGTTGAACGCCCCGGCGGCATGAGACGGCGAGGCGCCCCGCGACGGCCGGGTCGGGTGGCCCGGAGGCGCCGGCTCAGCCGGGGAGGGAGTCCTTGTGGGTCGACGCCTCGGGCTTGCCCCACATGAGCGAGGCCACGACGCTGAGCGCGAGGATGCCGACGACCACCGCGAGCGACACGAGACTCGGTACGTGCAAGACGTCAAGGAGCAACATCTTGGCGCCGATGTAGACGAGGATGATCGCCAGGCCGGTCTTCAGGTACACGAAGCGGTGGACGACGTGCGCGAGGAGGAAGTACATGGAGCGCAGGCCGAGCACCGCCATGATGCTGGCAGTGAACACGATGAAGCCGTCGGTGGTCACCGCGAAGATGGCGGGGATGGAGTCGACGGCGAAGAGCAGGTCGGTGAACTCGATGACGACAAGCACGAGGAGGAGCGGCGTCGCCATGCGCACGCCGTTCCTGATCGTGAAGAACTTCTGACCGTCGTACTCGGGGCTAACCGGCATGAGGCGCTTGACCAGGCGCAGGGCGGGGTTCTTCTCCAAGTCGGATTCACCGTCGCCCTTCTGGAAGAGCATCCGCGCGCCGGTGAAGAGGAGGAAGGCGCCGAAGATGTAGAGCACCCAACTGAACGCCTGTATGAGCGTGGCGCCGACCACAATCATGATGCCCCGCAGCAGGAGTGCGCCGACGATGCCCCACAGTAGGACGCGCTGCTGGTACTTGAAGGGCGTCTTGAAGTACGAGAACACGAGCACGAACACGAAGATGTTGTCGACGGACAACGACCACTCGAGCACGTACCCCGTCACGTACTGGATGGCCTTCTCGGGACCGAGCCAGAAGTTGAAGGCCAGGCCGAGGAGGAGCGACAGGCTCACCCAGACGCCGGTCCAGAGCGCAGCCTCCTGGGGCTTGACGATGTGCGCCTTGCGTTGGAAGACGCCGAGATCTATGGCGAGCATCGCGAAGACGAAGCCGATGAAGGCGAACCAGGCCCATAGCGGTTCGGTCATGATGACCTCCCGTTAGGGTCTCGCCTGAACGCGCGCCACCGGACGACCTTTGGTCGCCGTGTTGACGATGGCGGGCTCCCGCGGGGTGCGGGCGGCTACTCCCCCTCAACGGCCAACGAGTCTAACCCGCGGACCCGCGGGAGGTGAGTGGGCGGCCCACATGGCGGGTCGGACCCGCGCAGCGCTAGGTTGTAACCTGGGAGCAAGTCGAGCGGAGGTGGACTATGGCAACCGAGAAGCAGGCGCGGCTCACGTTGGCGGAGCTGCGGGCCGACGTCATAGGCGAGGGCGCGTGTTTCGCCACGCCCTTCGGGACACGCCGCCTCACGTACGCCGACCACATCGCCTCGGGCCGCCCCCTCGCGTCCGTCGAGGAGGCGTTGGTGCGCGCCGTGCTCCCCCTGTACGCGAACACGCACACGGAGGACAGCGCCACAGGTGCCCATACGACCGAGCTGACGGAGTCGGCGCGCGCCTACCTCAAGGGCCGGCTCGGCGGCGGTGAGCACCACAAGCTCATCTTCGCGGGCACCGGTGCCACCGGCGCCCTCAAGCGGCTGCAGGAAGTGCTCGGCGTCAGCGTGGCTCCGCACTTGCGCGCCAAGGTCCTCGGCATGCTCGAGCCGCACGAACGCTGGGTCGTCTTCGTCGGACCGTACGAGCACCACTCGAACGACGTCTCGTGGCGCGAATCGTTGGCCGAGCGGGTGCCGATCCCGTTGGCGCCTGACGGCACGCTCGACCTCGCCGCCTTGAGGCGCGCGCTCCTTGACCCGCGCTACCTGGACCGGCCGCGCCTCGGGTCGTTCTCGGCGGCCAGCAACGTGACCGGCCTCCTGACCGACGTGCGGGCCGTGGCCAAGCTGCTTCACGAGCACGGCGCCCTGGCCGCCTTCGATTTCGCGGCCAGCGCACCGTACGTGCGTATCGACGTGGGTGAGTCGTCTCCTGGCGCGAACGACGGCCTCGACGCCGTGGCGCTGAGTCCCCACAAGCTCCTTGGCGGCCCCGGTTCCACGGGGCTGCTCCTCATCCACGAGTCGCTGTACTCCCTCAGCTGCCCGACGACCGCCGGCGGCGGCACGGTCACCTTCGTCAACCGCGATCAGCAGCTTTACGTCGCCGACGTGGAGACGAGGGAGGACGCCGGCACGCCCGGCATCCTGCAGAAGCTCCGTGCCGCCATGGCCTTCCGCGTGAAGGAGCGCGTCGGCGAGGACCTGATCGCCGAGCGCGAGGAGACTTACATCCGCCGCGCGATGGCGCGGCTCGCAGGCAACCCCAAGGTCGAGGTCCTTGGGAACCCCGAGGCGCCGCGCTTGGCCGTCGTGTCGTTCCTCCTGAAGCCGGCCGGCCGTTACCTCCACCCGCGTTTCGTCGTCAGGCTCCTCTCTGACCTCTTCGGGATCCAGGGGCGGGCCGGCTGCTCTTGCGCCGGCCCCTACGGACACGACCTCCTCGGGATCGACGAGGCGGTCTCCAACCGGTACCTGGGGCAGATCGAGGCCGGCTACGACGGCCTGAAGCCGGGGTGGTGCCGGTTGAGCTTCCACTTCATGATCGACGAGGCGGAGTTCGACTTCCTCCTGTCGGCCATCGAGTTCCTGGCCGAGGAGGGCGACGCCTTTCTCCCGCTCTACGACTTCGACTGGCGTAGCGGCGCGTGGCGGCACGCTTCGGCGCCGCACGCGGCTGGGCATGGGGCGGGGCAGGGCGCCGCAGGGTTCGAACCCGAGGCGTGGGTGCCCGTCCCGACGTCGCCCAACGGGCGCGAGGAGGACTTCGCCGACTACCTGGCCGAGGCGCGGCGCTTGGCGGCGGCGCTGCGCGCGGCGCCGCCCGTGGCACCGGACCGCACCACTACCGCCGACACGGGGCTGGCCCGCTTCCAGTACTGACCGGAGCCGCCGCCGGCTCGTAGCCCGACCGCGCTCCGGCCCGGCATAGGACCGCGGCTCGTGCGCACCTTCCACCGGCCGCGGCTTCCCCGTGGCCGCGAGTCAGCGCTTCGCCAAGGCGGCCGCCTCACCGCGCACCTTCACGGCCAGCCAGCTCACCTGCGCCACCGTGGCGGTGACGAACGCGAACATGGCGACGCTCAGGGCGGGGAAGCGCTGGGTCAGGATGCCAACGAGGAGGAGGGCGGCGCTGACGGTCAGGAACACGAGCGTCGCCGAGCTGATGACGGCCGTGCGCTTGGCATGCACGGCCACGCCCTGCAGGAGGTTGCGGAAGGCGTCCAGTGCCGGCCAGAGGAGCGCCCAGGCGAACCCGACGCTCGCCAGGGCGCCTAGCGGCGGGGCGAGGCCGGAGATGGTCACGAACCAGACCCGCGCGAGGGGCGTGAAGGCGACGGCCAGCGCGATCAGCATGAGGGTGCCGGCCAGCAGCCACGCGAAGCGCCGCAGCGTGCGGTAGGCGCCGGGTCGGTCCAGGAGCGCGACGACGACCTCGTTGAGGGCGAACGCCACCGATCGCAGCATGAACAGCAGGCCGCTCGCGACCGGCCAGACGGCGAGCGAGGCGAGCGCCTCGGGCATCCTCGCCAGCGCCGCACTGCCTAACGGCTGCACGAGGAGCGACAGGAGACTGGTCAGGACTAGGGGGAGGAAGAAGGTCAGGAAGGTCCCGAAGGTCAAGGGAGGCGTGACGGTCGCGGCCTGCCTGAGCTGCTTGCGTACGACCGGCAGGGCGGCGAGACCGCTGTAGAGCGCCTCCACCGTCACGCCGCAGATAACGGCCAGTGCCGCGGTCATCACGCCCGGGGCGCCGAGCACGAAGCCGAGGAACGCCGCCGCACCCACGACGGTCGTGAGGCGCAGCGCCGTGCCGATGGTGACGTGGTGCGAGCGGCCGAACCTGATCAACAGGCCCTGGTTGAACCGGCGGTAGGCGATGGCCCACGTCCAGGGCAGCATCAGCCTCAGGCCCAGCCTGGCCGGCTCGACGACGCTCGTGGGCGGCCCGAGCAGCGGTACGACGACCAGGTCGAACAGGGGCGTGAACGCCAGCAGCGTGTGCAGCACCGTCAGCCCCAGGCCGAGCGCCATCATGAAGCGGTAGATGAGCCTATGGGAGGCCTGGTCTCTGGCCAGGGCGACGCTGGCGGCCAGGAGCATCATCACCGGGGCCTCGACGATCAACGCGACGGGCAGGACCACACCGCCGAAAGCCGCGAGGTGCAGCTCCGGGTCGGCGAGGCGCGTCATGATGGCGCTGACGGTCGGTTGCTCCAGCGCCATGACCAGCCAACTGGCTGCGAGCGGGAGCCACGTCCTGAAGACCTCTGCCAAGCGGACGGGTTCGCCGGTTCCTGTCACTGGCGAGAACTGTACATCCGCCGCGGGGGTCGTGAGCGCGGGGTAGGTGCGACCAGCGCGGCGCGGCTGGCGCCATGACGCTAACGCCGCGCCGCCCGGCCTTGCGGGAGACCCCGGGGGTCGGCCTACTTCAGAGCGAACACGCAAGCGGCCGAGCCGTCCGTGATGCAGGCCAGCTGATCGACGTCGTCGCCGCACAGCCGCCTGAGCAGGACCTGGTCGTAACGGCACACCGCCTGGCTCGAGTGGGCGAGCCGGTGGAACACGCAGTTGGCGGCGCGCAGGCGGCCGCCCTCGTCGACGGAGGCCTCGTAACCTAGCTCGTGAAGGATGGCCGCGACCTCGGCGATCCGCGCGGCGCCCCGCTTGCCGGTCAGTCGGGGCTCCAGCTCGGCCGCGACCTCGTCCGCCATCTTCACCAACATCTGGTCGAGCCCGCTCTCGCCGAACAGCTCGCGCACGTTGCGCAGCATGTCGTCAGCGAGCTTCGCATAGCTCCTCGGGAAGAGCTCCAGGGCGGCCTCGGTCAACGTGAACGCGCGGCCGGGCCGACCCCCTGTCGTGCGGCGTCCGAGCACACGAAGTAGACCGTCCCGTTCGAGCGACGTGACGTGCTGCTGCACGGCGTTGCGGGACACCGACAAGGCCTCCGCCAACTCCTCGACGGTCTGACCGCGGTCCCGGTGACGGAGTACCTCGCCGAGGACGCGCCACCGCGCCTCGGAGAGGTGGCGGTTCGTCGGGATCTTGCGAGTGTCGGTCTGGTTCATCGTCCTGGTGGGCCGTAGCGTGACGAACTGCCCCCGCGCCTTCCGGGGCATCATGGCATGTGCGCTTGTCTGCATGGCGGCCCGGTGTACGTAGGCGCCACCGCTCATGAGCCTCTGGTAGCCTCGGGCCATGATGCGAACCGTCGCTACTACAACGGAGAGACGTGCGGCCGGCCAGCGAGCGGGGCGCTCGTACATGGCCGCGTTAGCCTTCGTCGCGCTCGCCCTTGCGGTGGCGGCGTGCGCGCCGGCGACCTCCAGCTCGAGCTTCACCCCGGTCGTGGTGGGCGGCTCCTCCATCCGGGTCGAGCAGGGTCAGACCTACTACCTGCGCTTCGATCACTCGCTGGCCCAGTTCGACCTGGCGCCGAAGGACCTGAAGGTCAGCCTGTGGGTGCCGTCCGGTTACAACGCGTCGCGCGGTGACGCCGCCAGCATGTTCGGTCTACTCGACGCGCGCGTGGCCGACGGTTGGCAGGTGACGCTCAGCAACGTCATGGTGGAGCAGCGCACCTCGACGAGCGAGTCGTTCAACACCACTACTACGGACTACTCGGTCTGGTCCGTGGTGAAGGTCGTGGTGCCGCAGGACATCATCCCGGGCCCCTACCGCTTGCGCGCCACGTTGCAGGTACGCGCGGGCAAGAGCGTGCCGCTCGCCGCCACGCTGGACGTGCAGCCGAAGTAAGCGCTAGAGGTCTACACCCTCGCGCGCCACGCCGCTGAGGCACCAGGTGCCGGCGCGCTCGCCGAAGCGCGCCTTCGCCACGGCCACGACGTACGTCACCGTGCCGACCTCCGTGGTCACCGCCAACGTCGCTCTCGCGCTGTCGCCGACCTGCCGGACCTCGGTGAGCCTGGCGGCGCTGCCGTACGCGAGGGGCGCGAAGCGCTCGTTGGTGAACGCGCGCACGAAGTGCGCCTCGCCGCCGAGCGCTCCGCGCATCCGGTCGGAAGCGTGCGCGTAGAAGTGGGCGGCCGCCGCGTCTCCGTTGCCCACTGCCCCCGCCAGCCCGGTGAGTAGCGCCAGGGCCTCGTCGGCCGCCCCTTCGGTCATCGGCTCCTCCACGCCACCGCTCGCCGGCCCACTGCCGCGCTCGCGCCGCCGCCGGCCGGCGCCTCTGGGCCGCCGGTCAAGCCTTCCCGAGCCCCAAGGCGACGTACTTGAGGTTCAGGTACTCCTGGATGCCCCACGGCCCGCCCTCGCGCCCGATGCCGGACTGCTTCACCCCGCCGAAGGGCGCGTACGGCGCGGACGGCGTGCCGTCGTTGACGCCGACGATGCCGTACTCGAGCGCCTCCGAGACGCGGAAGGCGCGCCCGAGGTCGCGCGTGTACACGTAGGCGGCCAGGCCGAAGGGCGTGTCGTTGGCGAGCCTCACGGCCTCGGCCTCCGTCTCGAAGGTCACGATCGGCGCCACCGGGCCGAACGTCTCCTCGCGCATGAGCAGCGCGTCGCGTCTCACGCCCGCCAGGACGGTCGGTGCGTAGTAGAGCCCGCCGAGGCGCTTGCCGCCGGTGACGACGCGCGCGCCGCCGTCGACGGCCTCCGCCACATGCCGTTCGACCTTCGCGACCGCCTGGGCGTCGACGAGCGGACCGACGTCGGTCGCGGCGTCCAACGGGTCGCCGACCACGAGGCGCTCGGCCGCGGCCGCGTAACGCTCGGTGAACTCCTCGGCCAGCGAGGAGTGGACGTAGATCCGGTTGGCGCACACGCACGTCTGCCCGGCGTTGCGGAACTTGCTGGCCATGACCTGCGCGACGGCGTTGTCGAGGTCGGCGTCCCCGAAGACCAGGAACGGGGCGTGACCACCGAGCTCGAGCGAGATGCGCTTAACGGTGGTGGCCGCCTGGGCGTAGAGGACGCGCCCGACCTCCGTCGAGCCCGTGAAGGTCAGCTTGCGGATCCGTGGGTCCTCGATGAGCACGGTGGAGAGGGGCGCCGGGTCGGACGTCGGGAGCACCTGGAGCGTGCCGGCGGGCCCCCCGGCCTCCAGCCACAGGTCGGCTAGGAGGAGCGCGGAGACGGGCGACTGCTCGGCGGGCTTGAGCACGAACGTGCAGCCGGCGGCTAGCGCCGGCGCCGCCTTGCGGGTGACCATGGCCAGCGGGAAGTTCCACGGGGTGATCGCGAAGGCAGGACCGACCGGCTGGGGCATGGCGAGCAGGCGCTTGGTCGGGTCCTGCGCGGGGAAGAGGTCGCCGTAGACGCGCTTCGCCTCCTCCGCGTACCACCTGACGAAGCCGGCGGCGTACTTGACCTCCCCGCGGGACTCCTTGAGGGGCTTGCCCATCTCGCGCGTCATGGTCGTTGCCAACGCCTCGGTGTTCGCGATGATCAGGTCGTGCCAGCGGGCGAGCACGTCCGAGCGCTCGAACGCGCTCGTGGCCCGCCACCTCTCGAAGGCCTCCCACGCCACGTCGGCGGCCCGCCGGGCCGCCTGCGCGTCACAGTCGGCGACGTTGGCGAGCACCTTGCCGGAAGCCGGCTCGACGACCTCGAAGGTCCTCGTCGCGGACTGCCAGCCGTCGGTGAGGTACTTGGCGGTGACGTCGGCGAGCGCCTTCATGCTGCCGACCCGCGATCGGGGTTGAGCTGACACGGTTCCATGGTCCGAGTGTAGCGCGGTGACCGAGCGCCGGTCGCGCCGTCGGCGCGCCGGTCCGGGCCAGCCTACCGGCAGGACGCCGAGCCGCCGGACCCGCGGAGCGCCCCGCGCGCGCCTACGCGTCCTCTTCCAGGCGCCAGAGGTCCTCGGGCCGCTCCCGCCTGCGCACGAGGCGCGCCTCGCCCGCGCGCACGACGACCTCGGCGGGGCGCAGGCTTCCCGCGTAGTTCGACGCCATGGCGAAGCCGTAGGCGCCCGCGGTCCCTACCGCCAGGAGGTCGCCCGCCGCGACGGCGGGCAGCTCGACGTCCTGGCCCAGGCGGTCGGCGTTCTCGCATAGCGGCCCGTCGACGTCCGTCGGTAGACCGGGCTCGACGCCCGAGCGGCCGCCGGCGCCGCCGCTCGGGCCGGTGCCCCCGCGGTCGCTCTCGCCGCCTTCGACCAGCCGGACGGGGTGGTGGGCGCCGTAGAGCGCCGGTCGCAGGAGGTCGGCCATGCCGGCGTCGGCGACGACGTGCCGCCTCGCTCCCCCCTTGACGTGCAGCACGCGGGTGAGGAGCGTGCCCGCCTCGGCGATCACGAAGCGGCCCGGCTCGAGCAGCACGCGTTTGCCGGAGCGCCGGACGAACCGTTCGTAGGCCGCCGCGAAGCCCGCGAGGGGCGGGTGCGGCACGGCGAGCCCGCCCCCGAAGTCGACGAGGTCGGCGTCGGGGAACCCGGCGTAGAGCGGTTCTAGGGCTGCGACCACCAGGTCGGCCACCGTCTCCTCGTCGAGCATCGAACCGGCGTGGACGTGGAAGCCGGCGAGCCGGCCGGTCGAGGCCACCTCGTGGGCGATGGCGAGCGCCGTCTCGCTCGGCTCGCCGAACTTGGAGGTGGCGGCGGCCGTGGCGAGGTGCTCGTGCGTATGCGGGTCGAAGCCCGGGTTGACGCGGACGAGGAAGCGCGTGCCGGGGGCCTCGGTCTCGCGCCAGACCCGCCAGGCCCCGACCGAGTCGAGGCTGACGAGGCCGACGCCGGCCTCGGCCGCTCTACGCGCCAGGCCGGGCGTGTGGCCGGGGCCGCCGAGGACGATGTGCGCCGGTTGGAAGCCGGCGCGCAGCGCCCGCTCCAGCTCCCCCTCCGTGAGGGCCTCGGCGCCGACTCCCAGCGCCACGAGGTGCTGCAGCAACGCGCCGTTGGCGTTCGCCTTCACGGCGTAGCGGAGCTCGGCGAAGGGGAACGCGGTCCGCAGGCGCCCGACCTGCGCGTCGACGACGTCGAGGTCGTAGACGTAGGTCGGCGTCCCGAAGCGTCGTGCGATCAGGCTCAGGAGGGCGTCCGTCATCGGTTGCGCGAGCCTAGCACGGCCTGGCGGGGCGAGGACCACGGGCCGGAAGGCGGCCCGGAAGGCGGGCCGGTTATGCTACCCGCATGAACCGACAGCTGCGCAGAGCGCAGGCGAAGCTCGACGAGAAGGCCGCCAAGGAGAAGGATAGGAAGCGCCAGGAGCGCCGCGCGCGGCTCGCCGCTTTGAGGGCGCAGCGCGGCGCCAGAGCCACCAAGAGCGGGTCCAAGGCGACCGCGAAGGCCGGCGGCGAAGCCGCGCCCGACCTGAAGACCGTGAACGTCAAGTCGCTCACCCCCGAGCAACGCAAGCGCCTCCCGGGGCGCTTCTCCGGCGCGCTCATGATCGCCACCGTCTTCTTCATCGTCCTGCAAGCGGCGGTGCCTCCCACGGAGAGCACCGTCGGCACGAGCCTCACTGGCGCCGGCTTCTACCTCCTGTTCGGTTACTTCTCCGTGCTGTTCCAGCTCCGCCAAGGGCGCGACAACGCCCTGACCTTCACGCTCATCACGGGTCTCGCCCTGACGCTCGGCATGCTCGCCACCAGGCTGTTCGGGCCGAACGCCGGCTTCGACCTCAACTTCCTCCTGCTCGTCGGCGTCGGAGCCGTCGGCGTGGTAGCCGGCGCTTTCCTCGGTCGCCTCGTCTTCTACGCCGCGCCGCCCGCCCCGCGTCGCTGACCGGTGCCCGGTGAGATCGCCCGCCCTACGGCGGTCATAGGCGCTATGGCCGAGGAGGTCGCGCGGTTGCGCGCCGGTTTGGCGGGTACGGCGGCCGCTCGTTCCGGGCCGTTCGCTTGGGAGAGCGGGTCGCTCGAGGGCGTGCCCGTCCTGCTCGCGGAGTGCGGCATAGGCAAGGTCAACGCCGCCGCCCTGACGCAGGCGCTCTTGGCCGCCGGGGCTGCTCGCGTCGTGTTCACCGGGGTGGCCGGCGCGGTCGCCGACTCGCTGCGCATCGGCGACGTGGTAGTGAGCTCGGACGCCGTGCAGCACGACGTCGACGTCACCGGCCTCGGCTACGAGCCGGGCGAGGTGCCCGGAGTAGGGAAGGCCTGGGAGGCCGACCCCGCGCTGCGCTCCGCGGCGGTGGTGGCGGCGCGCGCCCTGGAGGGCGTGCGGGTCTTCGAGGGCCGCGTGGCGTCCGGCGACGCTTTCGTCTCCGACCCGGCGCGCGTTTGGCAGCTGCGGCAGACCTTCGGCGCCGCGTGTGCGGAGATGGAGGGTGCCGCGGTCGCGCAGGTCTGCGCGCGGTGGGGCGTGCCGTTCGTCATCGTCAGGAGCATCTCCGACACGGCCGACCACTCGGCCGGGGTCGACTTCAGGGCCTTCACGCTCGTGGCCGCCGAGCGCGCCGAGAACGTGGTGCGAGGGCTGCTGCGGCGCCTGGCCACCGGCGAGGCACCGCACTGACTTAGTGGTGAAACGTTTAACCGGAACGCGTGATTCGAGCCCCCGATGGCGTAACATGGCCTGACTGCGGCGCCGACCGGCTGGTCGGGCCGATGCGTGACGCGCGTGGGACCGACCTCGGGCGAGGCCGGCCCGGGCGGCCGGAAGACCGCCGCCGAGCGCGGGTGCGTACGAGAAGGTGAGAAGAATGGCTGACGTCCTGGATCGACCACTAGACCTGGACCGCTCCCAGTTGCCGCCGGACGAGCTCACGCAGCTCAACGCCGTCGAACTGCGCGAGTGGTTGGAGTCGCTCGACTACGTTCTCGCCAGCGGCGGCGCCGGACGCGTCGTCGAGATCCTGGAGCGGCTCGAGGCGCATGCGGAGAAGTACGGCATCCGCCTGCCCTTCGAGTCAGACACGTCCTACGTAAACACCATCAGCGTCGAGGAGCAGCCGGAGTACCCGGGTGACCTCGCGCTCGAACGCAAGATCACGAACCTCATCCGTTGGAACGCGATGGCCATGGTAGTACAGGCGAACAAGCACTCGCCCGGCATCGGCGGGCACATCGCCACCTACGCGTCGGCCGCCATCCTTTACGAGGTCGGTTTCAACCACTTCTTCCGCGGCCCGAAGAAGGGGCCGGACGCCGATCTCGTCTACTTCCAGGGTCATGCGAGCCCCGGCATCTACGCCCGCTCCTACCTGGAGCACCGCTTCGACGACGCTCGGATGCACAACTTCCGCCGTGAGCTGCAGGAAGGCCCGGGCCTCTCGTCCTACCCGCACCCGTGGCTCATGCCGGACTACTGGAGCTACCCAACGGTCTCCATGGGCCTCGGCCCCATCACGTCCATCTATCAGGCGCGCTTCCGGCGTTACCTCGAGGACCGCGGCCTGTACCCGACGGGCACCGGCAAGGTGTGGGCGTTCGTCGGTGACGGCGAGACCGACGAGCCGGAGACGCTGGGCGCCATCCGCGTCGCGTCTCGTAGCAAGCTCGACAACCTGATCTGGGTCCTGAACGCCAACCTTCAGCGCCTCGACGGCCCCGTGTTCGGCAACGGCCAGATCATCCAGGAACTCGAGGGTATCTTCCGTGGCTCGGGTTGGAACGTCATCAAGGTGGCGTGGGGCAGCGCGTGGGACGACCTACTCAAGCGCGACACGCAAGGCATCGTCGTGAAGCGCTTCGAGGAGCTCGTCGACGGGGAGTCGCAGCGCTACGCGGCCTTCGGCGGCCAGGAGCTGAAGGAGCGCTTCTTCAACACGCCGGAGCTCAGGGAGCTCGTCAGTGACTGGACCGACGCCGACTTCGCGAGGCTCAACCGCGGCGGCCACGACCCGGTCAAGGTCTATGCGGCCTTCGACCGCGCCGTCAAGCACAAGGGTCAGCCGACGGTGATCATCGCCCGCACGGTCAAGGGCTACGGGCTGGGCACCGCCGGTGAGGCCCAGAACATCACGCACCAGCAGAAGAAGCTCGACGAGAACGAGATGCGCGCGTTCCGCGACCGCTTCAACCTGCCCATCACCGACGACCAGATCGCCAACGAGCCGTTCCACCGCCCGCCCGAGGACAGCCCCGAGCACCAGTACCTCATCGAGCACCGCGAGAAGCTCGGTGGCTTCCTGCCCGCCAGGAGCGTGAAGTCCGAGCCGCTCGCGCCGCCGCCCGCAGAGGCCTTCGAGGAGTTCATGGCCTCGAGCGGCGATCACACCGTCTCGACGACCATGGTGATCGTGAACATCATGCGCAAGCTTCTGCGCGACCCGAACTGGAGCAAGCTCGTCGTGCCCATCATCCCGGACGAGGCGCGCACCTTCGGCATGGAAGCGTTCTTCAGGCAGATCGGCATCTACTCGCCCGTCGGGCAGCTGTACGAGCCCGTCGACAGCGCGCACCTCATGTACTACAAGGAGTCGCGCGACGGTCAGATCCTCGAGGAAGGCATCACCGAGGCCGGCGGCATGGCGTCGTTCGTCGCGGCCGGCACCGCCTACGCCAACTACGGCGTCAACACCGTGCCCTTCTACCTCTACTACTCGATGTTCGGCTACCAGCGCGTTGGCGATCTCATCTGGCTTGCCGGCGACAGCCACGCCAGGGGCTTCCTCGTCGGCGCCACCGCCGGTCGCACCACGCTCGCGGGCGAAGGCTTGCAGCACCAGGACGGCCACTCCCACGTCCTCACCTACCCCGTCCCGAACCTCCTCTCGTACGACCCGGCGTTCGGGCACGAGCTCGCCATCATCATCCGCGACGGCCTGCGCCGCATGTACCAGGAGCAGGAGAAGGTCTTCTACTACGTCACGGTCGGCAACGAGAACTACCTGCAGCCGGGCGCGCCCGCCCACCTCTCGCGTGAGGCCCTGGAAGAAGGCGTCCTCAAGGGCATGTACCTCTTCCGCCCGGCGAGCCGGAAGCGCAGCAAGCTGCACGCCCAGCTCTTCGGCAGCGGCAGCATCATGACCTGCGTGCTCGAGGCGCAGGAGGTCCTGGAACGCGACTACGGCGTCGCGACGAACGTCTGGAGCGTCACCTCCTACAAGGAGCTCCACCGCGACGCCCTGCAGGTCGAGCGCTACAACCGCCTCAACCCGGACCAGGCGCAGCACAAGCCGTACGTCACGCAGCTGCTCGAGGGGGCGAAAGGCGTGCTCGTGGCCGCCTCCGACTACATGAAGATCCTCCCGGATTCGCTGGCCGCCTACCTGCCCCGCCCGATGCTCTCCCTCGGCACGGACGGCTACGGCCGGAGCGAGGCGCGCAGCGAGCTCCGCGACTTCTTCGAGGTCGATGCCCGCCACATCGTCTACGCCACACTGACCGCCCTGCACCGCGACGGGCTCGTCGACACCGCCGCGCTCGTCGCGGCCCGCGACGCCCTCGAGATCGAGCCAGCCAAGGCCGACCCCTACGTCGACTGAAGCACGTCGAAAGGAACCGCTCGTGCCAACTGAAGTGAAGCTGCCTGACATCGGCGAAGGTATCGAGAAGGGCACCGTCGTCGGCGTCCTCGTGAAGGTCGGCGACACGGTCGCGAAGGACCAACCGCTCGTCGAGCTGGAGACCGACAAGGCCGTCGTGGAGATCCCCTCGTCCGCCAGCGGAGTCGTGAGCAAGATCAACGTCAGCGAGAACCAGGAGGCGCGGGTCGGCTCCGTCCTCGTCGTCGTGGACGAGGAGGCGTCCGCGCAGGGCGCGAGCTCGGCGACAGCCACGCCGTCCGCCACGCCGAGTGCGGCGCCGGCCGCCGGCACACCCGCTGGCACGCCTGCCTCCGCGCCCGCCGTCCAGACTGCCCCGGCCCCCGAACAGGCCGACCCGACCCCGAAACCGGTCGCCGCCGCGCCGGCGCACGACGCCGGTGGGACGGCGCCGGCGGCGCCGTCCGTCAGGCGACTAGCTAGGGAGCTCGGGGTCGACATCCGCGCCGTGCAGGGCAGCGGCGTCCTCGGCCGCATCTCGGCCGCCGACGTGCGCGCGCACGCGGACGGTGCCGGCGTCGCGTCCGTTGTGGCGGGCGTGCAGGTCGCTGCCGCGGCGGCGGGGACGGCCACCGCGCAACCGGTCGCGCTGCCCGACTTCTCGCGCTGGGGCGAGACGGAGCGCTCGCCCATGAGCGGCGTGCGCAAGGCCACCGTGCGGTCTATGACGAACGCCTGGTCGAGCGTGCCGATGGTCACCCAGTTCGACAAGGCCGACATCACGGAGCTGGAGGTCGTCCGCAAGCGCTACCAGCCGAAGGCCGAGGCACTCGGCGCGAAGCTGACGCCTACCGCCATCCTCCTCAAGGTCGTCGCCGGCGCGCTCAGGCGCTTCCCCGACTTCAACGCCAGCATCGACGTCGCCGCGCAGGAGATCGTCCACAAGCGCTACGTGAACGTCGGGGTGGCCGTCGACACCGACGCCGGACTCCTCGTGCCGGTCGTGAAGAACGCCGATCGCAAGAACATGCTCGAGCTGGCCGTCGAGCTGGGCGAGTTGGCCGTCAAGGCGCGGAACCGCAAGCTCTCGCCCGACGAGATGCAGGGCGGCAACTTCTCCATCTCGAACCTGGGCGGCATCGGCGGCTACGGCTTCACGCCGATCGTCAACCCGCCGGACGTGGCCATCCTCGGAGTCTCGCGCTCGAGCATGGAGCCCGTGTGGAACGCCGCCACCGGCGTGTTCGAGCCGCGCCTGATGCTGCCCATGTCGCTCACCTACGATCACCGACTCATCGACGGGGCCGCGGCCGCCCGGTTCCTGCGCTGGGTCTGCACTGCGCTCGAGGACCCGTTCCTCATCGCGCTGGAGGGCTGACCGGGCCGTACGAAGAGCTTCACCTGGCTCTCACGGCCACGCGTGATACCATGCCCCGGTATGCGGGCCGTTGCTAGCGTCTCCAACGGCGTCTCGCCGGCACCGAACGGGGTAGAGCTGCGCGCGAGCGGCCTGGTGAAGCGCTACGGCAGGCGTAAGGTCGTCGACGGGGTCGACTTGGTGCTCCGGCGGGGCGAGATCGTCGCGCTCCTCGGCCCCAACGGCGCGGGGAAGACGACGAGCTTCTACATGGTCGTCGGTTTCGTGCGCCCCAACTCGGGCCGCATCGTGTTGGGTGGCCGTGACATAACGCTCTGGCCCATGCACGAGCGTGCGCGCATCGGCCTCGGCTACCTGGCGCAAGAACCGAGCGCCTTCCGGCGCCTGAGCGTCATCGACAACCTCCTCGCCATCCTCGAGTTCCAGGACCTCGGCCGCGCCGAGCAGGAGGAGCGCGCCAAGGCGCTGCTCGAGGAGTTCCACATCGCCCACCTGGCCAGGAACCGGGCCGACACCCTGTCGGGCGGCGAGCGCAGGCGCCTGGAGATCGCGAGGAGCCTGACCGTCGACCCCGACTTCCTGCTGCTCGACGAACCCTTCACCGGAGTGGACCCCAAGTCCATCAGGGAGATCCAGACCATCGTCCGCGACCTGCGCGACAGGCGCGGGCTCGGCGTCCTCCTCACCGACCACAGCGTGAGGGAGACCCTCGCCATCGCCGACCGCGTCGTACTGATGTTCGACGGCCGCGTCCGCTTCGACGGCACCCCCGCGGACTTCGCCGCCGACCCGGACGTCCGCACGTACTATCTCGGTAATGAGTTCCAGCTCTGACCGCGGCCTAGGGGGCGAGGAGCCCGGAGCGCGCGGGGCCAAGGCATGACCCTAGTAGCCCTGCTCGTTCTCCTGCTCGTCCTCCTGGCGGGCGTCATCGCCTACCTCGGCGACCGCCTCGGCACCTACGTCGGCAGGCGGCGCCTCAGCCTCTTCGGCACGCGGCCGCGCACCACCGGCCAGCTCGTCGGCGTCCTGTCCGGCATCCTGATCATGCTCACGACCATCGGCGTGCTCGCGCTTGCGTTCCAGAACGCCACCCGCACGATCCTCAACGTGCAGCGCACGTTGGACGAGCTCAACCAGCTCAGGGCGCAGCAGCGTGTGCTCAACCAGAACGTGGCCGACGCCAACCGGCAGCTCGCCGAGGTGGAGAGCCAGCTCGAGGAGGCGCAGCGGACCATCGCGACCGCCGAGGCGCAGCGCGACGCCGCGCAGGAAGCGCGCGACACCGCCATGCAGGAGCGCGACGTCCTTCAGACGCAGCGCGACGACCTGGCGAGCCAGGTGGCCGACGCCGAGCAGCGCGTTGCGGACGCCGATGCGGAGGTCAAGGCCGCCGAGGAGCGGTTGCGCGACACACAGATCGAGCTGGACGACGCCACCGCGGCGCTGGGCGACGCCAGGACGGACCGTGACAGGGCCATCTCGGAGGCAGACGAGGCGCGCGCGGCCGCGACGCAGGCCCAGGAGGAGACGGCGAAGTTGGAGCTCGGCCTGGCGGACGCCAGGTCGCAGCTGGCGGACGCCAACACCGAGCTCATGCGCCTGCAAGGCGACCTTGTCGACGTCGAGCTGCGCCTGGCCACGGCGGAGCAGCAGGTCCAGAGCGCCCAGCAGGACCTCGAGGCCGCGCGCGCGGCACGCGACGCGGCGCTGGCCGACCGGGACGCCGCCGTCGAGGACCGTGAGGCCGCTGTCGCCGACCGCGACGCCGCGAACCTCGAACGCGACGCCGCCCTCGGGCAGGCGGCGGACCTCTCTGACCGGCTCGTCGACCTCAACGCCGAGGTCGGGGCGCTCGAGGCGAGCGCGGAGGAGCTCCGCAGGCAGGCCCAGGCCCTGCGCGACGAGAACACGAACCTGAACGCTGCCAACGAGCTTCTGTCGAGCGAGAACGCGCGGATCCAGCAACAGAACAACTCGCTCGCCGAGCTGAACCTCAGCCTCGAGAACCAGATCAGGGAGCGCAACGCCACCGTCCAGGACCTGCAATCCTCGGTGGACGGGTTGCTACGCGACGTCGAGAGCCAGGCGCGCGACCTGGCCGAGCTGCAGCAGCAGTACGAGCGCTTCGAGGGCGGCGAGGTCTACTTCGTCAAGGACCAGCTCATCTACTCCGGCGCCATCTACGCGCAGGAGCCGGCGGCCATCCGCGAGGAGCTGGCCGCGTTCATCAACGACGCCACGGCCTTCGTCGCCCGGCGCGGCGTGGAGCGCGTGCGGGTCACCACCGAGCAGTTCAACGTCCTGGTCGACGAGATCGGGCAGACCTCGGGCCCGGACCTCGTGCGCCTGATCTCGCCGAGCAACCAGATCAGCTCGACCATCGACGTGCTCGTCGAAGCCATCGAGAACACCGAGCTGTACGCCAAGGGGCAGTTGGTCGTGAGCCATGGCCTCCACCTCGGCTCGCCGGAGCTGCCGGCCAGTCAGGGGGAGATACGGACGGCGATCGCGCAGCTGAAGGCGGACGCCGTGCGCGAGCTGCGCCGCGCCGGGCTCGACGACGGTCAGCTGCCCGACTTCGGGCCGGTCACGGAGGAGATGTTCACGAACCTGCTGCTGCGCCTGGTGGGGCCGGTCACGATCGGTTTCGTCGCCACGGAGGAAGTGTGGCGGGCCGGACCCGCGCAGCTCGAGCTGATGATCCTCTACTGAGCCTTGACGGCCTGCGTGAGCCGCCCTCGGCCACGGCCGAGGGCGGCTCGGACTCAACGCTGCTTCAGGGCGTCGCGGATCTCGGTGAGGAGCTTGACCTCGGCGCTCGGCCCGGCCGGGGCGGCCGGCGTGGCGGGCTTCTCGAACGCCTTCTTGGCCTGGTTGAAGGCCTTGACGATGAAGAAGAGCACGATGGCGATGAGGAAGAAGTTGATGACGGTGTTCAGGAAGGCGCCGTACTGGAGGACCGGGGCGCCGGCGGCCACGGCGTCCGCGACGCTGGCGTACTTGTCGCCATCCTTCATGATGATGCCCAAGTTGCTGAAGTCTGCGCCACCGAGGATAAGGCCGATGACCGGCATGATGACCTGGTTCACCAGCGACGTCGTGATCGCGCCGAAGGCACCGCCGATGATGACGGCGACGGCCAGGTCGAGGACATTGCCCCGGTTGATGAAATCGCGGAACTCCTTGATCATGCAGCCTCCTGGGAACTTCCGCACGAGTCTAACGGTCGCGCGCCACGAGGGTGCGAGATTACGTAAGCTTGGGGCGTGAGCGAGCCGGAGAGAAGGACGACCATCCTCGTCGCGGACGATGCGGAGGGCCAGCGGTTGGTCCTTGAGATGCTCCTGTCGGTCGACGGGTACGAGGTCGTCACGGTAGAGGACGGCAGGAAAGCCCTCGAGTACCTGAAGGACAACACGCCCGACCTGGCCATCCTCGACGTGAAGATGCCCAACCTGGGCGGCCTGGAGGTCTGCCACAGGATGAAGCGGATCGAGCGGCTCAAGGACGTGCCGGTGCTCGTCCTGACCGCCATGCGAGACGAGGAGACCCTGACGCACGCGCGCATGGCGCACGCCGACGCGGTCGTCTTCAAGCCGCTCGAAGGCAAGGACTTCCGCGAGACGGTGCGCGGCCTGCTAGCGGGCGCTTCCTCGCCGCTGCCTTGAGGCCTCGAAGAGGAGCAGCGCCCCCGTCACGGAGACGTTGAGGCTGTCCGCCGCCGTCCCCCGCATGGGCACCTGGACCCGCGCGTCGGCGTGCTCGAGCCACCAGTCAGACAGGCCCTCGTGCTCACGCCCGAGGAGGACGGCAGCCCCAGCTGTCAGGTCGCAGTCCCACACGGTGGTCGTGGCGGTGGGGCTGGTGGCGACGAGGCGTAACCCTGCCGCCCGGACGGCGGTGAGGACCTCCTCGCGCGTCCCTACCCCGATAGGCAGGGTGAAGGAGCTGCCCATGGCCGCCCTGACCAGGTTCGGGTTCTCGAGGTCGACCCCTGGCGCGGCGCCGGTCGCGCTACCCGGACGGTCCAGGTCGGGGCACATGAACACGGCGTCGACACCGAAGGCGTCCGCGCTGCGTAGCAGGGCTCCGACGTTGCCCGGCTTCTCGAGCCCGGCGAGCACGAGCACGAGCGCGCCGGACGGCAGGCGCACCTGCGCCGGCGTCGTTCGGCGCGTGCGGACGACGATCAGGACGCCGTCCGGGTTCTCGCGCACGCTCATGCGCTTGAACGCGCTCGCGCTGGCGGTGCAGAACGCCGCGCCCGCCGCCTCGGCGCGCGCCCGCCACGCTTCCACGCTCGACCCGCTCGTCAGGAGCGCCGGGGCCACGAGCACCTGCGCCGCGTCCACCCGGGCGTCCAGCGCGCGTCCGGCCTCCCGCCGCCCCTCCACGAGGTAGGCGCCGCTGCGCTCCCGCGCGCGCCTGTCCCTCAGCGCGGCGAGCTCCTTGACGAGGGGGTTGGAGGCGCTCTCCACGTGCCTAGGGGACATTTGGAGCATCATAGCGGGGCGCGGGGCATATACTCCCGCATGTCAACGATCCAACCACTCATCTCGGGCGAGGAGCTGGTCGCCGCGCTCGAGGCCGCGGACCCGCGCCTTCGCGTGGTGGACGCCCGCTTCGAGCTCTCGGACCCCGCCTTCGGCAGGGCGGCCTACGCGGCCGGTCACGTTCCTGGAGCGGTCCACCTCGACCTCGACCGCGACCTGTCCGGCCCCAAGGGCGTCCACGGGGGTCGACACCCGCTCCCTGACCTCGGTGACCTGGCCGACAAGCTGGGCGCCCTGGGCATCGGGGACGAGCACTCCGTCGTCGTGTACGACCACGCCGGGGGCATGTACGCCGGGCGGGTCGTGTGGCTGCTGCGCTTCGCCGGGCACGACGACGTCCGGCTCCTCGACGGCGGGTTGGGTGCGTACCTGGCGGCCGGCGGAAGCTTGACGACCGCCTCGCCCGCCCACGCACGCGCGGCGTTCAGCGTCACGCCGCGGCCGGAGATGGTCGTCGACGCCGAGGCCGTGGCCGCTGCCATCGGCAGCGACGACGTCGTCTTGCTCGACGCCCGTGCCCCCGAGCGGTACCGGGGCGACACGGAGCCGCTCGACCCGAAGGCCGGTCACATCCCCGGCGCCCTCAACCGCTTCTTCGCGGCCAACCTACGAGACGGGCGCTTCTTCACCGCGGCGGAGCTCCGGGAGCGCCTCGACCTACCGACGGGCGTCGCGGACCGCGCCAAGACCGTGATCGCCTACTGCGGCTCGGGGGTGACCGGTGCCCACCTCGTGCTGGCGTTGGAGCTCGCCGGCTACCCCGGGGCGAAGCTCTACGCGGGATCATGGAGCGACTGGTCAACGCGCGACCTGCCCGTCGCGGTCGGTGAGGAAGGTCCGGGCGCCGGGGGCTGAACGGGCGCTCGATGGGAGGGCCGCGAGCGGCGCGAGCCGCCTCGAGGTCCTCGCTCATGTGATGCGGGTCCCCTAACGGTGATTATCATGAGGGGAAGCATGGAGAGCGTACACGGCCCACCAACTCTGACGCTCGGCGAACGCCTGTGGGAAGGCTACTTCCACAACGCGCCGCACGGCATGGTCCTCTTCAGGGCCGTGCGAACCGAGGCGGGTAGGCTCGACGACTTCGAATGGTGCGACCTGAACGAGAGCGCCGCCACGGCGCTGGAGATCGACCCCATGGCGGTCGTCGGCAGCGCCGCTCGCTCCGTGCGCGAGTCGCCGTTCGACCCCCGGGTGTACCGGCGTCTGGTGACGGCCCACGTGACCAAGCGGGTCCAGGAGTTCGAGCAGGTCTTCCCGATCCAGGCCGCCGCCGGCGCACAGGACGGCCTCACCCGCGAGGGACGAGAGAACCTCATGTGGTACGCGGTGACCGTCATCCCGGTCGACGACCAGTACCTGATCGTTCAGTTCAGGAGCATCACGCACTACAAGTCGGTGCTGCGCCAGGCGGTCGAGCTACTCAACCGCGATGACCTGACGGGCCTCGCCAACCGTCGCCACCTCAAGACGCGCTTCTGGGTCCTGCGCCGGCGCAGCGTCCCCATGGCCCTTCTGTACTTCGACTTGAACGGCTTCAAGGCCGTCAACGACACGTACGGCCATGAGGTGGGCGACCAGGTCCTCAGCATCATCGGTCAACGCCTGACCACGAAGGTGCGGCCCGACGAGATGGTGGCACGCCTCGGTGGCGACGAGTTCGCCGTCCTGCTGGCCGGCGGCGACCTCAGCGCCGTCGACCGTGTCACGGGCCGCCTCATCGAGGTCGTCGAGGAGCCAATCCACCTCGAGCCGGGCACGGTACGGCTCTCGGCCAGCGTCGGCGCGGCGCTCTACCCCGACGACGCCGAGTCGTTCGAGGCGCTCGTCAGCCGAGCGGACGCCCGCATGTACGAACAGAAGCGCAAGCGCACGCTCCACTGAGGGGCAGAGCCCCTAGTCGAAGTCGCGGCTCAGGAACCACCAGAAGAGGATGACGCCGAACAGCACGGCGTAGCCCGCCATGACGAGGGCGGAGTGCCCGAGGGTCATCCCCGTGCCGAGGAGGGCGGCGAAGGGGCCGCTGCCGCTCAGCTCGCCGCTCACGCCGATCTGACCGAGCAGCTCGCCGGAGGCTTGCCTGCCCGGGTTGTAGAGGTTGCTCGTGAAGAAGTACTTGGGCAGCGCCTGCCACGTGTTCTGGATGCGCAGCGCCTGGAAGATGGCGTTGATCCGGTTGAGCGGCTGGAGCTGCGCGATCGTGTTCAGCACGGTGTAGAGCGTCTCGATGAGGCTCGGCAGGAACAGGACCATCACCACGCCGAGCACGCCGGAGCGCACGAGCGTGATGAGCAGGAAGGCGAGGAGGACCGGGGCGAGCAGCTGCGCGAGCTGGAGCAGGTAGAGCCCGACTAGGGGTGGCCAGGCGCCGCTGAAGTCGGTCGGCAGGAACGTCGTGCCGACGGCGCCGAACAGGAAGCCGAACACGGCGGCGCCGAGCATGAGGGCAGCCAGCGCGCCCATCATGACGACGATCTTGCCGGCCAACACGGCCCAGCGTTTAGGTTGCACGACGAGGACGGTCTTCCACATGTTCTGCGAGCGCTCGTCGCCGATCAGGAGGGCGGCGAGGAGCGTGACGGCCACGATGTACAGCGTTGGGCTCGTGAACGCGGGGGCGGAGAGCGCGAGGCGCGCGATGCCCATCGGCGAGGCGAAGAACTGGAGCCCCTGGTCGACGGTGCCGCCGTCGTTGGCGAACGAGCCGGCCAGGTTCACGTGCACTACGCGCGCCACGATCAGGACGAGCGCGGGGAGTAGGAGCCAGTAGAGGGCGGCGAGCAGGTACAGGCGCCGCTTGCGAAGGACCTTGAACGTCTCCGCCTTGATGACGTCGAGGAGCGCGCTCACGCTGGCCTCCCTTGGCCGTTGACGAGCTTGAGGTAGGCCGCCTCGAGGTCGTCGCCGTGCACGCTGGCGGCGAGCACCCTGACGCCCTGGGCCACCAGGTCGCTTACGAGGTCCTCGGAGCGGTCGCGGGCGACCAGCACGTCGGCGCCGTCCGGACCGTTCGGGGCGTAGCTCAGGCCCAGGCGCTCCAGGCCGGCGACGAGCGCCGCCTGGTCGGCGGCGCGCACGGTGTAGCGCACTTGCTGCTCCCCCATCCTGGCCAGCAGGTCCGTCAGCCTGCCGTCGAACTTCAGGACGCCCTTGTCGACCGCCAGGACGCGGTCGACGAACTTCTCGACCTCGGCGAGGATGTGGCTCGAGACCAGGACCGTGGTGCCCTCGGCGGCCACCGCCTTCAGGGACTCGCGGAACTCCGCGATGCCCGTCGGGTCGAGCCCGTTGGTCGGCTCGTCCAAGAGCAGGACCTGAGGGCGCCAGAGGAGCGCGCGCGCGAGAGCGAGGCGTTGGCGCATGCCCTGCGAGTAGGCCCTGACCTTCTTGGAAGCGGCATCCTGCATGCGCACGAAGGCGAGCGCCTCATCGACGCGCCCCTCCGGCACGTCGCCGTGCAGCAAGGCGGCATGGCGCAGGTTGGCGCGCCCCGTCAGGTAGGGGTAGAACGTCGGTTCCTCGATCATGGTGCCGACGCGCCTCAAGGACATGCCGGGGACCGGGGCGCCGAGGACCTGACAGGTGCCGGCGGTCGGTTTGACCAATCCGGCGAGCATGCGTAGGGTGGTGGTCTTGCCGGCTCCGTTCGGGCCGAGGAAGCCGACGATCTCGCCCTGGGCGATGTCGAAGCTCAGTTCCGACACGGCGGCGACCGCCCCGTACCGCTTCGTGAGGCCGGCTGCCTTGATCGCGCTCATTCCGCTTTCTCCGCTCTCGTCATCAGGCTGCTGATCGCGTCCCGCGGGTCCTTCGCTTCGAACACCACGCTGTAGACCTCGCGGCTGATCGGAAGCTCGACGCTCCCCAGGTTGGCGTCGTGGAGCGCCTTGACCGTCGGGACGCCCTCGGCGGTCAGGCCGCTCGCCTCGATCTCGGCGAGCGTGGCTCCTTCGGCCAGGAGCACCCCGACCGTGTGGTTGCGAGACTCCGAGCTTGAGCAAGTGGCTACCAGGTCGCCGACCCCAGCCAACCCGTAGAAGGTGGCGACCTGACCGCCCATCGCGGTCCCGAAACGCACGATCTCGGCCAGGCCGCGGGTGATGATGGAGGCCTTCGTGTTGTTGCCGAGCCCGAGGCCGTCGCTGACGCCGCAGGCCAGGGCGATGACGTTCTTGAGGGCGCCGGCGATCTCGACGCCGACCATGTCGGCGCTCGTGTAGGCCCTGAACGTGCCCTGCTGCAGCAACTGCTGGACGCGCTTGGCGAGGTGGGCGTCCGGGCTCGCCACGGTCGTGGCAGCCGGCTTGTCGGCCGCGATCTCCGTCGCGAGGTTCGGCCCGGAGACGACCGCGAGCGGCATCGCGGGAAGGTACTCGGCCACCACCTGCGAGAGGCGCTTGAAGGTCGCGACCTCGAGGCCCTTCGAGCAGCTCACGAGCGCGGGGGGCGCGCCGACTTGAACGAGGCTCTCGCTCACCTGCCTGAACGCCTTGGAAGGCACCGCCATGAAGGCGAGGACGCAGCCGCGCACGGCGGCGGCCAGGTCGGCGGTGGCGCGCACGGAGGGCGGGAGGGCGAGGCCGGGCACGTACTGCTCGTTCCGGCGGCTGGCGTTGATGGCGTCGGCGAGCTGCTCCCGCTGGGACCAGAGCCGCACCTCGTGGCCGTTGCGAGCGAGGAGCGAGGCGACGACCGTGCCCCAGGCGCCCGCGCCGAGCACGGCCAATGGGCCGCTGGGTGGGAGCCCGAGTGATGCAGCGCAAGTCATGCCGTAAGCGTACCAGGTGGTGGTATCTTGGCCTTTGGCGCCGCAAGCGGCTGCCTGCCGGGCGGCGCGATGCCTCGGAGGAACCATGCCCACTTACCTCTATCGGGACCTCGATACCGGTGAGACGTTCGAGTACGACCAACGGATCACCGACGCCCCGCTCTCCGTCCACCCGGAGACGGGCGCGGCCGTGAAGCGCTTGATCCAGCCCGTCGGGATCGCGTTCAAGGGTTCGGGGTTCTACGTCAACGACATCAGGAAGGCCGCGTCCGGCAAGCCGGAGTCCAAGCCCGCCGGCGGCTCGGAGGGCGCTGCGAGCAAGGCGGGCGAAGGTAAGTCGAACGAGAGCAAGCCCACGGAGAGCAAGCCCACGGAGAGCAAGCCCACGGCGTCGGGCTCCGGCGGCTCAAGCTCCGCGCCGGCGCCGGCGGCGAGCGGCGGCTCAACCTCGAGCTGACGCCGGACCGTGCCCGCGCTGAACGCTTGGACGGCGGCCGACGGCCGCCGCGACCTTACCGACCGACGAAACGTACCTCGAACAGGACGGGCCACAGCTTCCCGGTCACCAGGAAGTTGCCGCTGGCCTCGTCGTAGGCGATGCCGTTGAGGACGGCGTCGCGGTCCGTGACGCCCGCCACGCGCCTGAGCTCGGACGCGTCGATCACCGCGGTGACCTTCCCGGACTTCGGGTCGATCCTGACGATCTCGTCGGTCGTCCAGACGTTGGCGTACACGGAGCCGGCCACGCATTCCAGCTCGTTCAGCATGGGCAACGCCTTGCCGTCGCGGCTCACGTCGACGCTCCCCTCGACCTCGAACGTGACGGGGTCGCGCTTGGTCAGCTTCGCGCTGCCGTCGCTCATCCACAGGGCGGCGCCGTCGAAACAGAGGCCCCAGCCCTCGCCCGCGTAGCGCTGCGTTCCCGTCGGCTCGAAGGTGGTCGCGTCGTAGCGCAGGAGCACGCCGTTCTGCCACGTGAGTTGGAGCAGCTCGTCGCCGACGAGTTCCAGGCCCTCGCCGAACGCGTTGGGGGCGAGGTCGCGCTTGCGCAGCACCGTGCCGTCCAGCCTCACCTCGCGCAGGCTCGAGCGCCCCAGGAGGCCGGTGCTCTCGTACAGGGTCCCTTCGTGCCACACGAGGCCCTGCGTGAACGCCTGCGGGTCGTGCGCGTGCTGGGCGACGATCTCCACCCCAAGGCGTTCGGTGCTCTGGCCGCGGCACCCGAAGGCCAGCAGTGCCAGCGCGACCGCTGCCAGGACGGGGGTGAGCCAGGGCCTCATCGACCGACCTCGCCGGGAGCGAGGAGGGGAGAGACGGCCCGCCAGACGGCCTCGGTGACCGCCGTCTCGGCGGCGTCCGCGTCGATGCGCACCCAGCGCCGCCCGCCGTCGGCCTCCGCCTGCGCGATGAAGCCCGAACGCACGCGGCGATGGAAGGCCAGGCCCGCCGCCTCGAGCCGGTCGTGCGCGGCCCGCCCTGAAGCCCTGGCCAGTCCGGCGACAGGGTCGATGTCGAGCAGGACGGTCAGGTCGGCCTCCAAGCCGCCCGTGACGCGCGCGTTGAGCTCGGCGACGAACCCGAGGTCGAGCCCGCGGCCGTACCCCTGGTAGGCGACGGAGGCGGCCGTGAAGCGGTCGCAGACGACGTCGCGCCCCGCGGCCAGAGCCGGCGCTATGACGTCGGCGACGTGCTGGGCCCGGGCGGCGGAGTAGAGGAGGAACTCGGGTAACGGGTCGACGCGCAACGTCGGGTCGAGCACGACCCGCCTGATCGCCTCGCCCGCCGGCGTGCCGCCGGGCTCGCGCGTGAACAGGGTGTCGTACCCGGCCGCGCTCAGGCGTGCGGAGAGGGCCACTAGCTGCGTCGACTTGCCGGCCCCCTCGGGGCCCTCGAAGACCACGAGGTGCCCGCGCCCCTCCCTTCGGGAGGCCATCTAGAGGCCCGTCGGCAGGAGGACGAACTCGGTGGCGAGGCCGAACCGCTCCTCCAACTGGCGCGCCAGGAGGCTAACGCCGACCGTCTCGGTCATGTAGTGGCCGCCGAACAAACCGTTAATGCCGCGCTCGAACGCGTGATAGAAGACCTCGTGCCGCGGCTCGCCGGTCAGGAAAGCGTCGAGGCCCTCCTGGGCCGCCGTGACGAGGTCCCAAGTCGCGCCACCGGAGATGATGCCGAGGCTCGTCACGGGGTCCGGGCCGCCCGCATGCACGAGGACCTGCTCGCCCAGGCGCGCCTCGATCTGGTCCGCGAGCTCCCTCAGCGGCTTGGGCGCGGGGAACTCGCCCTTGACGCCGATGCTCACGCCCTTGTAGACCCCGAACGGCTCGAGTTCGACCATCCCGAGGGCTCTGGCGAGCCCCCAGTTGTTGCCGACCTCGCGGTGCGCGTCGAGTGGCAGGTGGCTGGCGTAGAGGTTCAGGTCGTGGTCCAGCAGGAACTGCACCCGGGCGCGGTGCATGCCGGTGACGGCCTCCGGCCGGCCCCAGAAGAGCCCGTGGTGGACGATGAGCATGTCCGCGCCGTTGGCGGCGGCCTGCTGGAACGTGTTGAGGGAGGCGTCGACCGCCACGGCTACCTTGGTGACCTCGGAGGCGCCCTCGACTTGGACCCCGTTCAAGCTCGAGTCGGCGGCAGCGAAGGCCTTGACGTCGAGGTAGTCGTCGAGCCAGGCAACTAGTTCGTCACGCTTCATGGTCCAAGCGTAACGCTTGGCGGGCTGGAGCCGGCGGTCGGCGGTGTGATGGCGCCCCAGTCTCGCGCAGTTGGGGTACATCCACCTTCTCGAACGCTTGGCGGGTCATCGGCTTGTAGCCTTGGCTCACCACCCGCCCGTCAACGCGCATGCGCTCGTAACATTCGGCCACCGTCAAGTACGGGTACGCAAGAGCATCCAGACGCCGCTCCCGCCACGCCGCGGACCACCCACCCTCACTCTGCGGCTACCACCGCCTCCACCCACGCCTCCTCCCCGCCCAAGAGCTCGGCCGCCATGTCGGTCAGGAAACGGATCACAGCCTCGCGCTCAGCGGCGCTGAGCCGGGCCGCGGCGAGGAAGCGCCGGGCGTGCTGGCGGCCAACGGTGGTCATGGCGGCTTGGCGGGTGGCGGGCGCGATGGTGATCGAGAGGGCGCGGCGGTCGGAGGGGTGCGGAGAGCGCGCCACGTGCCCTGCCTCCTCCAGGCGATCGAGGAGTTTGGTGGTCGAGGCGCTCGAGATGCCAAGGTGGGTGGCGATGCCACCGGCGGTGGCGATGACGCCTTGGTTGGCGCAGACGATGAGGTAATGAAGCGCCCGCATGTCCGTGTCGTTCAGCTTCATGTACTTCAGGGACGCCTGGGACAGGTGCCGTTCGGCGTCTCGCAACTTGCCGAGAGCGGCCATCACGCGGTCGATCTGCCCGATGTCTTGGTCGCCGAGCCCGGTCCGGTCGATGAGTCGGCCGCTCGGGTCGTTGGCCTCCAGGCCGTACAAGTCGGCTGGGGCTAGCTCCTGAGTGCTTGCTAACTCGTCCATGGCCACATGCTACGTCAAACTACTAGTGTGCTAGGCTCGCTGCTAGCTTAGCTAGGAATAGCTAGGGCGAGAGAGGTGCGAAACGGCCGAGCCGCCGCCCGCGCCCTCGCTAAGCTCGCGTTCGCCACCGGAGGCATTCACCATGAAACAGCGCTCAGCCACAGGCCCTCAAGGCTCTCCAACGACTACCACCGCGGCCCGACCCAAGCGGTGGCTGAGGGCCCTGCTGCCGGCCGCCCTGGTCTTGGCGTGGCTGGTCGGCGCCGGCATCGGTGGGCCGTACTTCGGTCGCGTTAGCGAGGTCTCGTCCAACGACCAGACGAGTTACCTCCCCGATTCGGCGGACGCCACCAAGGTGCAGCGCCTGCTCGGCGCCTTCAACGGCTCGGAGGCCATGCCTGCGGTCCTCGTGTTCGCGGCAGACACCGCACTTAGTGAAGCGCAACTGGCCGCCATCCGCGACGGCCTAGGCAAGCTGCCGACCGTCGCAGGGGTGGTCGCGGTGTCGCCCGCGATCCCGTCGAGTGACGGCATGGCGGCGCAGGCGTTCGCGACGGTCAGGCCCGGAATGGGCATCACGGGCACCGTCGACGCAATCGGGGCGCAGCTGAGCGCCTCGGCCCCGGCTGGCGTGACGGTCTACGTGACCGGCCCGGCGGGCTTCATCGCAGACCTCGTCGCGGGTTTCGCGGGCATCGACGGGCTCCTCCTCGTCGTGGCGCTCATCGCGGTCTTCGTCATCCTGATCCTCGTCTACCGCTCCTTCCTCCTGCCCGTCGCCGTGTTGGCCACCAGCCTGTGTGCGCTGACGGTGGCGCTCCTGAGCGTCTGGTGGCTGGCCAAGTCGGGCGTGCTGCTACTCAGCGGCCAGACCCAGGGCATCCTCTTCATCCTCGTCATCGGCGCCGCGACTGACTACTCGCTGCTCTACGTCTCGCGTTACCGGGAGGAGTTGCGCGTCAACCACGACCGCTGGGTGGCCACCAGGCGCGCGCTGCGCGGCGCGGTCGAGCCCATCGTCGCCTCGGGCTCCACCGTCATCGCGGGACTCATGTGCCTGCTCCTCAGCGACCTGCGCTCCAACAGCACCTTGGGGCCGGTGGCGTCCGTCGGTATCGTCTTCGCCATGCTGGCGGCCCTGACGCTGCTACCGTCATTACTGTTCGCCTTCGGGCGCAACGCCTTCTGGCCTCGCAACCCCAAGTACGAACCAGAGGTGGTAGCCGCCGAGCATGGCCTCGCCCTCCACGGTGGCTGGCGGCGGCTGGCGCGCCTGATCGAGTCGCGGCCGCGCCGGATCTGGCTGCTAGTGACCGCGATACTGGTCGTCTGCGCCCTCGCCGTTACGCGACTGCACGCTGATGGTGTGCCTCAGTCCGACCTGGTGCTGGGCGCTTCACAGGCCCGCGACGGTCAGGTGGTGCTCGGCGAACACTTCCCCGGCGGGTCTGGCAGCCCCGTGCTGGTGGCCGTGCAGGAGGCCCAGCTACAGGCCGCCGCCAACGTGCTGCTCGACCACGCGGGCATAACCGGCGTGAGCATCAAGACGAGCGGCACCCCTAGCGGCACGGCGCCCGTGACCACGGACGGCCCGGCAGCGTTCGGCCCTCCGGGCACCCCGGCCCCGGCACCGACGGTCGTCGACGGCTTGGTGCTGCTGCAGGGCACCCTCGACAGCGCCGCCGACTCTGACGCGGCCGCGGCCACCGTGCGCGACCTGAGGCGCGAGCTGGCGGCGGCGGCGCCGAGCGCGCTGGTGGGCGGCGTCACGGCCACCGACATCGACACCAACGACGCCTCCATTCACGACCGCAACCTCATCATCCCGGTCGTGCTGGCCGTCATCCTCGTCATCCTCATGCTCTTGCTGCGCGCCGTGGTGGCCCCCGTGCTGCTGGTGCTCAGCACCATGCTCTCGTTCGGCAGCGCGCTGGGCGTGGCCGCGTTGGTCTTCGACGGCATCTTCCGCTTCCCGGGCGCCGACCCCGCCGTGCCCCTCTACGGCTTCGTGTTCCTTGTCGCGCTCGGCATCGACTACAACATCTTCCTCATGACCCGCGTGCGCGAGGAGGCCCTGGCGCACGGCACCCGTGAGGGGATCGTCAGGGGCCTCGCGGTCACGGGCGGTGTCATCACCTCCGCCGGGTTGGTGCTGGCCGCCACCTTCGCGGCGCTGGGCGTCATACCCGTCTTGTTCCTCGCCCAGATCGCGTTCATCGTGGCGTTCGGGGTGCTGCTCGACACCTTCGTGGTGCGCTCCCTGCTCGTGCCTGCCCTCACGTACGACATCGGCCGCGCCATCTGGTGGCCGTCGGCGTTGGCCAAGCGCCGAGACGCGAAGGGGCCTGGGTGAGCACCTAACGGTCGGGCCGGCCGACCAATGCGGGTTTATGCTGCCGACATGCCGCACGCGCCCAAGGGGGCCGAGGGACCCAAGGCCGAACCCAGCCTCTGGGACGAACCCGAGGTGGCGGCACGGTTCGCGGCCAGGCCGCCAGACCAACGCCTGCTCGCGCTGTTCGCCGGTGAGGGGCCCTACGGCGCCGTCAGGCGGGCCTGGGGGGCACCCGCGCGGCCGAAGGCGCTCGACGTCGGTTGTGCCGGCGGCCGCAACGCCGTGTGGCTCGCCCGACAGGGCGCGGACGTCTGGGCGCTCGACGCTTCTTCCACCATGGTGGCGGAGGCGCGGCGCGGCCTGAACGCAGTGATGGGCCAAGACGAGGCCGCCCGCCGCGTGAGGCGCGGCCGGATGCACGACCTGGGCCGTTACCGATCCGGAGCCTTCGACCTGGTCGTCGCGCTCGGGGTGCTGCAGGACGCCACCAGCCGCACCGAGTTAGGCGCGGCCATGATGGAGGTCGCGCGGGTCCTGCGTCCCGGCGGCCTGTGCCTCGTGGCCAACTTCGGCCCCGAGTCGCGACCCGATGGGGCGGCGCTCCTGCAACTGGCGGGTGAGCCGGACGTGTGGCTCGGCTTCGGGCCCGGCAGCCGCCGCATGACGTTGCCAGACCTGGCCGGTCTTGACGCCGCGTTCGCGGTTCACGGCCTCTACCCCGCGTTGCCGACGACTGCCGTGCGTGTTGCAACGCGGGGCGGCTTCCGCGTTACCTTCAACGCCTTGTACGTGAAGGGGCGCTAGGGAGAGGAGAACTGCGACCATGAGGAACCCAGTCGCCAAACGGGCGGACGCCGAGCGCTTCAGGGCGCTCCACCACGGGCAAAGTCCGCTCGTGCTACCGAACGCCTGGGACGCTGCAAGCGCCGCCACCCTCGTGACGGCGGGCTTCGACGCCATCGCCAGTTCCAGCGGGGCGATCTCGCGCTCCCTCGGCTACTCCGACGGCGAGGGCACGCCCGTGGCAGAGGTGTTCGCGGCCACTGCGCGCATCGTCGCGGGGGCGGCAGGGGCGCGGGGCCCGGGGCGGGCCCCGGTGCTGATCACGGCGGACGTCGAGACCGGCTACGGTCTGAGCGCAGATGACCTGGTGGAGTGGTTGGCCAGTGCCGGCGTGGTCGGCTGCAACCTCGAGGACAGCGACCCGCGGACCGGGAAGCTGGTGCCCGCCGAGCAGCAGGTCGAGCGGATCGGCGCCGTCGTGCGCGCCGCGCGCGAGGCCAACACCGGCCTGGTGGTCAACGCCCGCGTCGACGTGCACGTGCGGCAGGACGGGCCGGAGGCGACGCGGCTGGAGCGCTCCATGGCGCGCGCTCGCCAATACCTCGCCGCCGGCGCTGACTGCGTGTTCCCCATCATGCTCAGCGAAGACGCCGACATCGGAGCGTACGTACGGGGCGTGCCCGGCCCCGTCAACGTCATGGCGCGTCCCACCACCCCAGGCCTGGGGCGGCTGGCCGCGCTGGGCGTGGCGCGTGTGACGTTCGGCAGCGGGCTGCAGCGGGCCGCGCTGGCGGCCCTCGAAGGCGCGGCGGAGTCCATCAGGCGGGGCTTGGCGCCGTGGGAAGGCTGAGCCGGCGCCCGCCCGACCCCGCACCGCCGTGACCTGGTGCGGGCCGCTGCGTGAGGTAAGCTTGACCAGTCGAGTCAGGATTGCGGCGCGCGCTGCCGGGCCTGGCTCCGGTAACCGATGACCCGGCCCAGCGTGGGCCCGGATAAGGAAGTACGCTCGTATGTCGTCAGCAGGCACGAGGACAACCTCATGAGGGCGCGGCCAGGTTCGGTAACGGCCGCGGCAAGGTCGGCGGCATGCTGAGCCTCAAGGGCGTCAGCAAGAGCTTCCACGCCAAGCCCGCGCCCGTGCACGCGTTGCGGGACGTCGACCTCGACGTGAGCGCCGGCGGCTTCACGGCCATCCTCGGCGCGTCCGGCTGCGGCAAGACGACGCTGCTCCGCGTCGTGGCGGGCTTCGACCGGCCCGACCGGGGCGAGGTCACGCTGGGCGGCAGGGTCCTCACGAGCGGCGCCACCCAGGTGCCGCCAGAGCGGCGCGGCATCGGCATCGTCCCCCAAGAGGGGGCGCTCTTCCCGCACCTCAGCGTCGGGCAGAACGTGGGCTTCGGCCTTGGGGGCTGGGCCCTCTCCGGCCGCACCCGGCGCCAGCGTTCCGAGCGCGTGCGTCAACTCCTCGAACTCGTTGGCCTTCCCGACCACGAGGCTAGGCGCCCGGAGGAACTGTCGGGTGGTCAGCAGCAGCGCGTGGCCCTTGCCAGGGCCCTGGCGCCGTTCCCCGAGGTGGTGCTGCTCGACGAGCCCTTCTCAGCCCTCGACGCCACGCTGCGCGTCGAGTTGCGCGAGGAGGTCCGCGACCTGCTGCGCTCGCTTGGCACCACGGCGGTACTCGTGACCCACGACCAGGAGGAGGCCCTGTCGTTAGCCGACCACGTGGCAGTCATGCGCCAGGGGCGCGTCGTGCAGGCCGACTCGCCGCACGGAGTTTACGCCAGCCCCGCTGATCAGCAGGTCGCCAGCTTCGTTGGCGAGGCCATATTGCTGCCGGCCATGGTGGCCCCGCCCGGCACCGACCCTGTCCACCCGTGCGTGGAGTGCGCCCTCGGCTGCATCGCTGTGCAAGGCGGCGTCGGGGGTTCCATGCTCGGCAAGTGCATGGTCATGCTGCGGCCCGAACAGTTGGAACTGGCCGACGGCGGCGTCAAGGCGCGCGTGATGAGCACCAGCTTCTTCGGCCACGATAGCGTCGTGCGCCTACGGTTGGGCGTCGATGGCTCGGGTGCGCCGGTGCGGGTGCGGCTGCAGGGCCACTCTGTGCCCCGGGTCGGGACCGTCGTGGGCGTGCGCGTCGCCGAAGGGACCCTAGGGCGCGTAACGACGCATGACCACCAAGAACACGCCACCGCCTGAACGGCACGCCCCACCCGTAGCGCTAGTTCCCCGCCCGAGGATCGTTGGGGCGCGGCCGCCCGCGGCCTTGGCGGTGCCGGCCGTGCTGGTGGCGCTGCTGGCCTTGACGCCCGTCGGCTACCTGCTCTTCCGCGGCGGGATCAGCCTGCCACTGCTCCTTCGCGAACTCTCGAGCCCCACCACCGGCATGCTCATCACCAACACCCTGCTGCTGGCGCTGGGCGTGACACTGACCTGCGCCGGTCTCGGGGTGTCGCTGGCGCTGTTGGTGGTGCGCACCGACCTGCCCGCCAGGCCGCTCCTCACGGTGCTCTTCGCGCTGCCGCTCGGGATCCCGTCGTTCGTAGGTTCGTACACCTGGGTAGCGACCTTCTACGAGCTGGCGCCCCGCTCGACGTTCATCTACGGCCTGCCGGGCGCCGTCATCATCCTCAGCCTCGCCATGTACCCGTACATCTACCTGCCCGTGGTGGCCGCCCTCAGGGGGCTCGACCCGGCGCAGGAGGAGGCCGCGCGCTCCCTCGGCACGGGCGCGGCCGTGGCGTTCTTCCGGGTGACCCTCCCGCAACTGCGGACGGCCATCGCGGGCGGTGGGCTGATCGTCGCCCTACACATGTTCGCGGAGTTCGGTGCCCTCGAGCTTCTCAGGTTCCGGACCCTGACCACCGCCATCGTGCAGCGAGTGACCGTCCTGAGCGCGCCAGAGGCCGCCCGGACCCTCTCGTTGGTCCTCGCTCTCGGTTCGCTCGCGCTGCTGGCGCTCGACCTCAAGGTGAGGGGTCGGCCCAGCGCCGCGCGCACGGGCGGCGGCGTGGCGCGCGCCCCGAGCCTGTGGCGCCTGGGACGCAGCCGCTGGCTGTGGCTTGGCGCGTCGGGGTTCCTGCTCGCGCTCGCGCTCGGAGTGCCGCTGTCCGCCATGGGCGGGGGGTTGGTGCGGTTGCTGCTGCGGCCCGACGCTGCCTTCGACTGGGCGCGCCTCATCGGTGCCACGCAGGACACGGCGCAGTACGCGCTTGCCACCGCGCTGGCGGCGAGCATCGCGGCCATCCCCGTGAGCCTTCTCGCGGTCCGTTACCCGGGCCGACTTGCCATGCTGACGGAGCGTTCCACCTGGATCGCTCACTCGCTGCCGGGCGTCATCGTCTCGCTGGCGCTCGTCTACCTGTCCGTCCGGTGGCTCTACCCGATCTACCAGACGAGCGCCCTGCTGGTGATCGGCTACGTCATCCTCTACCTACCCATCGCGGTAGGGGCGCAGCAGGTGGGGTTCGGGCACGCCTCGCCGCAGTTCGACAACGTGGCGCGCTCGCTGGGCGCGAGATCGCTTGGGACCTTCTTCCGCGTCACGCTGCCGCTGGCCCTGCCCGGGATCGCGGTCGGCGCCATCCTGGTGATGCTGAACGTGGGTAAGGAGCTCACGATGACCCTGCTCCTCCACCCGACGGGCACGCGCACGTTGGCCACGGCCCTGTGGGCGACGACCGAGGGGGAGGTGCTCGACTTCGCGGCGGCCGCCCCATACGCAGTGGCGCTCGTCGCCATCACGGCCATCCCGGCCTTCGTACTGATCCGCCAGACCCTGAGGCGCCCCGCTCGGCGGTGAGCGCGCGCTGGGCCTTGACGGCGGCCCGGCCAGGGTGCGAGACTCCCAACGAATCCTGAGTGAACTACTCCGGATTAGGCGTCAGGTTCGCGCCCCGACGCTCACCCGACCGGAACGGTACTCGTTCTCTCGAAGGCGCACGGTGCCGGAGCCCGGGGCCCGGCAGGAAGAAGGTAAGCAATGCTCGTTCCCACCACGAGGCGCAAGTCGGTCACCTGGCTGGCAACGGCCACGGCAGCGGCCGCGCTCGTCCTCGGCGTCGCCAAGGCGCAGGGCACCACCGCCGCCCCCACGACCCTCACCCTCTACTCCGGCCAGCACGAGACCCTCGCAGGCGCGCTCGCCGCCGGCTTCTTCGAGGCTACCGGTATCAGGGTCGATGTTCGCACGG
>CAUJFI010000132.1:0-15000 GCA_963170125.1 Deinococcota bacterium | reverse complement strand
CAGGTTGGGCTTGGTGAAGGCGAACTGCACGAGACGCTTGCCGCGCTCGGACGCGTAGAGGCCGTCTTGCATCAGGTCGGCCCCGTCTACCTTGATGCTGGCGATGCCGGCGTCGTCCAGTGCGTACCCGCTGATGCGCAGGTCGTCACTACTTCGCGTAGTGCCGCTGCGCGGCTCGGTGATGGCGATCGTGGGGGCCATGGAGTCGTTGCGGTGGACGCACGCGCTCAAGGCGAGTAGCGCGGCGCCGGCGAGGGCCACCCTCGCGCTGCGCAGGATCGGAAAACTAGGCTGCACGGGCCAATGCTACACCGCCCCACTCACCGCGCCCGCTCCAGAAGCGCTCATGCGCCTCATGGTGACCCGTGGCGCACGAATCCCGGCCGTTCAGTTATAGTTACGGCACGCGTCAAGGAGGGCATGGGCCCTCTCATTACGAAAGGGGGTCCCGCCAGTTCGGACCACGAAGTTGTATCCGTGAACGTTCTGCCCGGGACAGGCGCGTGGCTAAGCGTGCCCCCTCGCGACCGCAGAGAGACGCAAGCAATTCGTTAAGGAGTGATAGTCGATGAAGAGAGTCATTACCCTGCTAGCCGCTGGCATGCTGTTGTTGGGCACGGCCTTCGCGCAGGCGCCGGCCGACACGTACGTGTATATGACGTTCGGCCAGCCCGTCTCGATGGACCCGGCCCGGGCTTACGACACGGGCTCCGGCGGCATCATCGAGAACGTCTACGAGACCCTCATGTCCTACGACGGCGAGTCCCTCGACGTCTTCGTCCCGAGCCTCGCCACCGGCTACTCGGTCAGCGCCGACGGCCTGCACTGGACCTTCGACCTGCGCCCGAACGTCAAGTTCCATAGCGGCAACCTCATGACGTGCAAGGACGTGGCGTGGTCCTTCAAGTACGGCGCCCTCACCGCCAACCCGGAAGGCGCCCCGGCGTACCTGATGGGCAACCTCTGGCTCGGCACCGACATCGACGGCTCCGACCCGGCTGCGTTCCTCTCCGAGGTCACGTGGGACATGATCGACGGCATCGTCACCTGCCCAGAGGGCCCGCAAGGCCTCAAGGCGACGGTCAACCTCGTCAACCCCACCCCGGCCCTCATCCCGATCCTCACCTACACGGCCTTCAGCATCGTCGACTCGCAGTTCGCCATCGCCGGCGGCGCGTGGGACGGCACCGAGGCCACGTGGCAGGACTGGGTCGGCCGTGATCTGACCGCCGAGTTCCTCCACCGCAACGCGAGCGGCACCGGCGCCTTCCAGCTCGTCGACTGGACCGACGACAGCGTCGTAGCCGACGCCTTCGCCGACTACTGGGGCGGCGCTCCCGCGCTCAAGCACGTCATCTACCGCTACGTCGACGAGCAGTCGACGCGCATCCTCGCCATCCAGCAGGGTGACGCTGATCGCATCACGCTCAACGAGAACTCCGCCGTCGCCCAGGTGGAAGGCGCCGCCGGCGTCTCCGTCCTCCGTGACCCGAACTGGCTGCCCGCCAGTGTCACCGCGGCGTTCTTCAACTTCGCCATCGACGTGACCAACAACGAGGACGTCGGCTCCGGCCTCCTCGACGGCAAGGGCATCCCGTCCAACTTCTTCGCCGACGTGAACGTGCGCCGCGGCTTCGCCCAGCTCTTCGACCAGCAGGCGTTCGTCGACCAGGTCTACCAGGGCCAGGGCACCGTCATCACCATGGGCCTGCCCTCCAGCTTCCTCGGCTATAACCCCGACGTGGCCGTCCGCACCCTCGACCTCGAAGCCGCCGAAGACTACTTCCGCGCCGCGTTCGATGGCCAGGTCTGGGAGAAGGGCTTCGAGTTCACCGCCCTCTACAACTCGGGTAACACCATCCGCCAGACGGCCCTCGAGCTCATCAAGGACAACCTCGAGTTCATCAACCCGAAGTTCAAGATGAGCGTGCGCGGTCTGCCCTGGGCCGACTACCTCTCCCGGACGGCCGAGAAGAAGGCCCCGATGTTCGCGCTCGGCTGGGCAGCTGACTACGCCGACCCGAGCAACTTCATCAACACCTTCTACGACGACGACGGCTACTACTCGGCCCGCACCAGCATCAGCGTGCCCGAGATACAGGCCATCATCGACCAGGCCGACCAGTTGGTCGACCCCGAAGCCCGTGGCTTCCTCTACCGCGGCATCGGCACCCTCCACTACGACCAGGCGCCACTCATCGCCGTGCCGATCCAGAGCGCGTTCCTGGTGGTCCGTTCCAACCTGAACGGCGTCTACTACAACACGATGTACTCCGACAAGTTCCTCTGGAAGGACCTGTCCAAGAACTGAGCCGCCTTCTCGTGGGGTCGGGAGCTCTCGAAGCCTCCCGGCCCCACGGGGCCAGCGCCAGGTTCCAGGGCCTGCTCGCCGCCCACCGCCACGCGGTGCCTCTGCGGGGGCCCCAAGGGTGCGGCGCTGGCCGACGAGACGACCAACCAGCGATATGGATCCGGTATCTTGCTAGTCTTCATCGTCAGGCGCCTGCTGCTCCTGCCGGTCGTGTTCGTTGGGGTGACCCTGGCGATCGTGCTGCTCATGCAGCTCCTCACCCCCTACCAACGCGCCGCCGCCTATGTCCAGTCCGAGCAGCAGATCCGTAATATCGATTCGATAATCGTTCAGTACGGCCTCACCGACCCCTGGTACAAGCAGTACGGCCGGTGGATCGGCGAGGTGGTGAAGGGCAACCTCGGCTACTCCCGCACGGCTCGCGAGCCCGTGCTGACGACGCTCGGCAAGCGCTTCCCCGTCACCCTCGAGCTCGCCATCCTCGCCATCCTGCCCGTCATCGGCGTGGGCGTCGCCATGGGCACGGCCGCGGCCCTCAACCGCGACAAACCGATAGACCAGTTCGCCCGAGTGGCGTCCATCGTGGGCTGGTCGCTGCCTACGTTCGTGCTGGGCATCTGGTTACTCGTCATCTTCTACGGCTGGTTGGGCTGGTTCCAACCCGGCCGCATATCTGATGCCATCAGGATCTCCACGGGCCCCAACTCGGGGTTCGTCAACTACACCCGCATGCTGCTGGTGGACTCGCTCCTCAACAAGCGCCTCGACGTCTTCTGGGACGCCCTAATCCACATGGTGTTGCCCGTCATCACCCTCTCGGTCGTCCAGAGCGCTCAGATCATGCGCGTGATGCGCTCCTCGCTGCTCGACGCGCTCGGCAGGGACTACGTGCGTACCGCGCGCGCCAAGGGCCTCCCCGAGCACGTCGTGACGCACAAGCACGCGCGGCGCAACGCGCTGATTCCGGTCATCACGCTCTCCGGGTTCGTCCTGATCGGGCTCATCAACGGCGTGGTCATCACGGAGACGATCTTCAACTACCCTGGCCTCGGCCAGTGGGCGGCCGCCTCCGCCGTTAACCTCGACTACGCCTCCGTGCTCGGCTTCGCCGTCTTCACGGCCATGATGGTGGTCCTCGCCAACTTGCTCGTGGACATCCTCTACGGGGTCGTCGACCCGCGGATCAGGTACGAGTAGCATGACACCAGACACCGACACCCCCCAGAACCTCGAGAGCATCGGCAGCGCCGAGGAGCACCTGGACCAGCCCGCGCGGAAGGGCCGCGCCTGGAAGCGCTTCCGGCGCAACCCGCTCGCCGTCGTCGGCCTGATCATGGTCGCCGGCTTCGTGCTCATCGCCACGCTGGCCCCGGTCCTCACCGAGCTGCCGCGCAGCTGCCTGCGTGACCTCGAGCTCACGGCCGCCAACCAGCACGACTACCGTAACCCCGTCAAGCCCGTCTTCTGGAAGGCCATCTTCGCTCCCCCGAAGTCGTGCTTCACGATCGCGCGGGTCAGCTTCAGCACGCAACCGGCCGACGCCGCCACGACCAAGACAGTTCTGGGCACCACGAGCGGCGGTTACGACATCTTCTACGGTCTCGTGTGGGGCACCCGTACGGCGTTCAAGGTTGGCCTCATCGTCGTCGGCATCGCCTTCGCGATCGGCATCATCATCGGGTCGCTCTCCGGCTACATAGGCGGGGTCTTCGACAACCTCGTCATGCGTTTCACCGACATCGTCATCTCGCTGCCGAGCCTCGTCGTGGCGCTCGTGGTCGTCATGGTCCTCGGGAAGTCGATCGAGAACATCATGCTGGCCATCGCGGTCACGGCGTGGCCGTCGTACGCGCGCCTGATGCGTGGCGAGGTCCTGCGCATCAAGGAGGAGGAGTACGTGGCGGGGGCTAGGGCCATCGGGCGGCGCCCGCTCGGCATCATCGGCCGCCACGTCCTGCCGAACGCCATCGGCCCGATCGTGATCGTGGCCAGCCTCGACATCGGCTCGATCGTCCTCACGGCCGCCGCGCTGTCGTTCCTCGGCCTGGGCGCCGAGATCGGTTACGCCGACTGGGGCCAGATGATCTCGTTCGCGCGCGATTGGATCCTCGGACCTCCCGGCAAGCCGTTCTACTTCTGGTACGTCTCGTTCTGGCCCGGCCTCATCATCCTGCTCTTCGTGTTGGCCTGGAACCTGCTGGGCGACGCCTTCCGCGACGTGCTCGATCCGCAGTCGAAGTGAGCGCCGGCACCAGGTCTGTCTGAGTCGGGCGGCCGCCTAGGCCCACGGGCGTTCGGCCGCAGGTCCGCGACGAGGCGGCCAGGGCCCCACGCTTCGGGCGGGGCGTGGCGCTCACCGGGTGGCCGCGGCGACCGCTTCGGCTGCCGCCGCACCTCTCCCGTTGAGGTCGAGCAGGTAGGCGGTCAGGAGCCAGTACTCGGCGGGCGTCTGGCGGCCCGGCTCGTAGCGCGGCATCGTGGCGCTCACGTACGCCCACAGGGCCGCTGGCGCGGCGGTGAGCGTCAGGCCGGTCGGGTGTTCCGCGGTGGCTATGAGGGGCGGGGGCGTGCCGAGGGAGAACATGTCGTTGTCGACCACGGGCTCCGACAAAGACTGGACCGTGCGGTTGCTGGGGCGGTGGCAGCGCGTGCAGGTGCGCTCTTCCGGCGGGAACGAGAGCTTGGCCTCCGCCAGCCCCCCGGCGGCCTTGCCGTGGCACACGGCGCAGTTGAGGGCGTAGAGGCTGGCGCCCTCGGCGATGGCCGCGCCGTAGCCGAGGGCGCCACCAGCCCCGCCGCTGGCCCCCGCCGGCGCGCCGAGGGCGACCACGACGCTCAAGCCGACGATCGCCAGGAACGGCAGGCCGGCGAGCGTGAGGCGCGTACCTCGGCGCCCGGAAGGCCTCGGGCCCCCGGGCCGAGTCGTCCTCAGGCGCCCTCGTCCGCGGATCGATCGTCCTCGGCGGGCTCGTCCGCCGGCGAGTCGACGTCTGCCGCGCCGTGCGCGGAGGCGACTTCGGCGTCGTCGGGCGCGTCACTCGCCGTAGCCGTCGCCTGGGTGCCGGAGGGCGCGGTGATCGTCGACGAACCGTTCGCGTCCGCGCTCGCGGTGGGCGCCGAGCCGGTCGGCGTGGCGTTCTGAGAGTGCGGGACGGGCTGAGCGCTGCCGCCAGGCCCGGCCGGCGCCGGAGCGGCCTCCGACCGACCTTGCAGCGCCTTCACCAAGAAGTACACGAGGCCGGCCACGAGGGCCACGGGCACCACGAAGCGCAGGAGCAGCCACAGCAGGCCGGCGATGGCCTTCAGGAGCAGGCCACCCAGCGACAGCAGCCAACCGACGAGCCAGAGCAGCCCGGTTCCGAGGAGCAGGGCGACCAGGCCGAAGACGACCAGCTCCACGACTTCTTGTAGGGAGCGCTTCATGCGGCCAGTATACCCGCCACCATGAGCGCTCCTGAGTGCGGTTAGACTGCCCGGCGTGAGAGAAGGCGGCTACGAACGTGCGCCTGGAGCGGCCGGACGCGGCGTGGAGGTCGCGGTCGAGCGGTCCGTCCACGGCGGTCTCGCGCTCGGCCGCGCCAAGACGGGGGAGGTCGCGTTGGTGCGGGGTGCGCTCCCGGGTGAGAGGGTCTTGGCGGATCTGCGCTCCCAGAAGGGTGTGCTGATGGGCGCGACGCTCCAGGTGCTCGAGCCGAGCCAGGACCGCGTGCCGGCCAGCTTCCACCCGGGCCTCGACTTCTCGCACATGAGCTACGCACGCCAGCTCGTCGAGAAACGTTCCGTCGTGGCCGACGCGTTGGCTCGAGCGCGGCGCCAGCTCAAGGTGGGCGGCGGGGCGTCCGTGGCCATGGTCGGCGTGGCTCCGGTCGTCCCGGCCCCGAGCGAGTGGGCGTACCGCAGCGGCATCCAACCCGCCACCGCGGCGGCCGGCCTCGGCTACCGCAGGCTGGAGTCGAACGAGGTCGTGGTGATCGGAACCGACCCGGTGGCCACCACCGGCGTCGACGCCGCGTGGCAGCGCGCCGTCGCCATGCGCACCCACGCCGCGCGCGGCGCCGTGGAGCTCGTCATCCGGGCCAACGACGCAGGGCACGCGCTCCTGGCGATCGTCGCACCCACGACCGCGCGCCGGCTCCTGCCGCTCGCGCACGCACTCGTCAACTCCGGCATAACGGGCGTCGCCTTGGCGCCGCACGACCCGCGGGGGCGCTTCCGGTCCGGCGCCGAACGCTTGGCGGGCGAACGGACGATCCTGCAGCGCTACGGCGACGTCGTGGTGAGTGTCAACGCCTCCAGCTTCGCCCAACCCAACCCCGCCGCCGCGGGCGCACTGTACCGGGAGCTGGCTGGCTGGGCGGGGGCGGGGGAGCGCGCCGTCGAGCTCTTCGCGGGCGGCGGCGCCATCTCGTTCCACCTGGCGCCTGCCTTCGCGCGCGTCACCGCTATCGAGATCGACCGCGGCGCCGTCATGCGCGGCGAACGCGACGCGGATAGGCTCGGGCTCGGGAACGTCGAGTTCGTGCGCGAGGACGCTAGGCTCGCGCCCGTACCCGGCGACGCTGAGCTCGTCGTGGTCGACCCGCCGCGCGCCGGTCTGTCCGCCGAGGTGCGCGCGGCCATCACGGCCTCGGGCGCCAAGCGCCTCCTCTACGTGAGCTGCGACGCCGCGACCTGGGCACGTGACGTCGCGGACTTCGAGGTGCGGGGCTTCCGCCTCGCCCGGTTCGTGCCCTACGACTTCTACCCGCAGACGCACCACGTCGAGCTCCTCTCCGAGTTGCTGCGCGACTGAGGTCCGCTGCCGGTTCGTATCGCCCGCGTGCTCGATCGGCCAGGCGGGCGCGGGCGCTGCCGGCCTGGTTACCCGCCAGGGGTCACGATCGCTGGCCCGGCAGGCGCTGCGCCCGAGCCTCGGGCGCCACCGGACCGGCCGCCGGACGCTACACTCGTGCACATGCTTGCGAAACGCATCATCCCGTGCCTGGACGTCCACGCCGGCCGAGTGACCCGCGGCCAGCAGTTCGGGCGTGCCGAGCTGGGGCAGCTCGCGGACGTCGGCGACCCCGTCGCCCTCGCCATGGCCTATAACGACCAGGGGGCGGACGAGCTCGTCATGTACGACATCACGGCCACGAGCGAAGGCCGCGGTGCCATCCTCGACGTCGCCGCGCGCGTGGCCGAGCGCTGCTTCATGCCCCTCACCGTGGGCGGCGGCGTCCGCGACCTGGCGGACATGCGCGCGCTCATGCTCGCCGGGGCCGACAAGGTGTCCATCAACTCCGGCGCCATCGCCGATCCCGAGCTGCTGACGCGGGCGGCGGACCAGTTCGGGTCGCAGGCGGTGGTCCTCTCCATCGACGTGCGCGCCCGCTCGCGCGCGTCCGGGTCGACCGAGGCGCGCGGCCGGTCCGCCGGCGTGTGGGACGTGTACGCGGCCGGTGGTAGGCGCGAGACCGGCCTCGACATGCTCGCCTGGGCCGAGAAGGGCGCGGCGTTGGGAGCGGGGGAGATAGTGCTGAACAGCATCGACGGTGACGGGATGAACACGGGTTATGACCTGGAGGCCCTCCGCGCGCTGCGGGCCGCCGTGGGCGTGCCGGTGGTGGCGTCGGGTGGCGCCGGCAGCGCCGAGGACATGCGCGCCGCGCTCCTGACCGGGGTCGACGCGGCCCTGGCCGCCGGCATCTTCCACCGGGGCGAGGTGAGCGTGGCGCACGTGAAGCGGGTCTGCGCGGCAGCGGGGCTGCCCATGCGCGAGGTGGCCGCATGACCGACCTCCGTTACGACGAGCGGGGGCTCGTGCCGGTCGTGGTGCAGTCGGCGGCCGACGGCGCCGTCCTCATGCTCGCCTATGCCGACCGCCAGGCCGTCGCCCTCACGCTAGAGACGCGCGAGGCGCACTACTTCAGCCGCTCGCGCTCGGAGATCTGGCGCAAGGGAGCCACCAGTGGGAACACGCAGCGCGTCGCCGAGGTCCGCTACGACTGCGACTCGGACGCGCTGCTCTACTTGGTCGAGGAGCGCGGGCCGGCGTGCCACACGGGGGAGAGGACGTGCTTCTACCGGACGCTGGCGGGTGGCGAGCCCGCGGCCCGAGCGGTCGAGCCGGGCCCGGCCGCGTGCGCCGTCGGCGGCGCGGCGAGCGGACGCGTCACCGAGGCGGGCGCCGCCAACCTCGGCACCACGCTCCAGGCGCTACAGGCCGTGATCGTAGACCGCCTCGCCGCGTTGCCGGCAGGCTCCTACGTGCGTAAGCTCCACGAGCGCGGCGTCGGTTACGTGGCGCAGAAGGTCGTCGAGGAAGCCGGCGAGACCGTCGTGGCCGCCCTGCTCGAGCGCGACGACGAGTTGATCAACGAGAGCGCCGACCTTCTCTTCCACCTGAGCGTGCTCCTCACGGAACGGGGCGTTGGGCTGGACGCGGTCGCCGCGAAGCTCGACGAGCGGCGGCGGTAGGCCGGACCCCGCCGGGCGGTAGGACCCTCGCGCGGGGCCTGCGTTCCTACGCTGCGGGTCTGGCTGGCCTGACGCCGGAGCCCGCGCGGTCTCCCCAGGCTACCCAAGACGCCGGCCGAGGTCGTAGGCTCGTTGGTGCATGCGCCGCCGTCTCCTCATCGCCGCCGTCTCCTTGGCCTTCGCAGTCGTGGCCGGGGTGTTCACGTCGTGCGCCCCGGCCGCCTCGCGCGACGACCTGGCGCGGGCGGGCGCCGCGCGCGCCACCTCGAGTGGCTCGCCGCTCGACGGCATCGGCTACGTTCCAGCCAACGCGCCGAGCGCCACGCTGCGCCCGCGGCCGGTGGACGCGCCCGATCTCGTCATCATCGCCTTCTCGGGGCATTGCGGTCTCGTGTGCGACACGCGCAGCACCTGGTCCTACCTCAGCAACGCCAGCGAATCGACCGGCGGCGTCGCCGTGCTGGACGCCATCGCGGCCGCGTACGCGCGCCTCGGTCTCGCGAAGATCGAGGTCTTCAGCGCCTCCTCTTTCGCGACGAGCCACTACAGCTCCATCAGCGGCAAGATCGAGCCGGGCTACCTGCAGGCGCAGGCCTACCTCGACGAGGTGAAGCGCGACTGGATCGACGGGATCGACGACCCGACGAGGGTCGTCCTCGTCGGGCATTCGCACGGCACCGTCTGGGCGTCGCTGCTGGCCATGAACAACCTCGACGTCACCTTCGACTCCTTCGTGTCGCTCGACGCCGTGTGCTGGATGTGGTGGAACAAGCACAAGCAGTACGTCAAAGAGACGTTCGTGGACGGCCCGTGGACGATCCCGTTCCCGCTCGACCAGGGCGACCCGTGCGGCACCCTCGATGTGCCGGGGCAGGCGGAACGGCAGAACATCAACGACGTGGTGCCGGCCAACGTCATCTACGGCCTGGAAGTTCGCACCACGTTCCGCCTGTTCTCGCTCGACCCGAACGTGCTGACCGACGACCACGTGAACGTGCGCATCAACGGGACGCACACGAACATCTGGGGCATAACGGCGACAGAGTCGCACTCGGACCTAGGCAAGCATTACAACCGCTCGATCAGCTGGGTGGTGGCCATGCTCGACTCGCTCGGCATACCCGACCACGCCGCCTACCCGATGTCGACCTTCGTGCTGCCGGAGCCGCCTGAAGGCTTCACGTACTTCGGCGGCGACCTTACGCCGTCTGCGCCCTGAGGGCGCCCGGTCTACCGCGAGTGGCGGAAACCGCCCTGCGCCGCGCGCGCCGTTAGCGCATAGTGGGGTATGACCAAGCCAACAGACGGTGAGCTCAAGGATGCCGGCGGCAAGCGGACGGCCGGCGTGAGCGCGGGCGGGGAGCGCAAGGTCACGCGGAACGTCGTGCGTAGCGGCGGCCTGGAGGCCGCCCTCGTGCTCGACACGGTCAGGGTGACGGAGCAGGCCGCCATCGCCGCCAGCCGCGTGGCCGGCAAGGGCGACGCCGATCTCGTCGACCAGGCGGGCGTCGACGCCATGCGCTCCGTCCTCAACGAGCTCCCCATCGCCGGCGAGATCGTGATCGGCGAGGGCGAGCGCGACGAGGCGCCCATGCTCTACATCGGCGAGAAGGTCGGTACGGCCGGGCCGGACGACTGGGAGGTCGACATCGCCGTCGACCCTGTCGAGGGCACCAACATCACGGCGCGGATGATCAACAACTCCGTCGCGGTCATCGCGATGGCCGAGCGCGGCGGCCTCTTCCAGGCCCCCGACACCTACATGGAGAAGCTCATCGTCGGCCCACCTGCCAAAGGCAGGGTCGACCTCACCTGGCCCGTCGCGGCCAACCTGCGTGGCGTCGCGCTGTCGCTCGACCGGGCCGTCGACGACCTGACGGTCGTCATCCTCGACCGCCCCCGCCACGAGCAGCTCGTGCGCGAGGTCCGCGAGGCGGGCGCGCGCGTGAAGCTGATCGGCGACGGCGACGTCATCGCGGCCCTCGCCGCCGCCGTGCGCGGCACGAACGTGCACGCGGTCATGGGCACCGGTGGCGCGCCCGAAGGCGTGCTCGCGGCGGCCGCGCTCAAGTGCCTCGGCGGCGAGATCCACGGCCGCTTCCGTCCGCGCAACGAGGACGAGCGCCAGCGCCTACAGGCGGCCGGGGCGAGCGAGGACCGCGTCTACCGCACGGAGGACCTCGCGCCCGGCCGCGACATCGTCTTCAGCGCCACGGGCATCACGGACGGCGACCTCCTGCGGGGCGTCAAGTTCTTCAAGAACGGCGCACGCACGCATAGCATCACGATGGGCTACCGCTCGCGGGTCATCCGCTTCACGGACTCCGTACACCTGCTCGGGGACGGGGCGCGGGTGACGATCCAGGTGTGAGGCTGGGCTAGTCGAACTCGAGCTCGCGCGGCGTGGTGTCCCGCAGGACCTCGTTCCCTGCCGGCGTTACGGCCCACGCAGCGAAGGCCGCGAGCGCGCGCCCACGGTGGCTCACGGCACGCTTCTCCGCCAGCGTCGCCTCCGCGAACCCCTTGCCTAGCTCCGTGCTGTGGAAGATGGGGTCGTAACCGAACCCCTTCTCGCCACGGGGGCCGTGCAGGACGCGGCCCTCGCTTTCGCCCCTGAAGGTCTCGACCGCACCTGCGGGTGTGGCCAGCACGATGACGGCGACGAACCTGGCCGTTCGCGCCTCGTCCGGAACCTTGCGGAGTTGCTGCAACAGGTGCGCCATGCGCTCGCCGTCCGTCAGGCCGGGGCCGCCGAAGCGGGCCGTGTACACGCCCGGGGCGCCGCCGAGGGCGTCGACCTCCAGGCCCGAGTCGTCCGACAGCGCCGGGAGGCCCGTGGCCAGCGCGACGTGCCCGGCCTTGATGAGGGCGTTCTCCTCGTAGGTCGCGCCGTTCTCCTCGGGGAACTCAGTGACACCCATGTCGCCCGCCGCCACGAGCTCGAAGGGGAGGCCGGCGAGAGCGTCCGCGAACTCCCGGAGCTTGCCTGGGTTCTGGGTGGCGATGGCGATGCGGAGTGGGGCTAGGCTGGCCTCTCCAAGGTCCTGAACGAAGGTCACCTACGCCGCCTCGCGGCCGGGTTCCCCCCGGCATCTGCGCGAGCGGCCGCAGGACGCGCACTCATGCCAGCGCACAGCGTCACTTGAGCTGCCCCCGCACGTGCGCGACGAGGCGTTCCACGGCCGCGACGCCGGCCGCCACGAGCGTCACGTAGCGTTCGGCCGAGACGGGGCCGGTCTCGCTGCCGCCCTGGACCTCGAGGACGTCGCCCGTCGCCGTGGCGACGACGTTGAGGTCGAGCTCGGCGGCCGCGTCCTCGGCGTGGTCGAGGTCGACGCGCGTCTCGCCGTTCACCACGCCGACGCTCACGGCGGCCACCTCGTGGCGCAGCGGCCACTCCGCGACGCCGCCTTGGAAGACGAGCTTGTCGGCCGCCTGGTGCAGCGCCGCGTAGCCGGCGAGGATGGCGGCGCAGCGCGTGCCGCCGTCGGCCACGAGGACATCGGCGTCCACCGTGACGGTCTTGCCCTTGAACAGGTCGAGGTCGACCGTGCTGCGCAGTGCCCGGCCCATGAGGCGTTGGATCTCCTGGGTGCGGCCGGAGGCGTAGAGGCGTTCGCGCGCGACGCGTTCCTTGGTGCTACGGGGGAGGAGGGCATACTCGGCCGTGAGCCAGCCGCCCTTGTGCGCCGTGGCGCGAAGGTGCGGCGGCAGCTTGGCCTCGATGGTCACGGTGGCCGCGATCACGGTGCGGCCCCAGGTCACCACCGCCGAGCCTTCAGCGTGGGGGTTGTAGCCGAGCTCGACGTTCACGGGCCTCAGCTCGGTGGCGGCGCGGCCCTCGCGCTTGTGTGCGCTCATGCCGGGGAGCTTATCACCGGTCTGATGCGGCTTGCCGTCCGGCCCGCGTGGCCCATGGCCCGGCCGGTTCTTGGCTGAGCAGCGGTGAGGTAGCGACGCTGCGAGGCGGAGATGACCGGGTATCCTCGGGGACCTCGAACGGAGAGGACATCGCATGGCCAAGCTGGTGTTCGGAATGAACCAATCACTGGACGGCTACGTCGATCACACGGCGTTCGGTCCGAGCCCCACGCTCTTCCGCCACTTCATCGAGCAGACCGGGAAAGAGGCCGGTGCCGTGTACGGTCGCGGGATATACGAGATCATGCGCTATTGGGACGACGACCAGCCGGACTGGGACGCGGGAGAGCACGCCTTCGCGGCGGCGTGGCGGAACCTGCCGAAATGGGTCGTCTCGCGCTCGTTGAAGTCGGTCGGTCCCAACGCCCAGCTCGTCGAGGGCGATCTAGAGAGCGCGATCCGTAGGCTGAAGGTCGAGCGCGAAGGCGAGATCGAGGTCGCCGGCCCGAAGTTGGCGCACAGCCTCGGTCAACTCGGCCTGATAGACGAGTACCGCATCTACCTGCACCCCGTTGTGTTGGGTCACGGCCGGCCGCTCTTCGTCGGTCCTCGCCCGCCGCTCAGGTTGGTAGCCAATGACGTGCTGGACGAGAACGTGGTCAGGCTGGTGTACGTTCCCACCTGAGGCTGGCTAGGAGCAGGTGGTCGACACCTGGGCTGATCGAGCGGCTGGATACTCGAAGCTGCCATCGCTGGGTATGGCGGAGAGGGAGGGATTCGAACCCTCGGTGCAGGTATCCCCACACACACGCTTTCCAGGCGTGCTCCTTAAACCACTCGGACACCTCTCCGCGAAGCCGGCGCGCCCGTGAGGGCGGCCCGCGCCGAGCCCATGAGTGACAGGCCGCTGGGCGCGAAGGCAACACGAAGTGTAACAGGCGCCCCTAGGTCGGTCAACGAACCGCCGGGTTGGTCGAGCCGCGAGCGCGTGGACGATAGCCAAGCCGGATCCGGTCGGCGCGCTGCCGGTCTCGACGGACCGCGCACCGCTGGTCTCGTCTGCCCGCGCACGGTTCCTGGACGACTGACCTCCCGCCCCCGCTCTGGATAGACTCTTCCCACGTGTAACGGAGGCAGCATGCTCAAAGACCGGATCGTCCTACTGAACTCGCCAGAAGCCGTCGAAGCCTTCTTCGAGCGTTACCCGAGCAGCGTCATCTTCAAGGCGGGCACGTGCCACAAGACCATGCAGGGCTTCGGCTTCGTGCAGGAGCAGCTCGAGGGGCGCGAGGACCTCATGTGCGGGGTCATCCGCGTCGTCGAGGCGCGCGCGGCCAGCAACCTCGTGGCGGAGCGCACGGGCATCCAGCACGAGTCGCCACAGGTCATCCTTTTCGACGCCGACAAGCCCGTGTTCGCGGTGGACAACTGGGACATCACGCCGGAGGCGCTGACGGAAGGCTTCGGCCGTGTCGCGGTCGGCGAGCCGGTCGTGGCGCCGAGCGCCAAGTCGGGCTCTGACCTGCGCCCTTACCTGGACGTGCTCGAGCGCTACCTCGCCGGCAGCATGGACGACTCGGACTTCGAGCACACCTACACGTACATGTTCCGTGGCGACTCCACGCTCCGGCCGGGCGACGAGGTGGAAGCGCTCAACTCGATCTTCGGCGACGTCGACCAGCACATCAACATGCACCTCATGATGGCTGGCAAGGCCGACAACTCCAAGCTTCGCCAGCGCGCGCAGGCCGCTTACGACCGGCTGAGGGAGATCGCGGGCGCTACCGCCTGAGGGCCGTCAGCTTCGCCGGCGTTCGGCGTCGATGAAACGGTCGAACGCGTTCGGCTCCACCTCGCGCGGCTTCACGGTCGCGCGAGGTGTTTCGTTGGTGGGAGAGGTCCTCGGGGCGTCCGGCTCGGGCCGCTGCGGCGCGCGTGGCGGCTCCGACTCCGTGACCACGACCCGCGGGCGGACGTTGACCCCGCCGGTCTTCCGGTCCTGCTCGCCGGCCCCTGGGTCGACCTTCCCAGCCGCCGGCTCACGGATCGTTCTGCCGCTGCGGCCGGGCCTGATCTCCGTGGGAAGCTCGGAACCCGTGGGCAGCGGGGAAGACGCCTGGCTGCCGCGTGCGCCTACCTGGTCGCGAGTTGAGCTGGCCTGATCACGGTCCGAGCCGACCTCGTAGCGCACCGGTCCGGCCTGATCGCGTACCGAACCGACGGGACCGCGCGCCGCGCCGACCGGCTCGGCCGGCGCGTGCGGCGGGTCATCGAAGTCGATGGCGGGTTGGCTGGTCCTGGGCCCGACCGTGATGCGTGGTGGCGAGAGCCCCGGGCGCGTGGCGGGCGGGGGCGTGTCGTGCTCGCGCGGC
>CAUJFI010000131.1 GCA_963170125.1 Deinococcota bacterium | reverse complement strand
CGGTTCGTGGTTCTCGTACGCTAACGAGCGCCTCGGTCAGGGTAAGGAGCGTGCCGTGGAGTTCCTCGCCTCGCGCCCTGAGTTGGTCACCACCATCCGCCAGCAGGTCATGCAGGCACTCAACCAAGGAGCAAAGACCAGGGGTGCCGGTAGCGATAGCGAGGAGATCGATACTGATGACGTGGGGGTCATGGAGGCCTAACGGCGCTCGCCTGGGATACGCGAACCCTACGTACTGTAGATAGCGTTCTCTCAGCTTGATGACGGATCAGTGAACCGGCCCTGACGCTCGAGGCCGCGAGCAGCGACGTCTTAGACGGCAGCGCCCGCGTGGCGGCCGCCCAGGACCGCTACTGGGGAGCGCTCGACTCTGCCGCGCCCAGCGCCACGGGCTGCCCTCCGCTAGCGGCCGAGCGGTACATGGCCTCGATCAGCGCGACGGAGCGGAAGCCCTCGTGCCCGTCGATGGCGGGCCTGCGGCCCTCGGCCAGCGCGGCGAATAGGTCGGCGTACTGCCTGCGATGGTTCTCGAACGAGATGGCCATGGGGTCGCTGGAGCCGCCCGTCGCCTGACCGCCGTGCGCGGCGAGGACGCTCGCGCGCTCCGCGTCGCCGCCAGCGCGCGTGCGCCAGTCGACGAGCACGTCGTCGTGCACGACCGCCAGACCCTCGGAGCCGTAAACCTCGAGGGCCTTCGGTCGGCCGGGCCACAACGACGTGGCCGCGCCTATCTGCCCGAGGGCGCCGTTCTCGAAGCGCAGGCTCGCCACGAGCGTGTCCTCGACCTCGATGCGCTCGTGCGCCAGGGTGGCCGCATAGGCACTGACCTCGCGCGCCGGGCCCAGCAGCCACAGGAGGAGGTCGACCTGGTGGATGGCCTGGTTCATGAGCGCGCCGCCGCCGTCGAGCGCCTGCGTGCCGCGCCAGGCGGCGCTGTCGTAGTACGCCTGCGTGCGGTACCACGGCACGTAGGCGTTGCCCTGGAGGAGCATGCCGAGCCGGCCCGTGTCCACCGCCTGCTTGACGTACGCGTTAGCGTCCGCGAAGCGGCTCATGAACACCGTCGCCAACGCCACGCCCGCCTCCTCGGCGGCGCGGATGAGCCGCCTGGCGCGCTCCGTGGTGACCTCGAGCGGCTTCTCGACGATCGCGTGCTTGCCGGCGGCGATCGCCGCCAACGCCGGCTCCAGGTGCGCGCCCGACGGGGTGCAGACGGCCACGACGTCGACCTCGGGGTCCGCGACGGCCTCCGCGACCGAGGCGAACGCCTTCACGCCGTGCTTCTCGGCCAGGGCGCGGGGCTTCTCGGGCGTGCGGCCGGCCACGCCGACCAACCGCCCTTGCGGCAGGCCCGTGACGGCGGCGATGTGCGCCGCCGCGATGTTGCCGGCACCGATGACGGCAACGCCGAACCGGCGCTCGACCATCAGAAGTGGTAGTTGACGCCCAGCGCCGCGCCGAACGTCGGGATCCGCGCCGGCGAGCCGTTGCCGAGGCCGAACGAGCCGCCCAGTGTCGCCTCGAGGAAGAGCCCCAAGGGCGCGAGGCCGAAGTCGACGAACCGGAACTCGCCGCCCGCCAGGGCGTGGATGTCGAGCCAGGCGCCGCCGTTGCCGAACTCGATGGCCGGCCCGGCCCCGAGGTAGACGGTGAAGGGGCCCTCGGCGGCCACCGTCGTCATGGCGTCGACGCCGATGCCGAAGTGCGCGCTGCCGCCGCTGGCCGTCACGCGGCCGCTGACGCGCAGGTCGAAGCCGTTGGACAACGCGTTCGCGATGCCGTAGTGGAGCGTGACTCCGAGCGGGTAACCGCTCCTGACGCCGAACCAGTTCTGGGCGTTGGCGTTGCCGAGGAGGGCGAGGAGGCACAGGAGCACTAGGGGGGCGAGCACCCGACGGGGGGAGGTGAGGTTCATGCCCGCCATTCTCCCGGATGTCCGGATGAGGTGGTGCCAAGAGTTCCACGTCTGCGGTCGCGCTCCGGTCTTCCGCCCCGGTCGCCGCGGGGAGTTCGCCCGTCCGGGCGGATGCTATCGTCCGTGAGACGATGAAGTCCCATCAGGTCCGCACTTACAAGTCCGCCGAACACTTGCCGCGCGAGGAGCAACTTGCCTGGAAGCTCGCCGCGGTGGCGACCGACCCCGTTCCGCTCGAGCCCGCCGTGCTGGAGATGATCGCCAACCGCATCATCGACAACGCGGCCGTGGCCGTCGCCTCCCTGGTTAGGCGCCCTGTGGTGACCGCCCGCACGCAGGCGTTGGCTCACCAGCGCGCTCCCGGCGCCGCCGTCTTCGGCGTGAGCAACGCGCGCACCTTCTCGCCGGAGTGGGCCGCCTGGGCCAACGGCGTGGCCGTGCGCGAGCTCGACTACCACGACACCTTCCTGGCCGCCGACTACTCGCACCCGGGCGACAACATCCCGCCCATCCTCGCCGTCGCCCAGGCGAAGGGGCTCGGCGGGCACGATCTGGCGCGGGGCTTGGCCGCCGGCTACGAGCTGCAGATCGACCTCGTGAAGGGCATCTGCCTGCACGAGCACAAGATCGACCACATCGCCCACCTCGGCCCGTCGGCCGCGGGTGGCATCGCCGCCCTCCTTGGCTTGAGCACGGAGACGGCCTACCAGGCCATCCAGCAGGCCCTGCACGTCACTACCACCACGCGCCAGTCGCGTAAGGGCGAGATCTCGTCCTGGAAGGCCTACGCGCCCGCCTTCGCGGGCAAGATGGCGATCGAGGCCGTGGACCGCACCATGCGCGGCGAGGGCGCGCCGTCGCCAGCTTACGAGGGTGAGGACGGTTTCATCGCGTGGCTCCTCTCCGGGCCGCAGGCGCGCTACACGGTGCCGCTGCCGGCAGCGGGCGAGCCGAAGCGCGCCATCCTCGACTCCTACACGAAGGAGCACTCCGCGGAGTACCAGAGCCAGGCGCTAATCGACCTCGCGCGGCGCATGGGCGCGAGGATCCCTGACACGGATAGCGTGGAGTCCGTCGTCATCCACACGAGCCACCACACCCACTACGTGATCGGCACCGGCTCGAACGACCCGCAGAAGTTCGACCCGACCGCCAGCCGGGAGACCCTCGATCACTCGATCATGTACATCTTCGCCGTCGCCCTCCAGGACCGCGCCTGGCACCACGAGCGCAGCTACGCCCCTGAGCGCGCGCAGCGGCCCGACACGGTGCGGCTGTGGCGCAAGGTAAGCACGGTCGAGGACACGGAATGGACGCGGCGCTACCACTCCACCCACCCGAGTGAGAAGGCCTTCGGTGGCCGCGTGGTGATCACGCTGACGGACGGCACGGTCGTCGAGGACGAGATCGCCGTCGCCGACGCCCATCCGCTGGGCGCCAGACCGTTCGCGCGGCAGCAGTACGTCGCGAAGTTCAGGACGCTCGCGGAAGGCGTGGTCGACGATGCCGAGCAGGCCAGGTTCCTGGAGCTGACGGCACGCCTAGGCGAGCTGACGCCCGCCGAGGTCGCGCAACTGAACGTGGTCGTGGCGCCTGAGAAGCTCGGTCCCGAGGCGCCGGCCGGGATCTTCTGAAGGGAACGCCCACCCGCTGCGGTCTTCGCGGCAAGGGCACTTCGGACGCAGGGGCCGACTAGCGGCCGCCCGTCCGAGCGGAGGTGAGTGAAGTGCGTCCAGAACCCGAGAGCGCGGCGCAGCAGCCGCGCGCCAAGAAGTCCGTCGCCCTAGCGGGCGTGGTGGCCGGCAACACGGCCCTGTCAACGGTCGGCGCCAGTGGCGACGAGCTCCGCTACCGCGGCTACGACGTCAAGGAGCTGGCCGGCGCCTGCGAGTACGAGGAGGTCGCGCACCTCCTCATCCACGGCACGCTGCCCGACGCGGCCCAACTGCGGGCCTACAAGGAGAAGCTGCGCTCCCTGCGGGGTCTGCCGGCCGCGGTCAAGACGGTGCTCGAGGCCATCCCGGCCGCCGCCCACCCGATGGACGTCATGCGCAGCGGCGTCTCGGCCCTCGGGTCCGTGCTGCCCGAGAACGAGGCGCACCCGGAAGCGGGCGCGCGCGACATCGCCGACCGCCTCGTCGCCTCGCTCGGCTCCATGCTCATGTACTGGTACCACTGGACCCACAAGGGCGAGCTCATCGACGTCGAGACCGACGACGACAGCGTCGGTGGCCACTTCCTCAGGCTCCTGCACGGCAAGGAGCCGAAGGAGAGCTGGGTGCGCGCCATGCACGGCTCGCTCATCCTCTACGCGGAGCACGAGTTCAACGCCTCCACCTTCACGTGCCGGATGATCGCCGGCACGGGCTCGGACGTCTACTCCGCCGTCTGCGGGGGGATCGGCGCCCTACGCGGGCCCAAACACGGCGGGGCGAACGAGGTCGCCTTCGAGGTCCAGCGGCGCTACGCGACGCCCGACGCGGCCGAGGCCGACATCCTCGCGCGCCTCGAGAAGCGCGAGGTCGTCATCGGCTTCGGGCACCCCGTCTACCGCGTCAGCGACCCACGCTCGGACATCATCAAGGCGGTGGCCCTCGGGCTCGCCGAGGAGGTCGGCGACGAACGCACGTACCGCGTCGCCGAGCGGATCGAGAAGGTCATGCACGAGTCCAAGCGCATGTTCCCGAACCTCGACTGGTACTCGGCCGTCGCGTACTCCGCTATGAACGTGCCGACCGCCATGTTCACGCCGCTCTTCGTCATCGCGCGCACGGCGGGCTGGGTGGCGCACGTCATCGAGCAGCGCCAGGACGGCACGATCATCCGCCCGTCGGCCAGCTACACGGGCCCTGGCGACCGCGCCTTCGTGCACGTCGGCAAGCGGTAGGCGGCGCGTGCCTTACCTCGTCGCCGCCGACCTCCCGAGCGAGCGCCCCGGCGCCCGGCTGAGGGCGCTGCTCGCCCGGCCGGGCATCGTGCCCATGCCGGGCGCACACAACGGCATGGCGGCGCTGCAGGCGCGCGACGCGGGCTTCGCCGCGCTCTACCTCTCGGGCGCCGCCATGAGCGCCTCCATGGGCCTGCCCGACCTCGGCATCATCACCATCGACGACGTCTGCTTCTTCATCCGCCAGGTCGCGCGCGCCGGGCTGCCCGTGCTCGTGGACGGCGATACGGGCTACGGCGAGGCGCTCAACGTCATGCAGATGGTCCGCGCCTTCGAGGTCGCCGGCGCGGCGGCCGTGCACATCGAGGACCAGCAGCTCCCCAAGAAGTGCGGTCACCTCAACGACAAGCGCCTCGTGAGCGCGGACGACATGGTCCTGAAGGTCGCGGCCGCGCGCAAGGCCGCCACCGACCTCGTGGTCGTGGCCCGGACGGACGCGGTGGCCAGCGAGGGGCTCAGCGCCGCCATCGCGCGGGCCGAGCGCTACGTCGCCGCTGGCGCCGAGGTCGTCTTCCCGGAGGCCCTCACCACGCCGGCCATGTTCCGTGAGTTCGCGGCCGCCCTCCCGGGCGTGCCGCTCCTCGCCAACATGACCGAGTTCGGGCGCACCCCCATGCTGAGCGCCGCAGAGTTCGAGGAGCTCGGCTACAAGGTCGTCATCTGGCCCGTCACGTCGCTGCGCATGGCCAACAAGGCGCAGGCGGAGCTGTACGCCACGCTGCGCGCCGCCGGGAGTGCGCAGGCGCTCCTGCCGCGCATGCAGACGCGCGCGGAGCTCTACGCGACCATCGACCTGGAAGGGTACGAGGCTCTCGACGCGGCGATCGTTGGGACGGTGCTGCCCTCCTAGCCCCGAACCGTTGGCGATCCGGGCGTAGCACCCCTGCCATGCCGCCCCGGTAGTAGCGGTACTATTGCCGGTAATATCGGGTCGCCCTCGAAGCACCCGAACCAAGGCGGCCGGGCCCCGAGCCCGACCCGGAGGTGCGTGAGCGCATGGCTGTAACCGTTCCTGTCGACCGCCCGCATTCGGAGCGCGGCGCTGGCTTGAGGGTCAACGATTTCTCGATCGTCGTCGCGACCGCCAACGGCACGGGCAGTCAGACTGCCAACCTCACGCTACTGCGGTCCTTCTTCAAGATGGGCATCCCGGTCCACGGGAAGAACATCTTCCCGTCGAACATCCAGGGCCTGCCCACCTGGTACCACATCCGCGTCAACAAAGACGGCTACATCGCGCGCAAGCCATCCGAGCTCCTGGTCGCCTTCAACCCCGCCACCCTGCACGAGGACGTCGCCACCCTGCCGAGTGGCGGCGTCGTGGTCCACAACCTCGACCTGCACCTCAAGCCGGAGCGGGCCGACCTCACCTACTACCCCGTGCCCGTCAAGCAGCTCCTGGCCGGGGTGGAGGTCAAGGGCAAGATCAAGGAGTACATCGCGAACATGACGTACGTCGGGGTGGTGGCCCACCTCCTCGGCGTGCCGCTCGACGTCATCGAGGAGGCGCTCGAGCATCACTTCGGCAAGCGCAGGAAGCTGGTGGACAGCAACCTCGAGGTCGTGCGCCTCGCCCACGCCTGGGCCGTCGAGAACCTCGTCAAGACCGACCAGTTCAAGGTCGAGCCCATGAACGCCACCGCGGGGCTCATCATGATGACGGGCAACGAGGCCGGCGCGCTCGGCGCCGTCTTCGGGGGCGCGAGCGTGTCCGGCTGGTACCCGATCACCCCCTCGACGAGCTTCATCGACGCGCTGCGCGAGTACCTCGGCAAGCTGCGCCACGACGTCGACGGCCGCCCGACCTACGTGGTCATCCAGGCCGAGGACGAGCTGGCGGCCATCGGCATGGTGGTCGGCGCCGGCTGGGCGGGCGCGCGCGCCGTAACGGCGACGAGCGGACCCGGCCTCTCCCTGATGGCCGAGTTCCTCGGCCTCGCCTACTACGCCGAGGTGCCCGCCGTCGTCTGGGACATCCAGCGCGTTGGCCCCAGCACCGGCCTGCCTACGCGCACGAGCCAGGGCGACGTCGCCTTCGCCTACTACCTTGGCCACGGCGACACGAAGCAGGTGCTCCTCTTCCCTTCGTCCATCGAGGAGTGCTTCGAGTTCGGCTACCGCGCCCACGACCTGGCCGACGCCCTCCAGACGCCCGTCCTCGTCCTCTCGGACCTGGACCTCGGTATGAACAACTGGATGGGCGAGCCGTTCGTCTACCCTGATGCGCCCCTGAACCGCGGCAAGGTCCTCTCGGCGGAGGAGGTGGCGGCGCTACCGGACTTCGGCCGCTACAAGGACGTCGACGGTGACGGCATCCCGTACCGCACCCTGCCCGGCAACGAGAACCCGCGCGCCGCCTGGTTCGGGCGCGGCACGGGCCACGACGAGAACGCCAAGTACTCCGAGCGGGCCGACCACTGGGTGCAGAACATGGACCGGCTGGCCCGCAAGTTCGAGACCGCGCGCGCCATGGTGCCGACTGCCGTCCGCGACGAGCGGCCGGGCGCCGAGCTCGGCATCATCGCCTACGGCACCACGCGCTACGCCATCGAGGAGGCGCGCGACCTGCTCGCGGCGAACGGGGTGGTCACCGACTTCATGCGCGTGCGGGCCCTCCCGATCGGCGCCGAAGTGCGCGACTTCGTGGCCAGGCACGAGCGCCTGGTGGTCATCGAGATGAACCGCGACGGGCAGCTCACCGCCATCTTGCGCGACGAACTGCCGGAACACGCCGCCAAGCTCAAGCCGATCGCGTACCTCGACGGCATGCCTCTCACCGCCGCTTGGGTGGCGGAGCGCCTCGCCGCGCACCTCGGGGAGTAGAGATGACGATGGAACGGCCAACACCGGCAGTCAAGCTCAACCGCGCCGGGCTCAGCAAGAACGACTACGTGGGCAGCCCCTCCACTCTCTGCAAGGGCTGCGGGCACAACTCCGTGGCCAGCCAGCTCATCCAGATCGCGTACGAACTCGACCTGCGGCCACAGGAGATCATCAAGCTCTCCGGCATCGGCTGCTCGAGCAAGTCGCCCGCGTACTTCCTCGGCCAGTCGCACGGCTTCAACTCGCTGCACGGCCGCATGCCGTCGCTCGGCACGGGCGCCCTCGTCGCCAACCACGCCGTGCGCGCCATCGGCATCAGCGGCGACGGCGACACGGGCTCCATCGGCCTCGGCCAGTTCAAGCACATGCTCAGGCGCAACGTGCGCATGGTCTACATCGTCGAGAACAACGGCGTCTACGGCCTCACGAAGGGGCAGTTCTCCGCCACGTCCGACGAAGGCGCCAAGCTCAAGTACGCCGGCACCAACCCGTTCCCAGGCATCGACATCTGCATGGAGGCCATCGTCTCCGGCGCCGGGTTCGTGGCGCGCACGTTCGCGGGCGACGCCAAGCAGGTCCGCGAGGTCATCAAGGCCGGGCTCTCCTACCGCGGCACCGCGGTCATCGACATCATCAGCCCGTGCGTCGCCTTCAACGACGAGCCGGACTCGCGCCACAGCTACGCCTACGGGCGCGAGCACGAGCTGGCTCTGCAGGAGGTCGGCTTCATTCCGGCCCAGGACGAGATCTACATCGACGACTACGACCCCGGCACCACGCAGGTCGTGGAGCTTCACGACGGCTCGCGCATGACGCTGCGCAAGATCGAGGCCGACTTCGACCAGTCCGACCGCCTGGCTGGTATGGCGCGCCTCGAGCGCGCGAACGCGGCCGGCGAGCTCCTCACCGGCATCGTCTACTACGACGACCGCCGCCCCAACT
>CAUJFI010000130.1 GCA_963170125.1 Deinococcota bacterium | reverse complement strand
GACCCGCCGGTCCCGCTAGCGCGCCGCCGCGGCGCTCACGAGAAGCGGATGTTCTTCTCGTTCTCCATGTCGAAGGCGTGCAGCGAGCCGAGGCGCGCGAGCAGCTCGACCGAGTCGCCGGGCTTGACGTTGGCGTGGGCGTCGACGCGCGCGACGACGCTCTGGTCGCCCCCCACCGAGGCGATGATGTGGGTCTCGGCGCCGAGGGGCTCGACCACGTCGACAGTTGCGCGGATGACGTTGTCGCCCTCGGGGATGTCCGTGAAGCCCTTGAGGTCGATAGCCTCGGGCCGGATGCCGACGTAGACCTTCTTGCCGTTGTACGGGGCCAGCTTGGCGGCGAGCTCGCCGTTGGGCTTGAGGTCGAACTGCGGGCTCTTGAGGCGGCCGTCCTGGACGGTGCCGACCATGAAGTTCATGGCGGGAGAGCCGATGAACCCGGCGACGAACTTGTTCACGGGGCGGTCGTACAGGTGGATCGGGCTGTCGACCTGCTGGATGTAGCCGTCCTTCATGACGACGATGCGCGTGCCCATCGTCATGGCCTCCACCTGGTCGTGCGTGACGTACACGGTCGTGACGCCGAGGCGCTGGTGGAGCTTCGTGATGCTGGCGCGCATCTCGACGCGCAGCTTGGCGTCGAGGTTCGAGAGGGGCTCGTCCATGAGGAAGACCTTCGGCTCGCGCACGATGGCGCGGCCGAGGGCGACGCGCTGGCGCTGACCGCCGGAGAGCTCGCGGGGCCGGCGCTCGAGGAGGTGCTCGATCTGCAGGATGCCGGCGGCCTCCCTGACGCGCTTGTCGATCTCGGGCTTGGGGGTGTGCCTGAGCCGCAGGCCGAACGACATGTTCTGGTACACGTTCATGTGCGGGTACAGGGCGTAGTTCTGGAACACCATGGCGATGTCGCGGTCCTTGGGCGGGACGTCGTTGACGATGCGATCCCCGATGCGGCAGGTGCCCTCGGAGATCTCCTCGAGGCCCGCGATCATGCGCAAGGTGGTCGTCTTACCGCAACCGGACGGCCCTACGAAGACCATGAACTCCTCGTCCGCGATGTGCAGGTTGAAGTCCGAGACGGCGGTGACGTTGCCGAACCTCTTGTAGACGTGCTCCAGGACTACCTCGGCCATGTGGCCCTCCCAACGGGTTGGTCGTTCTTGTGGCGAGCGTAGCATCCGTCCGCACGGCGACGGTTGCGCTTGGACCCGAATACGGTCTAGATTCGTACCATGCGCCTAACGGATCGTGTTCGCTCCATCAGCTACCTCAAGGCTCACGCGGCGGAGCTGCTGCGCGAGCTCGTCGACGACCAGGAGCCGCTGGTCATCACGCAGAACGGCGAGGCCAGGGCCGTGATCCTCGACATAGCGAGCTACGACCAGCTCCACGAGACGGCCGCCCTCCTCAAGCTGCTGGCGTTGGCGGACAGGCAGGCCGAGGAAGGCATGCTCGAGTCGGCGGCCGACGCCATCGCCGCCTACCGGTTGGACGGGTGATGGTCCCTCCGCTCGAGGCGGTCCTCCACAGGGTCGGACGATGAGGCCCGTGATGCTCACCGACGGCGCGGCTCGCGACCTCGACGAGTGGTACGCGGCGGCCTATGCCCGGGGGGGCGCGACGGAGGCGGCCCGAATACTGGACCGGATAGAGGTCGTCATGCGGACGGTGGCGGAAGGGGCGGCGCGCGAGGAGCCGGTGCCGGAGCTCCGGCGGCTGGGCAGGCGCGCCGAGCGCCAGGTCGTGACGGCCGAAGGGCTGCGCGTGGTGTTCAGGCCGAGCCCGGAGCGCGTTCTCGTCGTCGTGCTGGCGCCCGTGCGGCGCTCGTTCCAGGCGCTGCTCGAACGGCGGCTGCTGGACGGTTGAGGGGATGCCCAGGTCCTCGCGCACGGGCATGCCCGACGAGCGGCCCATGGCGAAGCCCGCGGCCTCGTGACGGGCCGCGGGCTTTGCTGTCTGGTGGAGGCGGCGGGAGTCGAACCCGCGTCCGGAACCCCCTCAGGTGGGCGTCTACGCGTGTAGCCGAAGATCGGTTGTCGGCGCTGGGCTGGCTCTTCGGCCGGCGCTGCTCAGCGCTTAGACGTCATAAGTCTCACCCGCAGGTCAACGTCCGAACCCTAGGGCCAGCCCACTTTAGGACGTTCGGTCCGGCGAGCCATGGGCGGGGCTTCCGGGGAACGCTAACTGCGATTAAGCAGCCAGAGCGTAGTTATTGTTGCCAGTTAATGGCGTGGCAGCTTGTTGACGCGGCCAGCTGCCTCCGCGACGCGCAACCTCACCCTTGGACGAGCCCCGTCGAAACCGTGTCGCCCCCGGGCGGCTAAGCAAAGCGCGCTACGCTCGCGCTCGACGGGATTGTAGCAGACCGCGGGCGCCAGGTCCGTAGCCCCCGCGGCCAGGCGACCCGCCCAACGGTCGCCTGGCCGGAAGCGCCGAACCTCGCCCAACGGCCCCCTATACTGTCCCCATGCCCAAAGCAGTGCGGATGCTCGGCATCTCCAAGGAGTTCCCGCTCGTAAAGGCGAACGATGCCGTCGACTTCGAGTTGGAGTGGGGCGAGGTGCACGCGCTGATCGGCGAGAACGGCGCCGGCAAGAGCACCCTCATGAAGATCCTCTACGGCATGCAGCCGCCCGACTCCGGCACCATCGAGGTGAACGGCGAGCACGTGACCATCCACAACGCCCGCGACGCCATCGACCTGGGCATCGGCAAGGTGCACCAGCACTTCATGCTCGTCGAGCCCCTCACGGTGGCCGAGAACCTGGTGCTCGGCTCCGAGCCGCGCATCGGGCCTATGCTCGATCGCCGGGCGGCCGTGCGCCGCACGGAGGGGCTCATCGCCGAGTTCGGCTTCGACCTCGCGCCCGACACGCGCATCGAGGACCTGCCCGTCGGCCTGCAGCAGCAGGTCGAGATCCTGAAGGCCCTGTACCGCGAGGCGCGCATCCTCATCCTCGACGAGCCCACCGCCGTCCTCACGCCGCAGGAGACGCGCGGCCTCTTCCGCTTCCTGCGCGAGTTCGCCGCCAAGGGCAACGCGGCCGTGTTCATCAGCCACAAGCTCGACGAGGTCATGGAGATCTGCGACCGGATGAGCGTCATGCGCGACGGCCGCATGATCGGCACCGTGAACCGGGCGGACACGGACCAGCGCCGGCTCGCCAACATGATGGTCGGGCGCGACGTGCTCCTGCGGGTCAAGAAGCGCCCCGCCACCCCGGGCGCGGTGGCCCTCGAAGTCCGCGACCTCGTCCTCAAGCATCCTGTCAAGCCGCGCAACGTGCTCGACGGCGTGGGCTTCTCGCTGCGGCGCGGCGAGATCTTGGGCGTCGCCGGCGTGGAGGGGAACGGCCAGTCGGAGCTCGTAGAGGTCGTCACGGGCCTGCGCAAGGCGGACACCGGCACGGTGCTCGCCGAGGGCAAGGGCGGCGGCATGCGCGACCTCACGCGGGAAGACGCGCGCGAGCGCCATCAGTTCGGGCTCAGCCACGTACCGGAGGACCGCAACGGCAGGGGCCTCGTCATGGGCTTCTCGGCCTCGTTGAACTCGATTCTCGGCGATCACTACCGCGCGCCTTACGTAGGCAGGGCGGGCCTGCTGCAAGACGACGCCATCGAGGGGCACGCCAGGAAGCTCATCAAGGACTACGACGTGCGCCCGACGGACCCCGACATCACCGTGAGCAGCTACTCCGGCGGCAACGCCCAGAAGCTCATCGTGGCGCGAGAGCTGGAGCGCGATCCGAGCGTGCTGGTCCTGGCGCAGCCGACGCGCGGTGTGGACATCGGGGCCATAGAGTTCATCCACCAGCGGATCGTGGAGGCACGCGACGCCGGCCTGCCGGTCCTGCTCGTCTCCGCCGACCTGAACGAGATCATGAGCCTGTCCGATCGCATCATCGTCATGTACGAGGGCCGCGTGATGGGCGAGCTGAGCCACGGCGATGCCACCCCGGAGAAGCTGGGCCTCATGATGGCGGGCTCCACCGCCGAGTTGGCGCCCGCCTAGCGGCGCGACCGCGAGTCCGTCAGGCCCCGCCTAGTCGCCGGTGAGGAACCTGCGCAGTTGGGCGGCCACCTGGGGGTACTCGATCAGGAACGCGTCGTGCCCGTGCGGTGAGGACAACGTGACGTAGCGCGCGTTCGGCATGCGCTCCACGAGCGCCTTGGCCTCGGCCTCCGGGTAGAGCACGTCCGAGTCGATGCCCATGACGAGCGCGGGCATGGCGATGCCGGCCAGCACCTGGTTGAGGCTGCCGCGCCCCTCGGCCAGGTCGTAGTCGTCCATGGCGCGCGTGAGGCTCAGGTAGGTGTTCGCGTCGAAGCGTTTCACGAGCTTCACGCCCTGGTACTCGAGGTACGAGGCGATCTGGAACGAGGCGTCCAGGGCGCGGTCGGCCGAGGCCTCCTCGCCGGCGCCGACGCGCTCGCGGCCGAACTTCTGCTCGAGCGAGTCGTAGGAGCGGTACGTGAGCATGGCGATGGCCCTGGCGAGCCCCAGGCCCGTCTCCGGTTGGCGCTCCAGCGGGTAGCGGCCAGCCTGCCAAGCCGGGTCGGCGGTGATGGCGCGCCGGGCGACCTCGTTGAGACCGATCGCCCAGGCCGAGTGCCGGGCGCCGATCGCGATTGGGGCGATGGCCCTCACCATCTCCGGGTGCGTCACTGCCCACTCGAGGACTTGCATGCCGCCCATGCTGCCGCCGACGACCGCGCGCAGGCTCTTGACGCCGAGGGCCGTGAGCAGGCGGTGCTGGGCAGCGACCATGTCGCGGACCGTGTAGTGCGGGAAGTCCGGGCCGTAAGGGCGACCCGTGACCGGGTCGATGCTGCTCGGGCCGGTGGTACCGTAGCAGCCCCCGAGCACGTTGCTGCACACGACGAAGAAGCGGCGCGTGTCGATCGCCTTGCCTGGTCCGATGAGCGGGTCCCACCACCCCGGCACGTCTTCCCTGTCCGTGACGCCGGCAGCGTGGGCGGAGCCGGTCAGGGCGTGCTCGATGAGGACGGCGTTCGTGCCCTGCGAGTCCAGCTCCCCGTACGTCTCGTAGGCGACGGCCACGCGCTCGAGGCGCCCGCCCCGCTGGAGTTCCAGTGGCGCCTGTGGGGTAGCGACGTCGAGGAGCTGCGGGCGCACCCTGCCGACGCTGCCCTGCGGCCCGGAACTGGCCCGGGCGAGCAGGGCGGCGTGGTCACCCCAGGTCTCGTGAACGAGGACGCGGCTGCCGCTACTCATATGGGCGCCTGGGCGCGGCGTGCCCTCAGTCCGCCGCGGCGGCCGCTCGGAAGGCGCCGGCCGCCGCCAACGCTTGAGCGAAGTCCTCGATGAGGTCATCGATGTGCTCCAGGCCGGGCGTGACGCGGATGAGACCGGTCTGCACTCCGGCGGCGATCAGCCCGGCTTCGTCGAGCTGCGAGTGCGTGGTGCTGGCGGGATGGGTGACGGACGTCTTGGCGTCGCCGAGGTTCACGAGGCGCGACGCGAGCTTCACGTTGTCGATGAAGGCTTGGCCGGCCTTGAGGCCGCCCTTGATGTCGAACGTGAAGACGGCGCCGGCGCCCCTCGGGAACCACGCCTTGGCACGCGCGTAGCTGGGGTGGGTGGCCAGCTCGGGGTAGCTGACGCTCGCGACCTCGGGCTGCTTGCCCAGCCACTCGACGAGCCTGCGAGTGTTCTCGACCTGGCGGTCGACGCGCAGGCTCAGCGTCTCGAGGCCCTGCAGGAGCAGGAACGCGTTCTGGGGGGCGAGCGCCTGACCCTGGTCGCGCAGCGTCTCGACGCGCGCCCGGATGGCGAACGCGATGTTGCCGAACGGCGAGCCCTTGCCGAACACTTCGGAGAACGTGATGCCGGAGTAGCTGGGGCACGGTTCGGAGAAGCCGGGGTAGCGGCCGTTGCCCCAGTCGAAGGTGCCCATGTCGACGGCGACGCCGCCGAGCGCCGTGCCGTGCCCGCCGATCCACTTGGTGGCCGAGTGGATCACGATATCAGCGCCCAGTTCGCCGGGCCGGAAGAGGTAGCCGCCGGCGCCGCCAGTGTTGTCGACGACCACCGCGACGCCCCGAGCGTGGGCGATCTTGGCGATGGCCTCGATGTCCGGGATGCGCAGGCTCGGGTTGGGGACGGACTCAAGGTAGACGGCCTTCGTCTTGTCGTCGATGAGGCGTTCGTACTCGGCCGGGTCGTCCTCGCCGCCCACGAACCGCCCCTCGATGCCGAGGCGCGGCAACGTGATGCCGAGCATGTTGTGCGAGCCGCCGTAGATGTTCGGCGACGAGACGATGTTGTCGCCGGCCTCGGCCAGCGTGGTGAACGTGAGGAACTCGGCGGCGTGACCGCTGGCCGTCGCGACGGCGGCGAGGCCGCCCTCGAGCGCGGCGATGCGCCTCTCGAGCACGTCGTTGGTGGGGTTCATGATGCGGGAGTAGATGTTGCCGAACTCCTGCAGGCGGAAGAGGCGGCCGGCGTGTTCCGCGCTATCGAAGTTGTAGGCCACCGTCTGGTAGATGGGCACGGCCCTGGACTTGGTGGTGGCTTCGACGTTCTCCTGGCCGGCGTGGACCTGCAGTGTCTCGAAACGGTAGGGCATCTTCTTGGGCTCTCCTAAGGAAGGCGGCTTCAGTGGCCGCTGTCGCCCCTCGTCGGGAAGGGCGCGGGTCGTGTGGTCGTGACGGTCGCCTCGGCCGATGCGGCGCCGGCTCGTGGTGGTCGGCAGGTCCAGCTACGGGCCAAGGCTTGTGCGGTGTGGCACTAGCGAACGGCTAGTGCGTATGTGACATCCACGCCCCCAGACATCAAGCCTCGGGCCGCCCGCAGGCGGTTAGGGCGTGCTGCGGCCTACGCCGCGAGGGGCATTCGCCGGCCGTGGCACGGCGGCGCGCCGCCAGCGCCGGGTCGGCGGGCGTACGACTCTCCGGAACGCCTGCCGAGGGGCGCGGCGGCCAGCAGGCCGGGCCTGGCGCCAACACAACCATGTCTGTCGTCTAGAAGCATGCCAGCCCTCCTCCTCGGAACCGTTATCTTCCCGGTGGCTCACCATCGTGGCTGCGCCCCGGCTGGAGTTAGCACCCGCCTGAATGAAGGCTGGTTGCTGCGGCGTCTCAGGGCCAGGTCCCTCGGCCGCTCTGGATAAGGCCGTCGGTGCGCACACGCGCAGGGCGGCTCAACCGTCGGCGCGCTTGGCGCGCGCACGAGCGATTGGTCAGTACAACATACGAGCGCCTCTCAGCGCAAGCTCACCGGTAGTCCTTCAGCGCCACCCAGCTCATCCCGGCCGGGAACTCGCGCACCGTGCGCAGCACGCCCCGCACGCCGTCGCCTGCGGCCTCGAACTCGTAGGCGAGGCGGTTCCAACCCGCGCCGGCGGACAGGTCGTAGGTCACTTCCTGACCGTCCGCCCCCACGCACGTGCCGCGCACGGTGACCCTCTCGCTCACGTAGAGGTAGTAGCCGAGGGCGTCCCCGACGCGCACGTCGCTCTTGTCGGCCTCCAACCGCGTCACGAAGTCGGCGCTGGAGGCGAGGATGGCCGAGACGGGCGTCTTGGTCATGTCGAACGCGGCCACCGTGTTGACGAGGGCGTGGTCGACGCCCGCCGGCGAGAGCTGGAACCCCTGGCCGCCGGAGACGCAGAGCTTCTTGAGCTCGAGGCTCTGGAGGGCGTCGCCAGTCACGCTGCCGGGCAGCTCGATCTGGAACTCACCCGTCGCGCTGATCGGGCCGAAGGCGATCACGCCGCTCGCGGACACGTCGAGGTGAGAGAGCCAAGCGACGATGGTGCCCGCCTTCCCGGTCGGGTTCGGGACGTTGCCGCTCAGCGCGAGGGGTCTTTGCGCCCCCGCCGCCATGGAGAACAACGCGGCTGTCAGTGCGAGGGTACGAACGGGGTCGAGCAAGCGCCTGGGCATCACGGCTCCTTACGAAGGTGCGCGGCCTCTTGGAGGCCATGGTCCGAGTATATGGAGGGGCGTGCCGCCGCCGGATGGGGCATTGGTCCTAGGCGCCATTTGGCCCTATGCTTGGGCGCGTGCCGCCCGTCACCAAGTACCCCATGGTCGACCTGCAGAGCGAAGTCAGCGAGCTGTGGAGCGAGCTCTCCCCCGCCGTCGAACGCGTGTTGCGTAGCGGCCAGTTCATCGGCGGCACGGAGGTCGAGGCCTTCGAGCGCGAGGTAGCGGGGTTCCTGGGAGCGCGCCACGTCCTCGGCCTCAACTCGGGCACGGACGCGCTGCTCCTCGGCCTCGAGGCCCTCGGCGTGGGGCCCGGCGACGAGGTAGTGACATCGCCGTTCAGCTTCTTCGCCACGAGCGAGGCCATCTTGCGCCTCGGCGCGAAGCCCGTGTTCGTCGACGTCGACGAGGAGACGCTGAACCTGTCGCCCGCCCTGCTCGAGGAGGCACTCACGGAGCGTACGCGCGTAGTGCTCCCCGTGCACATCTTCGGCTTGCCGGCCGACATGGGAGCGATCATGCGGGTGGTGGAGCGGCACCAGCTGCCGGTGCTCGAGGACTGCGCCCAGGCGTTCGGCGCGCGCGTCGGCGGCCGCAGCGTCGGCTCCATCGGCGTGTTGGGCGCCTTCAGCCTCTACCCCACCAAGAACCTGGGCGCCTACGGCGATGGGGGCCTGGTCACGACCGAGTCGGACGAGCTGGCGGCGCGCCTGCGCAGCCTGCGCAACCATGGCTCCACCCCGCAGGAGAAGTACCTGCACGAAGGCCTCGGCTACAACTCGCGGCTGGACGCCCTCCAGGCCGGCATCCTGCGCGTGAAGCTGCGCCGCCTAGAGGCGTGGCAGGCGCGGAGGCTGGAGCGCGTGGCGGCTTACCGTGCCGCGTTGGCCGACCTGCCGGGCGGTGACGACGGCCTCATGCTCCCCCCGGACCGACCGGAGCACCGCTACCACCAGTTCACGCTGCGCTTACCGCCCGAGCGCAGGGTGCGCTTCGAGGACGGCCTACGCGGGCGTGGGGTGGCGTTCACGCGCTTCTACCCCATCCCCCTCACGCGGCAACCCATGGGGGCGAACTTCGGCGCCGCGCCCGTCGCCGAGAAGGCGTGCGAACGAGTCGTGTCGGTCCCCATCCACCCGTGGCTGCCCGACGAGGCCATCGCGGCGGTAGCAGAGGCGGCGCGGGCGGCTTTCGACTGAGGTCGAGCACCGCCCGCGCCGCCTTGGCGCGCTTTCGGTTGGGCCCGCTCGCCCTGCGCGCGGTCGGGGAGCGAGGGCCTGGTTCAGCCCAGGCGCGCGGGGTTCAGCGGACCTCGAAGGCCAGCGTGAAGGTCGGCAGCTCCTCGCCGGGGTGGTCGCGCCAGTTGAGCATGGGCAGTTGCAGGTAGGTGGCGTTGGCGGTGGCCGTGTTGGGTGGGGCGCCGGGGCCGGCCAGGTCGCCCTGGTAGATGGCCGGGTAGAGGCTGATGAAGTGGGTGCCGACCCGACCGGGCGCCTTGAGGTGGATCGTCACGTCGCCCTGGCTGTTGAAGCCGCAGCCGTAGCCTATGAAGCCGTTGTCCATCAGCAGCGTGTAGATGTTGGCGGTCTCGGTCCAGCCGACGCCCTTGATGGTGATCGTGATGTCATCGCCGGGCGCCACCGGGCCTTCCGGGGCGAAGGTCACGGACGGCGTGACGGTGTACGTCAGCGACGCGCTGACCTCGCCGCTCGTCGCCGTGAACTCGTGCTCCCCACCGAGGTCGTCCGGCGTGGTGAGCTCGAAGGTCGCCTTGCCGTCGGCGTCGGTCGCGGCGCTGCCGAGGGGCAACTGCACGACGTCCCAGCCGCGGCCGCTCAGGCGGTTGCCCCGCACGGCGCTGAAGGCCAGCTCCACCTCGCTGTTCGCCGGGAAGCCGAAGACGTCGAGCGTGAGCGGGCTGCCGACGGTGCCGCTCGTGTAACGGGAGACCACCGCGGGCAGGGTCCCGACCGCGAAATCGGCCGTTTGCCTGGGTAACACCTGGTCCTCGAGGGGTGGCCATGCGGCCGGCGGGCCCTCGGTCAACTCGAACAACACGGACTGGACCGTCGGCACCTGCGGCATGTAGATGGGCGCCTGCTGCTGGTTCAGGTACGGCACGGGGTGCGTGCCGGAGAGCACTTGGAGCGTGTGCATGCCGGCAGGGCCGGCGGCCGGGATGACGGCGACGGCCGTGCCTTTGGAGGTGACCGCCGAGAGCCAGCCGCTATGCGCGCCGTCGTACAGGAGGTGCCAGACCGACTCCCAGAAGCGGTAGCCAACGCCAGTCAAAGTGACGGTGATGGGCGTGCCGACCGGGCCGGACGCCGGCGAGATCGTGAGGTTCGGCACCACGACGAAGCCTTGGCGCGCGGCCGTGGTCTCGCCCTGCACGACGAACACATTGTGCAAGTAGCCGTAGTCCTCGGGTACTTGGAACCCGGCGGTAGCGCCGCCTGCCGCGTCGGCCGTCAGCGTGGCGATCACGACTCGCGTCGTTTCCGCGCCGACGCCCATGAACTCGCCGTCGGCCACGTTCCACGCGGCGTCTGCGCTCTCCCATACGAGGTCGTAGGTCTCGCCGGCAGCCAGGCCCGTGGCGGTGGCCGTGACGGCGGTGCCCACGCTGCCCGACGACGGGGAGAACGCGAGTCGCCCATCCTGCGCGGCGGCCAGCCCGAAGAGGCAGGCCCCCGCCCGGGCGCGGGGGGGTCGCCGAAATCGCCGGCGCCACGATTCGGAGACCGCCCCACCCCCG
>CAUJFI010000129.1 GCA_963170125.1 Deinococcota bacterium | reverse complement strand
CGGTTCGTGGTTCTCGTACGCTAACGAGCGCCTCGGTCAGGGTAAGGAGCGTGCCGTGGAGTTCCTCGCCTCGCGCCCTGAGTTGGTCACCACCATCCGCCAGCAGGTCATGCAGGCACTCAACCAAGGAGCAAAGACCAGCGGCGCCACGAGCGCTGACAACGTGGACGACCAAGAAGGCGGTGAGCAGTGAACGGCTCCTCAACTTCCATCCTGCTACTCCTCCTCGGCCTCATCATCGGCGCAGCGGTCGTCTACTTCCTCCGCCGGCGCAACGAGCGTGACGCCGAGGCGGAAGCGAAGCGCCTAGTCGCCGAGCGCATGGCGGAAGCCGAGCGCGAAGCGCGGGCAACGGGCGAGCAGGCCGTCCGCTCGGCCGAAGCGACCGTCGCCGCGGCCCGCGCCCGCTGGGAAGAGGATGAACGCGTCAAGCGCGCGCGCCTCGATGACGAGCTCCGGCACCTGCGGGAGACGAGCAAGGCCGAAGCGGACCGCGCCGTGGCGGAGATCGAACGCGACCGCAAGGAGGCGCGAGAGGCGCGCGACGAGGCGCGACGCGACCGCGAGCGCCTCGAGCAGCAAGAGGAGCGCCTCAACCGCCGCAGCGAGCAGCAGGACGCCCGCGCGCTGCGCTTGGACGAGGCGGAGGAGCGCCTCAACCAACGCAACGCCGACCTGAGCACCCGCGAGGAAGGGATCGACGAGCGCGAGGCCGCCATGGAGGCTCAGCTGCACGAGATCGCCCAGCTGAGCCGCGAGCAGGCCACGCAGCTCATCGTCGACAAGCTGGAACGGGAGCTGGAACGGGAGAAAGCGATGCGCGTGCGCGGCGCCATCGAGCAGGCGGACGCGGAGTCGCGCAAGCGCTCGCAGGACATCCTCGCCCAGGCGATCCAGCGGAGCGCCTCCGAGGTATCCGCCGCCATCAGCGTCTCGGTCGTACCCATCCCGAGCGACGCGATGAAGGGCCGCATCATCGGCCGCGAAGGCCGGAACATCAGGGCCTTCGAGGCCTTGACCGGCGTCGACCTCATCATCGACGACACGCCGGAAGCGGTCCTGCTCTCGAGCTTCAACCCGATGCGCCGCGAGGTCGCCCAGTTGGCCCTCACCGAGCTCGTCACCGACGGACGGATCCATCCGGCGCGCATCGAGGAGGTCGTGCACAAGGCGCAACAGGAGATGCAGCAGTACATCAGGGAGCGGGGCGAGGAAGCCGCCCTCGAAGCGAACGTCGTCGGCCTCAAGCCCGGCCTCGTGCAGCTTCTCGGGCGCATGCAGTTCCGCACCAGTTACGGCCAGAACATCCTCAAGCACTCCGTGCAAGTGGCCCACCTCACGGGCATCATCGCCGCCGAGCTCGGGCTGGACGAGGCGATGGCGCGCCGCGCCGGCCTACTGCACGACATCGGCAAGTCCATCGACCGCGAGATCGAGGGCACGCACACGGTCATCGGGGCCAACCTCGGGAAGCGCTTCGGTGAGCCGAAGGAAGTCATCGACGCCATCGGCAACCACCACGACCTGGACCAATCCGAGACGCTCTTCCCCATCATCGTGAACGCCGCCGACGCGATCTCGGCCGCCAGGCCAGGCGCGCGCCGCGAGACGCTCGAGAGCTACATCAAGCGGCTCGAGGGGCTCGAGGCCATCGCGACGAGCTTCCCCGGCGTCGAGAGCGCCTTCGCCATCCAGGCCGGCCGCGAGCTGCGCATCATCGTGCAGCCGGAGCGCGTGAACGACGCCACGGCCGTACTCCTGGCGCGCGACGTCGCCAACCGCATCGAGCAGGACATGGAGTACCCGGGACAGGTGCAAGTCACGGTCGTGCGCGAGTCGCGGGCTGTCGAGTACGCGCGCTAAAGCGCGTACGCGCGCTAAAGCGCGTCCGCGCGCTAGAAGCGCATACGGGCGCTGCGACGGGTAGCCGCCGTGGCGTGTCCGCGCCGCGTCCCGCCCCGAGGGTGGGGCGCGGCGCTGGCGGGTATACTCGCGCGTGGCCGAACCGTGGGCCGGCAGCGACGCCTGCCGCAGTCGCGGACGAGTCGAGGGCCGTAGCGGCCCAAGTGCCCAGAGCGAGGTGTTCCGTGACGTTCGAACCATCCAACCATTCCGCCCACAGGCGGCGCGTGGCGACGTGGCCGCGCGCCGCCGCCGACCGGTTCCCCCTCCGGGGACTAACTGCGGAAACCTTGGGCGGTAGACGGTGAGGAGCGGCGAGGACGTCAAGCTGTTCACCGGCAACGCCAACCCGGCGCTGGCGCGGGCCGTCGCCGACTACCTTGGCACCCACATCGCCCAGGGCACGGTCGGTCGGTTCCCCGATGGAGAGACCCGCATCAGCATCGACGAGAGCGTCCGCGGCGCCGACTGCTACATCATCCAGTCGACCTGCGCTCCCGTGAACAGCAACCTCATGGAGCTTCTCGTCCTGACCGACGCGCTGCGCCGCGCCTCCGCCTGGCGGATCAACGCCGTCATCCCGTACTTCGGTTACGCCCGTCAGGACAAGAAGATGCAGGCCCGCGAGCCGATCACGGCGAAGCTCGTGGCCAACCTCCTCGAGACCGCCGGTGCCGATCGCGTCATCACCGTCGACCTGCACGCCGGGCAGATCCAAGGCTTCTTCGACGTTCCCGTCGATCACCTGACGGCGCTGCCCATCCTGGGCGGTCACCTCAAGAACATGGACCTCACCGACAGCGTCGTGGTCTCCCCCGATGTCGGCCGCGCGACGGAAGCTCGGCGCCTGGCCAACCACCTGAACCTGCCGCTGGTGATGCTCTACAAGCGTCGCACGAGCCCGACCGAGACCGAGGTGACGCACGTCATCGGCGACGTCGATGGGAAGCGCCCGATCATCATCGACGACATGATCTCCACCGCCGGTACCATGCGCCACGGCATCGACTCCTTGCTGCGGCTCGGCGCACAGCCGGACGTGCGCGTCGCCGCTACGCACGCCGTGTTCACGCCGCCGGCGCTTGAGCGCCTCACGCACGACGCCATCACCGGCATCTACGTCACCGACACCGTGCCGCTGGCCAAGACGACCGACCGCATCCATGTCCTTAGCGTGGCCCCGCTGCTGGCGCAGGCGATCCGCAACGTTCACGACCACGTGTCCGTCAGCTCCCTGTTCGCCAACTGAAGAAGACACCTACGGTGGCACGCTAGCCGCACCCGCGTGCGCCTCGGAAGACCTGGCGAGCTCCACCGATCGGCATGCCCGGCAGCCCGCCGCGCCCCTCGCGCTCGGCGTGTCTTTACAGACACGGGTGATAACGAGTATCGTCACTAGTTGCGATCGCGTCGCCGCACAAGGGAAGACGCACCGGAGGAACCATGAGGATCGAAGCTGAGAAGCGCGCGCCGGGCACGGCCGCGCAGTTGCGCCGCGACGGGAAGCTCCCGGCGGTCGTCTATAACAAGGACCTCAACGAGTCCATCACGCTCGACATGCGTGCGTTCGACAAGGCCTTCCGGGCACAGGGGACCTCCTCCCTCATCGACCTCGTGGTCGACGGGCAGGAGCATGCCGTGCTCGTGAAGCAGGTCCAGATGGACAAGCGCCGCCGCGAGCCCATGCACGTCGACTTCTTCGCGGTGACGGCCGACGAGGCCCTCGAGGTCCACGTGCCCATCGAGGTCGTCGGCACGGCCGCTGGCGTGCGCGACGGTGGTCTGCTCGACGTGCAGCGCCGCGAGGTCAAGATCTCCGTCCTGCCCCGCTTCATCCCCAACCACGTCACCCTCGACGTGTCCTCGGTCAAGATCGGCGAGAGCCTCCACGTGAGGGACCTCGTGGCCGGTCTCCCTCAGGAAGCCACCGTGCTCGACGACCTCGAGCTCTCCGTCGTGGCCGTCGTGCCGCCTCGGGTGTCCGACGACAGCTCCGCCGGCGCCACCGAGCCCGAAGTCATCGGCTCCGCCGGCGACGAGTAACGACCAGGGTTGGGGCTACCCTCGGACACGACCCCTGTAAGGCTTGTTGTCGGCCTAGGCAACCCAGGCCCGCGCTATTCAGGAACCCGGCACAACGCCGGGTTCCTCGTCATTGACGAGGTCGCACGCAGGCACGGCGGCGCCTTCAGGCAGGAGCGCGAGGCCGCCACCGCCAAGCTGCCGCCCGCTACCCTCGCGTCGACCACCGCTCAGCTGCTCAAGCCCCTGACCTTCATGAACCTCTCGGGCCGGGCGGTCCAGGCCGCTCTAACGAAGGGCGGGGTGCGTCCGGCCGAACTACTCGTGGTACACGACGACATCGATCTGCCCTTGGGGCGCCTCCGCGTCAGGTTCGGCGGCAGCGGCGGGGGGCAGCGCGGCGTGGCGGACATCGCCCGTGCTATTGGCCCGGGCTTCTGGCGCCTGAAGGTAGGCGTGGGACGACCGCCAGAAGGCTGGGCCACGGAGAACTGGGTGCTTAGCCGCTTCGACGAAGGCGAGGCGGTGCTGCTGGGGCGCGTCGTCGCGAGCGCCGCCGACGCCGTCGAGCTCATCGCCAGGAGCGGCGCGGAGCGGGCGATGAACGAGGTGAACGGCGTCGACCTCGCGCCTCCCCCTCAGCCGAACCGCCCCGACACGTAACGCTCGGTGAGTTCGTGCTTGGGGGCGGTGAACATCTGGTCCGTCGGCCCCTCCTCGACGAGCGTGCCCAAGTGCATGAAGGCGGTGCGGTCGCTCACTCGGCCGGCCTGCTGCATGTTGTGCGTGACTATGACCACTGTGTAGCGCCCCTTGAGGTCGGCGATGAGGCGCTCGATGCGGTCGGTGGCGATCGGGTCGAGCGCGCTGGTCGGCTCGTCCATGAGCAGCACGGCCGGCTCCGTCGCCAAGGCGCGCGCCATGCATAGGCGTTGCTGCTGACCACCGGAGAGGCCGAAGGCGGAGCCTTTCAGGTTGCCTTGCACCTCGTCCCAGAGCGCGGCGTCCTGCAGGGCCCGCTCGACCGTCGCGTCCAGGTCCTTCGTCCGACCGGTCAGCCGCGGTCCGAAGGCGACGTTGTCGTAGATGGACTTGGGGAACGGGTTGGGTTTCTGGAAGACCATGCCGACGCGGCGCCTGACCTCGACCGGATCGACGCCAGCGCCGTACAACTCGTGCCCCTCGTAAGTCACTCGCCCTTCCGTCCGCACACCGTCGACCAGGTCGTTCATGCGGTTGATGCTGCGCAAGAGCGTGCTCTTGCCGCAGCCTGACGCGCCGATCAGCGCCGTGACCTGCCCGCGAGGCACGGTCAACGACACGTTCTTGAGCGCCTTGAACCCTCCGTACCAGAGGCTGAACCCCTCGATGCCGACTACGGCGTCGCTAGCCGGCACGCTCTGCGTGCGGACCGTGACGTGGTCTTCCGGGAGTGCCTTGCTCACGCTGTCCTTCCAATCACCTTGCTTCACCAACGCCTCTCGTACTTGCGCCTCAGCCAGAACGCCGCGCCGTACAGCAGTCCCAACACGCCCAGGAGCACCACTATGCCTGCGGACGCCACGTGGGCGAACTCCCGCTCGTTCTCTCCCACCCAGGTGTAGATCTGGATGGGCAGCGCCGTGTACTGCGCCAGCGGTCCGTTCGGGAGCCCTGGAACGAACACGGCGGCGCCGATCACGAGCAGCGGCGCCGTCTCGCCCAGGGCACGGGCCACCGCCAGGATGACGCCGGTCACGACGCTCGCCAGCGCCGCCGGGAGCACGACGCGGAAGACCACCTGCGACTTGGTGGCGCCCAGGCCGTAAGCCGCCTGCCGCATGGAAGCCGGGACGCTCCTGATGCCCTCGCGCGAGGCGATGACGACGACCGGCACGACGAGCAACGACAGCGTGAGGGCGGCGGCGAGGATGACCGGACCGAGGCCCATAAGGCGCACGAACACCGTCAGGCCGAGGATCCCGTACACGATGCTGGGCACCCCCGCCAAGTTGCGTAGGTTGACCTCGAGGACCCGCGTGAAGACGTTGTCGGCCGCGTACTCCTCCAGGTAGATCGCCGCGCCGACGCCGACGGGAACGGCGATGAGTATGACCAGCCCGATCACCCAGAGACTGCCCAGGAGCGCGGGAGCCAGGCCGGCCATCAGCGGCGTGCGTGAGGCGGACTTGGCGAAGAACGCGATATCGAGCCATGGGTTCAGGTAGAGGTGTTGCCCGGGTTGCAGCCCCGCGAGGAGCTCGCCGCGCCTCTGCCACCCCGCGATCAGGCCGTGATCCTGCACCAAGGCGTCCCTACTCCCGGTGACGACCCAGCGCAGGGGCTTGCCGTCGGCCCACAGCATGAGCTCGACGCGGTTGCGGGCGGCGAACTTCCGCCGCTCGTCCGGATCTTGCGTGACCGAGTCGATCTCCGCCTGGTCGCTGCCCCGCGCGGCGAGCTCGAGGCGCACGACCTTCTCCCAGCTTCCCGAGAGCGAGAAGCCGGCGAACAAGGCGAACGACTCGCCGCTGCCCCGAGGCTCGACGACTTGCCAAGAGACGGTGCCCATGAGCAGTTCGACCAGCAGCGCCGCCAGCAACGC
>CAUJFI010000128.1 GCA_963170125.1 Deinococcota bacterium | reverse complement strand
GTGGTCGCCGGAGCGCCTCGCGCGAACGTCCTCATGATCAACGGCTCGACCGACGAGTTCTTCCCCCTCTCGGCACACGTCGCGACCTACGACGCCATCCCGGGCACAGTCACGCGGCGCACGGCCATCGCGGCGAACTTCGACCACGGCTGCTACTCCATCACGGGCCTGGAGTCGTCGGCGAGTATCGAGGCCCGCGCCGAGATCCACGCCAGTGGGGGCCAGCAGCTGTGGTTCGGCCATTGGTTCGGGACCGACGCGGATTTTGCGTATCTGCCAGCGGAGCCGACCGTCTCGCTGACGCCGATGGGAGGGGGTACGATCGTGGCGGCGGTGGTCGACCCGGGAGGCTCGCGGCTCGAGGTCGAGAGCGTGAAGATCTGGGCGAGCACCGACGCGCTGGTCTTCGTCTCCGCCGATCTCGAGCCCAACAGCGGCGTGTACGGCGCGATCGTGCCCGTCGTCATCGACGCCGGCTCCGTCTACTACGTCGACGTCATCTACCGCACGCGCGCCCTGATCGGGGCCAGGCGCTTCGCCATCTCGTCCCGGCCGAACATCCCGGGGGGCCACGTCCCGAACATCCGATCCATCACCGGCTGCACGCCCTAGCCGCTCGCCGGTCGCAGCGCGCGGTGGAACACCATCTTCCCCGCCTCCCAGCGCTGCCAGACGCGGGGCCGCAGGGCCTCGGGGACGTCGGCCCGGGCGAGACGTTCGACGGCATCGAGCACCCCGTCGAGCTCGGCTACCGTGCGGATCCCTACCAGCGAGACCTCGTTGTCACCCCGCTCGACGCGGACGGTGTGGCCGCCGTCACAGCAGTGCAGGCACTGGGAGAGGCGGACATGGACGTCGAGGCCCCGGGAGGCGCAGCCAGCGCGCGCATGCTCGAGGAGCGGCTCGGGCAGCGCGGCGCCTGCCGCGCGGCGCTCGTCGTTGCGGCAGCGGCGGCAGATGGCGAGACAGACGGGCGAATGTTGCACCGGAGAGCTCAGCGGAGCGCCGTCAGGTGACGTCAGCCGTCGCTCGCGATCGTCTCGCCGGTGATCCACGACGCGGCGTCCGAGAGGAGCCACGCGATGAGCCCCGCGACCTCCTCGGGAGTGCCGACGCGCCCGAGGGGATGAGTGGCCCGGCCGCGCTCCAGAAAGGCGGCGTAGGCGTCATCGGCCATGCCGCCGCGGCGATGGAGCTCGCTGACGACGACGCCGGGGTTGACGGCATTGACCCGGATGCCCGCGGGCGCGAGCTCGATGGCGAGCGAGCGCGTGAGCTGGTCGAGCGCGGCCTTGGAGACGCAGTAGGCCGACAGGTTGGGGAAGGGCCGCAGGCCCGCGACGCTGGAGATATTGACGATGGCGCCGGGCCGGGCGCTCTGGCGAAGCGTGGGCAGCACGGCGCGCGTGAGCGCATAGACCGAGCGCACGTTGAGGTTCATGACCGCGTCGAAGCGCTCGACGTCCACGTCCTCGATGGCGCCGGAGTCGATGACGCCTGCCGCGTTCACGAGCACATCGATGCCACCGAGCCGATCGGCGGCCTGCGCGGCGGCGGCGGTGACTCCCTCGTCGACGGCGAGGTCCGCAACGACGGGCAGGACGTCGTCACCCAGCTGGTCTGCGAGCTGCGCCAAGCGCTCGGCAGACCGCGCGACGGCGGCGACACGGAACCCGTCGCGAACCAGGCGCTCGACCGTAGCGCGGCCGATGCCGCTGGAGGCGCCGGTGACCAGCGCGCGCGGAATAGTAGACACGTCGCGACTCCGCGCCGGACTCAGTGCGCTGTCCCGTGATCTTCGGCGTGCGCGTGGCTGTAGTCGACGGTGTCGCGGTCCGCGCTGGCCTGCTTGTTCCAGTGGTTGGCGAGCATGCCGATGCCCGTGAAGACCACGATGGCGCCCGTGGCAAGACCCACGAAGACGAGGGCCTGGATCGTGTCGGTGTCGAGCTCGAAGTTACCGATCTTCATGGGGGACTCCAGGCCGGGCAGACAGCGCGCGGCCAGATGACGGCGGGGGTGGTTAGCGTGTCGGGTGGCGGGATGCAAGAAGCGGGTTGCCCCCCGGCGGCGGGCTTCGTCACCAGGGCGACCAACCGGCGAGCGCTTGCGGGGGCAGACTGCGCGGCGGCTACCGACCGAAGAGATACCGCTCGACCGCGCGCTGAGCGACCTTGAGCGAGGCCTTGTCCAGGTCGGGGTTGTAGTTGACCACCAGGTTCGGCAGGCCCCGGAGCTCGCGCCCGGCGTTCTCCCGGATGGTGCGCGAGGGGTCGACCATGGCGTCGAGCAGCCAGCGGCGTCGATCCTCGTTGCCGGAGCGACGCCACCACTTCTCCCATCGCCTGGCGTTGGTTGCGTGATCCTGGAACGTGAGTCGGGTCAGCGCCAGCCCGGCCTTCTCGGCGACCGCGGGCGGCACGATGTCGAGCGCCTCGATGAGGAAGGGGATGCCGCCCAGATCGCGCAGGTGGAGCACGAGCGCGATCGCGCCTTCGACGTACCACGGGTCGGGGTTTCGCAGCTGGGCGCGGATGACCTGGAGCACGAGCGCGAAGCCGGGGTCGTGCCGCACCCCCTCGAGGTAGCGCAGCGCCGTCAACCGGACCTGCTCGTCGCGGTCGAAGAGCCTCTGTCCGAGCGCCGGAATTGCGCCCAGGTCGTTGGCCTTGGCGAGGAGCTGCGCCGCGTAGAAGCGCGCGTCGGCCGAGGGGCTCTCGAGGTGGGCGCGCAGCCGCGGCGCCAGCAGGCCCAGGTGCTGGCTGACGAGGTGCACGAGCGGGCCATGTGACTCGATGGGAACGCCGCCGGCGACGTTTGCGCGCCGACCCCGCCCCATGGGGCCCGGGAACGCCGCGACGATCGCGTCGCCGTAGCGCGACACGGACTCGTTGAGCAGCACGTGGACGGGGTCCACGATACGGCGGTCGCCGTGACCGAGCTGGGCGACCAGGGTGTGCGGATCCAGGCGCCGGAGATCGGCGGCGAGGGTGGGTGAGGCGGCGGGCGCAGGGGGCTGCGCTGCAGGCGGGGTGCCGGTGACCTCGACCTCGCGGCTTGCGGGGAGCACCGAGGTCTGGGAGGTGGACACCGCGCGGACCGCGCCGGGTGCCGCCGTCACGCCGGGCATGGCGCCTGTCTGGACGAAGGGCAGCCCCGCGGCCTCGGCCATGGTGGCGCCCGGGTTGGTCTGGATTCCGGCGGTCAGGCCGCCCAGCGCGGCGTTGAAGTCGGCGCCGGCGACGGTGGCGCCGCCGGCGCTGTGTGCGCGGAGCGCCTGGGTGCCGTGCGAGCCGGACGCACCCTGCGGCATCGAGGCCATGGCCTGGGTCGCGCTCGATCGTGTAGGTGCGGGCGATGAGGGGAGCGCCGAGCCGAGGCTCGAGACGCCGCTGCTGCCAGGGTTGCCCAGCGGAGCGCCGATCGCCGGGCGCTCGAAGACCGCGGTCGCGTAGCGGGAGACCAGGTCGGCGACGTCGGCGA
>CAUJFI010000127.1 GCA_963170125.1 Deinococcota bacterium | reverse complement strand
GTGCGCCCCCCCGGCGGGGCCGGCGGCTCCCCCCACAGCTCCCGCGGGGGGCGGGGCCCCCCCGCGCCCGCCGGACCTGTGGCCTCCGTGTCGCGCTACAGGCTCATTCGGTAGTGCCGGGACGCAAACGGGCGTGACTGGCGTTGGTGGCCGGCACGGTCGAACGTCCGGCCGTTCGCTACCGTCCGGCCGTCGCGAACGTCATCGCGGCGGCCGAGCTCGCCAGGTTGACGTAGCTGGCCAATGGAGCGATCCACGCACCGAACTTGTCGCCGACCTGGATGGCGCCGAGATCGCTCTGCTCACCATCCAGCTTGCCGGCCACGGGTGAGTTCTGGTCCGGGGTCAGGAAGTTATCGTCTGTGGGGTTCGTGCTGATGAAGCCTGGGTTGGCTATGCCCATGTCCCACGTGTTGGCGATGCTCTTGGCGTCCCAGAGGCCGGCGCCTCTCCCACCGTAGGCGATGCTGTAGCGAAGAGTGGTGTAGCTGCCGGCGACGTACGCGTAGCCGCCGTTGTCGAACGCCGTGGTGTGGATGAACTGCACGCCCCTACCACTGTTGTCGTCGAAGCCATGCGCTCGATTGTGGAACGCGATGGAGTTGCGGACGATGGTGTTCACCGTGGCATCCCGACCCCCGGCCTTGATGCCGTTGCCGTTGCCGTACGCCCCGTTGCCGTTGCTGAACGAGATGGCTCCGTCGACCACCGTGTTCGTCGAGACCCATGTGTCGATGCCGTCATCCGAGTTGTTGAAGACGATCACACGGTAGAGTTCGTTGCCGTCGCCGCTGGAGATGCTAATGCCATCGGCGTCGTCGCCTATCCGGCCGTACGGGTTGGCGTAGTCGAAGTTGTCATGGCTGACCACGTACTCGTAGAGGTTCCGGTTGCTGTAAACGTTGAGGATGCCGCTGTAGTGGTTGTGATGCGTGACTATGCCGCTGAAGATGTTGTCGTTGGATGACTCTACGTAGATGCCTTCTTGGGGGCCATAGCGCACCTCGAAGTTGCGGAACTCGTTGTATTGGATCCCCTGGACCCACACCCGGTCCTTGCTTTCGACTACCGGCTTGTCCGAACCGTCCAGGACGGCCCATTCGCCAGGGTAGGAGGCCCATACGATGGGTCCGTCGGCGGTTCCGGAGCGCTTGAACCTCACCTGGATGGGGTAGGTGCCACCCCTTAGGTATACGACGTCTCCCGGCTCGACCAGTTCGGTCGCGTGTGCCAGGGTCGTTGGCGCGTCAATGGAGCGACCGTTGGCCGACGCACTACCGTTGGGCGATACGTACATCGTTGCTGCGGGGAGTGGTCGCTCCGTGCCGGGAAGGCTCGGTACTACGGGTGGCGTGGTCGGCGGCACGGGCGGTGTGGTCGGGGGTGTCCCGGGTTCGCACAAGGTGCCATCCTCGTTTGAGATCGTCACCAGGGAGTCTCCGCGAAGCAGCCTGCCGTCTGCGGCTTCGGCCGTGACGGCGAGGGTGTACTGCCCGTCGGCCTGACAACTCAGATCGAGCAGGAAAGCGCGCGCGCTGTCGGCACTGACCTCCGTTGCCGGCAAGGCGGAGTCGTCCAGGTAGAAACTCACGTCGCCGAGTTCTGTGGACGAACTCACGATGAGCTTCACGACGCCTGAGAGCGTCGCTCCTGCGAGGCTGGCGCCGTCTTCGCTCGGGGACGAGGGCGAGGAGACCGCAAGCCTCAGGACATTATTGGGGCGGTTTCCGAGATCTGAGTTGACCCCGCAAGCACTCAGGATGGTCGTCAGGAACGCTATTCCGATGACACTGGCAAGAGACGGGCGCCCCTTGCGTAAATCGAGAACCTTTCGCATCCAAACCAACTCCTCATTGGTCGGGATGCAACCTGCTGCACAGTAAACCGGCCGGTTGCATCACTGGCTCCCCGTGTCCCTTGATGCCCACATTGGGAACAACGGTTCATCGCCTCCGGACTCCCTCTTGTGGATGTCCGACTAGGTGGGTACTTGCGGCCGAGTTCGAGTTCGTGAAAACGGGTGAACCGACTTCGACCGGTTGCGCTATATGCTCCGCATGGCCCCAAGCGCCCAATCACAGGCCGATGCATCGTCGCATTCGAAGTACGTCCTAGGCCTACTCGCGTTGATGCGAGCGCCTTGCCAGATGCTTACATGCCGTACCTCCAGGACGCTATGAACTCTCTTGCATGCCGCGCCGGGCGCGTAGCGTCGTTCGTCGTGCGGGCGTGCGCGGCGGGAGACATCGACATGACAGTCAGTAGGACGGGGCCTACTTGAGGAAATCCGAGAGGATCAGTCCGAGCGCTTTCTCGATCGAACTGCCGTAGGCGAGGGCCCCTAGGTCGGCTCCGTTCACGCCGACACCGCGGCCCGGGCTACCGGTGGCAAGGGTCGCGTACCACGGGTTGCTGAGGTCTGTGGCCGAGAGAAGACTGCCTTCTGAGAGACCGAGATCCCAGCTGTTGTGGTGGCTGCTGACCCTGTCGCCCGAGGCGCCCGTCCATATGGCCACCTTTCCGTTGACGGAGAGGCTGTTGGTGATCGAGCTGGCGTTACCTACGCTGTAGTTGTACGCCCCATTGCCTATCGACGTGTTGTTGATGAAGGTCACGTCATTGGCTTGGTTGTTGTCGAACCCGTTGGTCTTGTTGCCGTGCGCGATCGAGAACTGCACGGTGGTACCAACGGTGTATCCAGGCGATCCCATCTTGAAGCCGACACCGTTGCCTCCCTGGAAGCCGTTGGCGATGCTGATGCAGCGCTCCACCACCGTACCCGTCGAACGCCAAGTATCGACGCCGTCATCGGAGTTGCGGTAGACGAGGCAGTAGGAGAGCCGGTTCCCAGAGCCGGTCGAGATGCTAATCCCGTCGGAGTCGCCGCCCCCAGAGTCGTCGTAGTTGTCGTGGCTAATCAGGTACCTGAGGCTGTTGTTGCTGCTGTTAAGGATGGTCATGCCACTGTAATGGTTCGCGTACATCTGCAGGTTTGAGACGGTGTTGTTGTTGCCGCCCGTAACGAGCACGCCCTCATGCGAGGAGTTGCGCACGACCAGGTTGCGGAGCATGACGTACTGCACGTCCTCCAGAACGACCCGCTCGCCGTTTCTGTAGCCGCTGCCGTCAAGGATGGCGCACTCCCCGGGGTAGGACTCGACGACGATCGGAGCCGATGCGGTTCCGGAGTTCCGGACTGTGAAGCCGATGGGGTAGGTTCCCCCGCGCAGCTGGACCACGTCACCGGGTCTGGCGCGGTTGACCGCGGCTTGAACCGATCTGAGTGGTTGGGAGAGGGCGCCGCTGCCCTGGTCGTTGCCGCTCGAAGCATCGACGAAGATGGTTCCCGCGTAGGAAGGCGTTAGTGGGGTGGTAGGGCACACCCACCCGGATGTCGGTAGCGGGAGGGCCGGTGGGGGCGTCGGTTCGGGGGTGGGTGTTGGAGTGGGTTCGGGCGTGGGGGTCGGGTCGGGAGTAGGTTCGGGGGTGGGCGTCGGATCCGGGGTGGGATTGGGGTTGGGCGTTGGATCGGGGTTCGGGGTGGGTGTGGGTTCCACCGGGTCGCCGTTGGGGCGCGCGATGGTGTAGTCCACGAAGTGGGCGCGGGTCCGTTCCGCAGCGTTCCGGCTGCTGACCGCGGCGCCGACAAGAACCTTGCCACTGAAGGTGATGTCGGCGTCGCCGACGAACTCCCAGGTGTCCCCGTCGGTCGACACGTAGCCGCTGAGCGACTCGCCGCTCCTGGAGAGCCTCAGCCACAGGGGTTGCTTGAGCCCGCTCGGGTCGCTGAAGTCGTAGTTGAGGTGGAAGTCGGAAGGGCCCCCATGCGTGGTGCGGAAGATGAACTCTGTTACGCCCCGCGGGGTGAGGGATACTAGGGCGTGTGCCGAGTCCGGGTCGGTGCTCGCCCGTACCATGAGCCCGGCCTTCGCCCAACTATGGGTGTCAAGGATGTCGGAGACCCGCGTGGTCACGTCGAAATCGCCCGTGTACTCCTTGTAAAGGAAGTAGAAGCTGTCGGCGGGATCCCAGATGTCGAGTCCGCTTCCAGATAGGACGAAGTCGCCCAGGTTCCTGTCTAGGAACTCGAAGGCGCCGCCAAGCGTCACTGTTCCGATGTCTGAGGCGCGCCACTCGAGCTTTCTCGGTTCGGTAGGCTCCACCTCGCCGGATGGGGATACCGCCGCACAGCCCCAAAGGGCGACGAGAAGAAGGGGAAGCATTGCTACGCGAAAGCCGGCCAGCATAAGGTTCCGCGGCTTTGCACGTCGTGGGTCGTTCAGCAGGTAAACGGATTGCTTGCTTTCGATCACGGTTCACATCCGGTTGCGCACATTGGAATTGACAATACACAGCCAGGATGTGAACCGTCTTAGGGCTAGGGCCTCCGTCTCATCTGAAGCGCGAGCCGTCCGTTGAAGGGGTATATAGGCCTGGGGACGAGAGATCTAGCGTGCCATTCCGAGTCGCGCCTGCGGCGGGTAAGCAGTCAAGGCAGACGCCGTAGTAGTCGGGCCCGGCGCTGGTGGCGGTGTTACCGATGAACGTCATCCCTGTGCGGTCGAGCTCGCCTACCGCCTGGTTGTACTTCTGGCTTATCCCACCACCATAGTCCGCGCTGTTGTTGTTCATCGCGACGCCAGAATGGATGATCGAAGTCGCTGCGTCCATGTAGAGCGCCCCGCCTTCGCGTTGAGCGGAGTTGCCCGAGAGAGTGACCGAGGTGAGGGTCAGTGCCGCAGCGTTCGTGAGCACGATGCCGCCGCCGAAGCCCGGTTGGTTGCCGCCAGGCGTGTAATAGGCGTAGTTCGATGCGTTGCCGGTCACCGTCGAGGCGACGATCTCGAGGCTTCCACCGTTGGAGTAGATGGCCCCTCCCGAGAAGCGGGAACGGTTCGAACTCACGGTGGTGTCCTCCATATAGACTGTTCCACCGTCGTTGAAGAGCGCGCCGCCGTAGCCCTGAAGGTTGAACCACTGACCGGCCAGAACTTGATCTCGAATCACGAGAGGGTTGCCGTCCTCGGTATCGAGCACCGCCGCCTCGTTGCCGCTGAGCACGACCCGTTCGAGGCGCAGGTTGCCCGTCGCCGAGTTCCAGATGCCGCCTCCGCCTTCCCAGGCTCTACTGTCGAGGATGTCGGTGTCCCGGACGGTCAAGGTACCGCCGTTGAATATGCCGGCGCCCTTGAAGATGAAGGTGCCGTCGCGGAGGTTCAGGTTCTCCAGCACGATCTGCCGCCCCGGACCGATCCAGATGAGCCTGCTCTCGTACGTGAAGGGGTCGACGATGCCGGGGAGGTCCATGTTGTAAGAGCCCCGGAGTGTGACGCGTGACGTCGGGCCGCTCACCGTGACGTCTTTTCGCAGTATCAGGTGGGCGTCGACGGTGCCGCCAGCCGTGGATTGCAGGTCGACCCCTTCGAGCGCTATCTCGGTGATGTCGGAGGCGAAGCCTACGACCGACCCTGGCACGGCGTCGGCGAGTACTTGGCGCAAGGTGCCGGGTATCGGCGTCTCGGGCGAGTAGCCAAGCAGGTAGTACTGGTCGTAATCGGCGGCAGACACGACCACGTTCGCCGGGATCACCTGATCGGAGTCGTCACCACCGGGGCCGCGAGCCACGACCCGGATGATCTGGTTGGTGCTCGCGGGGATGGGGACGGTCAAGGGAGAAGTGGCGTTGCCGCTGAGGAGGCTGGGGGTATCGTCCGCGGATACCGCATAGACATCGAACGAGATGGCGTCGGTAGCATGCCACACGACTTGCAGGCGGCTACCTGAGATGACGGTGGCGGAAAGGTCTTGCATGACGGCCGCCGGGGGCGCGGCGACCGTGACGCTCGCCGTGTCGCTGACCGAGCCTCCGGCGTTGGTCGCAGTGATCGAGTACGTCGTGTCCGCCGTAACGGTGTGCGTCACGGAACTCGCAGCTGCAGAGCCGTCGTAGAGCGTCGACCCACCGACGACCTGCACGACGATGTTGCTGGCCCCAGTGACGTTCCAGGAGACCGATACGTCACCGCCCGTATACGGCAACGTGGGTGGTGTGACGGTGAAGGCCGTGATGACGGGCGGTGGCGGCGGCGGAGCCACGGTCACCGTGACGTCGGCGTTCACGCTGCCGACCGTAGATGTGGCAACGAGCCGGAAGGTAGCGGTGACGCTGACGGACACATTGACGGAATGCGTGAGCTCGGTACCCGAGTAGACCGGAGAGCCGCCGACCGGGCTCAGCTGGACGCTCGTTGCTCCGGTGACCGTCCAACTGATGTCCGTAGTTCCCCCGCCGTAGGGCAGGTTGCTGGGCGTTGCCTGCAGCGTGACTATCACTGGCGGTGGCGGTGCGTCGACGGTCACGATCACGTCGCGGTCAACGGAACCGACACTCGAGGAAGCCGTGAGGCGAAAGGTCCTGGTAACGGGCACGGTGGCAGCCACGGAGTGGTCGAGTTCGGAGCCGTCGTAGATGGTGCTGCCACCCACGACCTCGATCAGCACGGTGTCGGCGTTGGAGACGACCCAACTGAGGGTGGTCGTGCCGCCGCCCACGGGCAAGTTGCCTGGCGAAGCGCTGAACGAGTCGATCGTCGGAGCCGGTAGGGCAACGCCAACGGTGACGTTCTCATCCGCCGTCACGCCGTTCTCGCCTGTGGCTGTCAGCGTGAAGGTCGTGGTGCCCGTTAGGTCGACCTCGATGGCGTGGCTGGCCTCTTCGCCCGTGTAGACGACATCGCCCCCGACGGCCGCGATGACTATCCCCGATGCGCCCGTCACCGCCCAAGAGAGCTGCGTCGTGCCACCGCCGGCGGGGAGAGAGGCGGGATCGGCGGTGAATGACTGGATTCGGAGGGGGACGGGAGCCGGTGTGACGGTGAGCGTGACCGTCTCTTCCACCGACCGCGTGCCTCTCAGCGCGACCAGGTGGTACTCGGTGGTAGCGAGCGGCGTTACGCTCAAGGTTCCACTCAGTTCCGAGGACTCGTGGATGACGACGTCGTCGACGACGATGCTCACGGTGTTCGCGTTCGCGACGGTCCAACTGAGGGTGGCGCTTTCCCCCTCAACGATGGTGTCGGGTTCCACCGAGAAGGCGCTGATGGTCGGTAGGACAGGCGGCGGCGGGGTCGGCTTTGTGCAACCGGCAACAATCAGCGCCAGCGAGAGCGCTGCAAGCAGCCATCTTCCAACTTGCGACTTGTACATACGTCAACCGTCCCCGTTCAGGTTCCTAGCAAGAAGTTAATGCCGTCTGTCTCCGGCAAAGGTGCAACGATGGTAGCACTTCCCATCCGGCCGAAGGCTGTGACCTTGGTCCTTCGGAGCCTGCTCAGACCGCTGTGATGGAAGGCGTGACACAATGGTCGGGCTAAGGAGCCTTTGCCGACCTTTATATGTGTGGAATCGCTGGAATCTACCACTACGAGAAGCGTGCGACCGAGTCTCTCCTGAACGTGATGGCCGGCGAGCTCGCCCATCGGGGCCCCGATGGCGTCGGCCTCTACCTGGACGGCCCCTTCGGGATGGTCAGCACACGCCTCGCCATCATCGACTTGGCCGGCGGCGACCAGCCCCTCTCCAACGAGGACGGCCGCTACTGGGTCATGCAGAACGGTGAGATCTACAACTACCCGGAGCTCATGGCGGAGCTCGAAGGCCTCGGGCACGCCTTCCGCACGCGTTCCGACACCGAGGTCATCGCGCACGCCTTCGAGGAGTGGGGCGTCTCCTTCCTGGAGCGGCTCAACGGCGAGTTCGCACTCGCCGTCTTCGACCACGCCACGAAACGGCTCCTCCTCGCCCGCGACCGCTTCGGCATCCGGCCGCTCTTCACGGCCGAGTTCGGGAGCGACTTCGTGTTCGCCTCCGAGGCGAAGGCCTTGTTGCGGCACCCGCGCGCGGACAGGCGCATCGACCCGTTCGCCCTCGTCGAGACGTTCACGATCTGGGCCGTCCAGCCCGACCGCAGCGCCTTCCCCGGCATCCGTGAGCTGCCGGCCGGCCACTACCAGTGGGTCGGCCCTGACGGGCCCAAGGTGCCGGTGCGCTGGTGGGACATCCGCTTCGGCCCGCGCGAGGGCGTGAGGCAGGGGTCCGTCGCTGAGCTCCAGGAGGAGCTACTCGCGCTCCTGGACGAGGCCACGCGCATCCGCCTGCGGGCCGACGTCCCGGTGGGCGTCTACCTGAGCGGCGGCCTGGATTCGAGCGCGACGACCGCCCTGGCGCGACGCCACACCCGCGGACCGCTGGAAGCGTTCAGCGTGTCGTTCGAGGACCCGCGCTTCGACGAGTCCGCCTTCCAGCGGCGCATGGCCGACGAGTTGGGAGTGAACCTGCGGACCATCAAGGTCTCGGATGCCGACGTGGCCGCCGCGTTCCCCGAGGTCGTCCGCTTCGCGGAGAAGCCCATGCTCCGCACGGCGCCTGCGCCCCTCATCCTCCTCTCGCGTTCCGTGCGCGACGCCGGCTTCAAGGTGGTGCTCACCGGCGAGGGCTCGGACGAGCTCCTCGGCGGCTACAACCTCTTCCAAGAGGCCATGGTGCGGCGCTTCTGGGCGCGCCAGCCGGAGTCGAAGCTCAGGCCGCGGCTCCTCGGCAAGCTCTACCCGTACCTCTCCCGCGACCTGCAGCAGGGCGGCGGGTTCATGGCCGAGTTCTTCAAGGCCGGCATGTTGGACCTGGACGACCCGCTCTACAGCCACCGACCACGCTTCAAGACTACGGGGCGCAACCTGCGGTTCCTCGGCCAGGAGACCTTGTCAACCAGGGAGCAGGTCGGCGACCCGGAAGCGCGCGTTATCGACCGCCTGCCGGTCGGATACGCGACCATGGGCCCGCTCGGCCAGGCGCAGTACCTGGAGATAGCCACTTTCCTGGCGGGCTTCCTCCTCCACTCGCAGGGCGACCGCATGCTCGCGGCCAACTCGGTCGAGGGGCGCTTCCCGTTCCTGGACGTGCACGTCGCGGAGTTCGCCGCCGGCCTGCCCGAGCGGTTGCGGCTCCGCGACCTGCAGGAGAAGTACCTGCTCCGCAAGTCGCTCGCCAAGGTGCTGCCCGACGAGATCAACAAGCGCCCCAAGCGCCCCTACCGAGCCCCCATCCTGCGCGCCTTCTTCGGACCGGGTGCGCCGGCGTACGTGGATGAGCTCCTGGCGCCGGAACGGTTGGCCGCCACCGGCCTCTTCAACGTGCCCCACGTGACCAAGCTTGCGGAGAAGGCGCGGCGCTACGCCGACGTCGGCTTCAGCGAGAGCGACGAGATGGGCCTGGTCGGGGTCCTCTCGACGATGCTCCTGGACGAGACGACGGTCGCCAACCCGCGGTTAGCGGCGGCTGCCGTGCCGACCCGCTTGGTCGAGGGGTCGCGAGTGAAGGTGGACGGTGGTGTAAGGGTCTCGTGAGAGTCGGTCCATAGACTCGGCTATTGGAAGGGGTCGGCTGCCGCTTGGTGGGCGCGCCGACTGGAAGGGCGAGGCCGATGCAACCCAGATATCCAAGGCTGCTTCAAGACAGCTTGACCATCAGCGCTGCCGCCCATGCGGAGAAAACGGCGGTCGTCACCGCTGAAGAGCGCGTCAGCTACTCCGAACTGCACGGTCGGGCGCTTCGCTTCGCGAGCCTACTGCAGGGAGCCGGTGTGCGCCGCGGCGACAGGGTCGCCATCTTCCTCGAGAACTCGGTCGACACGGTCGTCGGGATCTACGGCGCGCTCTACGCGGGCGCCGCGTTCATGGTCCTCAACCCGCAGACCAAGGAAGACAAGCTCCACTACTTGCTCGCCGACTCCGGCGCGGCGGCCGTGCTGAGCGAGGGGCGGCTGGCCCGCCTGATCGCCGGGCTGATGGCCGACCCGGCGACGGTCCTTCCGAACCTCCTGGCGCTGGTGCTCATCGGCGGCGCGGACGGCGTGGGCGCCGGGGCCACCGGCGGCGAGCCTGGGACCGGTGGCGCGGCTCAGGACGCCGACGGCCGGGCCACGGTCAACGAACGGTTCACCATCCGCGGCTTGGGGGCCTGGACCGACACGACGGTGACCGCCCCGGGCACCATCCCCCTCGACCTCGCGGCCCTCGTCTACACGTCCGGCAGCACGGGCAACCCCAAGGGGGTCATGCTCAGCCACCAGAACATGGTCTTCGCGCAAGGCAGCTTGGTGGAGTACCTGAGGCTGGACGCGTCGGACCGCATCCTGAACCTCCTGCCGCTCGCCTTCGACTACGGGCTCTACCAGGCCCTCATGGCCGTGCACCTGGGCGCCACGCTCGTTCTCGAGCGCACGTTCGCCTTCCCGGCCGCCATCGTGAAACGCGTGGTCGAGGAGGGCGTCACCGTGTTCCCCGGCGTGCCGACCGTGTTCGCCACCCTCCTCTCGCTGCATCGCAACGCGCCCATCGCCATGCCGAGCGTGCGGCGCTACACGAACACGGCCGCCCACCTGCCCGACGAGTACGTGCCCGGCCTCCTCGAGATGAGCCCCGGCGCCCTCGTGTACAAGATGTACGGCCTCACCGAGTGCAAGCGCGTGTGCTACCTGGAGCCGGAGCTCGTGCTCGCCAAGCCGCTGTCGGTCGGCAGAGCCATCCCCGGCACGGAGACGTACCTGTTGGGCGAGGACGGCCAACCCGTTGGCCCCGGCGTCACCGGCACCCTCTACGTGCGTGGGCCGCACGTCATGCTCGGCTACTGGAACCTGCCGGCCGAGACGGAGCACATGCTCAAGCCCGGTAAGTACCCTGGCGAGCGCGTGCTCTGCACCCACGACTGGTTCCGTACCGACGAGGGCGGCTTCCTCTACTTCATGGGCCGCAGCGACGACATCATCAAGAGCCGCGGCGAGAAGGTCAGCCCCGTCGAGGTGGAGAACGCCCTGGCGACCATCCCCGGCGTGCGCGAGGCGGCCGTGATCGGCGTGCCGGACGAGCTGCTCGGCCAGGCCGTGCGGGCGTACGTCGTCCTCGACCCCGGCGCGAGCTACACGGAGCAGGCGTTCAAGCGCGAGGCCATGGCGCGCCTGGAGAGCTTCATGGTCCCTCGCGACGTGCGCTTCGTGGACGACCTCCCCAAGACCGCCACCGGTAAGGTGCGCAAGAAGAGCCTGGTGGAGCAGGCGTGACCGCCCCTCTCCACGGGCCCACCGCCACCCTTCCTCACGGACAGGCGACCGCCCGAGCTAGCGAACGCTCGCCGCTGAGCATGCCAAGCCGGCCGGCGACTCGAGACGACTGACAAGGAGCGACCCAGAGAAGATGCCAGACCTCACCACGATCGACCGCGATGTACGCCAGTTCCTCGCGGACAACTTCATCCTCGACAACGGCGGCGCCGACCTGGGAGCGGACGAGTCGCTCACCCAGGCGGGCGTGCTCGACTCCATGGGCGTGCTCGAACTCATCATGTTCGTCGAGGAGCGCTTCGGCGTGAGCATCCCCGACGAGGACACGCTGCCGGAGAACCTCGACAGCGTGGCGCGCATCGCCGCCTACATCGGGCGGCGCCTGGCGCAGGGGGCCTGACGCCATGCCCGACGCCTTCGGCCCGCACGTGCTGCATCTGGCCGACCCCGAGGCGGCCATCGAGGCCATCACGGACGGCATGCGCCGCGAGGTCCGCGCCTTCAGGCGCAAGGGCGGCGTGCTCGGGCTCTCCGGCGGCATCGACTCGACGGTCGTGGCGGCGCTGGCTGCTCGCGCGTTCGGTCCGGGCAACGTGCTCGGCGTCCTCATGCCGGAGGCGGACTCTTCGGAGGACACGCTGAGGCTCAGCGCCCGCGCGGCTGCCAGCGCCGGCATCGAGACCGTCCTGGAGGAGATAACGCCCATCCTCGACGCGGTGGGCTGCTACCGCAGGCGCGACGAAGCCTTCAAGCGCGTCATCCCCGAGTTCGGCCCCGGTTGGAAGGCGAAGATCGTCCTCCCGTCCGTCGTCGAGTCGGACAGCTTCCGCCTCTTCTCGGTCGTGGCTTTGGCGCCCGATGGTCGCACGTTCAAGGAGCGTCTGCCGCTCGAGGACTACCTCCAGGTCGTCGCGGCCACGAACTTCAAGCAGCGCACGCGCAAGATGCTCGAGTACTACCACGCGGATCGTCTCAACTACTGCGTGCTCGGCACCCCGAACCGCCTCGAGTACGACCAGGGCTTCTTCGTCAAGAACGGCGATGGCGCCGCGGACGTGAAGCCGATAGCGCACCTCTACAAGTCGCAGGTCTACCAGCTGGCCGAGGCCCTCGGCGTGCCGGAGGAGATCCGGTCGCGGCCACCGACGACCGACACCTACTCCATGCCGCAGAGCCAGGAGGAGTTCTACTTCTCCTTGCCGTACGACAAGATGGACCTCTGCCTCTACGCCGTCGATCACGGCATTGGCGCGGCCGAGGTCGCGGCCAGCCTCGGTCTCACCGCCGAGCAGGTCGACCGCGTGTTCAAGGACATCGCGGGCAAGCGCCGCGTTAGCGCCTACCTGCACGCCGCACCGCGGCTGGCGGTCGAGGGCCCAGCGGGGGCATAGGGGACCGCTCATGCGCATCCGCCCGTTCGAACCGGACGACGCCGCAGGCGTGGCCTCCTTGTGGCAGTACTGGTTCCGCGGCAAGACGCGCGTGCCGGACTCGGGCCTGGTGGAGCTCGTCCGGCGCATGTACGTCGAGTACCCCAGCGCCGATGCCGACGTGAGGCCCCTGGTCGCCGAGGACGAGCGCGGCAAGCTCCTCGGCTTCCTTGGGGTCACGGCCATGCCTGTGATGGTGGACGGCGAGGAGCGGACGCTGGCCGGGATCTTCCCGTCCGTTGTCGACCCGGAGGCCCCGACCGCGGTGGCGGCCTTCCTGTTGCGCAAGTTCCTGGCGGGGCCGCAGGCGTTCACGTTCAGCGACGGCGGGCACGTGAAGTTCGAGCGCATCTGGGAGCTGCTCGGCGGCAGCATCGCGCAGATGCAGTCGCTGCGCTGGGTGAAGGTCTTCAGGCCGGGGGCCGTGGGTCTCGCCGCCGCGGCCGATCGGAGCAGCGCGCTGCGAACGCTCGCGCCCGTGCTCGGTCCGGTGGTCAGGGGCGGCGACGTGGCCGCGCGGCGCGCGGCGCGCTCGCGCCTCACCGCCCAACCCGTGGCCGACTACCGCTCGGAAACGCTCGCGCCGGCCGCCCTGGCGCGCCATGCGCCCGAACTCCTCGGCGGCGCGCGCCTCTGGCCCCGCTACGACGAGGCCCACGTCGCCTGGCAGTTCGACCAGATGGCAGGGATCGTCGAGCACGGCGACTTCAGGGCGCAGCTAGTGCGGCACGGCGACGCCCCCGTCGGCTGGTACGTCTACTACCTCAAGAGGGGCGGCGTGTGCCGGCTCTTCGATCTGCAGGCCGACCCGCGGCATCTGGACGCGGTCGTAGGTCAACTCTTCGCGGAGGCCGACGAGGACGGCGCGGGAGCGCTCATAGGTCGCATGGAGCCGCGCCTGCGCGGCCCGATGAACCGGCACGGCGCGCTCGTCCACAACGGCGGCTCGCTTCTCATGGTCCATTCCAAGGACCAGAGCCTCGTGAACGACGCCCTCCTCGGGCGCCTGGCGTTCAGCCGGCTCCAGGGCGAGAACTGGTACTGGTGGGCGATCAAATCGCGGGTCGTGCCGTAGCCTTGCCGTAGGGTCCTGGGCCTCCCCGATCCCCTCGCCGGCGTCGGCGCCACGGCCAACGGTGGTCCGGTGGGGGCGCTACTCCCGCTGGTCCAGGATCGCGGCGAGCCCGTCGGCCAAAGTCGTGCTGGGCTGCCAGCCGAGCGCAGTCCTCAGCGGCGTCGAGTCGGCGAGCGAATGCCGGATATCGCCCTCGCGCGCGGGGCCGTGGCTGACGGCGAGGGGAGAGCGCACGCCGGGCAGATCCTCGATGGTGGCGAGCAGAGCGAGCAGCGACACGCGCTCGCTGCGGCCGACGTTGTAGATGGGCAGCTCGGACGGAGCGTCGGGCCCGACGCCTTGACGGTCGAGGGCCGCGAGCAGCGCCGCGACCACGTCACCCACGTACACGAAGTCGCGAGTCTGCTCCCCGTCGCCGTACACGGTTATCGGGGAGCCGCGCCGCGCCCTGTCGAGGAAGATGCTGATGACGCCCGAGTACGGGCTGGCGGGGTCCTGGCGCGGTCCGAAGACGTTGAAGAAGCGGAACGCCGTGGCGTTCAGCCGGCCGCCCCGATGGTAGAAGGCGAGGTAGTGCTCGCCGGCCAGCTTGTCGGCGGCGTATGGGCTAAGCGGCCGCGGTGCCTCGGTCGTCGCCAGCGGCAGGTTCGTCGAGTCGCCGTACACGGCGGCCGAGGACGCGTAGAGGCCCCGCTTGACCCCAAGGCGTGCCGCCGCCTCGAAGAGCTGGATGCTCCCCTCCAGGTTGGTGCGGTGCGTGGCGAGCGGCTCCTGCACTGAGCGTTCGACGGAGGCGACGGCGGCCAGATGGATGAAGGCGTCGCGACCATCGAGGGCCGCGCCCACCGCGTCCGGGTCGGCGACGTCGCCCTCCATGACCCGCAGGTCGTCGGAGGCGGGGAGGTTCTTCCACTTGCCCGTCGAGAAGTCGTCCAGGACGTTCACGTGCGCGCCGCGCGCCAGCAGGGCTCGCACCACGTGCGAGCCTATGAAGCCGGCCCCACCCGTGACCAGCACTCTCATGCGTCCCACTCCGGCGCGTTCTCGGGGTTCACGAGGCGTTGGCCACGCGCTAGGCTCGCCACGGCCGCCATCTCGGCCGGCGTGAGTTCGAAGTCGAAGATGTCGAGGTTCTGCGCGCGCCGACGCGGGTCGGCGGACTTGGGGATGGTCGCGACGCGCGGCTGTTGGACCAGCCACCGCAGCGTCACCTGTTCAGGCGTCTTGCCGTACTTGACGCCGAGGTCGCGCAGCACGGGCTCCTCGCCCAGCATGCCCTTGGCCAGCGGGCGGTAGGCCGTCACCAGCAGGTCGAGCTTCTCGGCCTGCTCCAACAGGCGCGCCTGGGCGAGGAACGGATGGTACTCGACCTGGTTGCAGAAGAGCCTCGTCACCCGCGCCGCCGATTCGACGAGCTTGGCGGGGAAGTTGCTGACGCCTATACGCCTGACGGCCCCATCTGCCTGGAGCTTGGCCAGCGCCTCGAGCGCCGCGGATACCGACGCCTCGTCCTTGGGCCAATGCAGCAGCATGAGGTCGAGGTAGTCGGTGCCTAGCGCGGCGAGGCTCGCGCGCGTCGCGTCCGCCGCGCGCGTGAAGTTGGAGGGGCGCAGCTTGGTGACGAGGAAGACCTCGGCCCGAGGCACGCCGCCGAGGCGCAGCCCCTCGCCGACCTCGGCTTCGTTCTCGTAGCTTTGGGCCGTGTCGATGTGCCGGTAGCCGAGCTTGAGGGCGTGGTGCACGCCAGTAACGCAGTCGTCGCCCTTGAGGAGGTAGGTGCCGAAACCCAGCGCGGGCACGCGCTCGCCCTGGACGTCGTGGAAGATCATGCCCGATGCTAACCGCTCGGACACGGCTGGAAGGGTGGCCTTCCCGACGTGGCGCCGGCCCGCGCCACCTCGGGCGCCCGGTCAGCTCGGCAGGCGCTGGCCGCCCCGCAGGTCGCCGCGGCTGTCCGTGTCAGGAACGACCGGGCTGAAGTGGCACCCGTCCAGGAAGCCGTCGA
>CAUJFI010000126.1 GCA_963170125.1 Deinococcota bacterium | reverse complement strand
GCCCGGGGGGGTGCGGGGGCCCTCGGGGTGGTTGGTCAAACCCGGCGGGGGGGGCGGGGGGGGCGCCCCGCGCCGGCGCCCCCCCGCTCGCGGGTGCGCGCCTGAACGACGGGCGCCCGATCGGGCGCTCAGGCTCTCAGCGCTTGGCCTTGTCCTTCAGGCTCTTACCGGGCTTGAAGGCGGGGTACTTGCTTGCCGGGATCGTGATCTTCTCCGTCGTGCCGGGCCGCACGCCGGTCCGGGCCTTGCGAGCGCGCACCTCGAAGGTACCGAAGCCCGTGAGCTGGACCTTCGCCCCCTTGTCGAGGTGGCCGGTGATCTTGCCGAGCATGCTGTCCAGGACGGCCTTCACGTCGGCCTTCGCCGCGCCCTTGCCGGCGGCGACGCCCATGACCAGGTCGGCCTTGGACACGGCCTTGGACTTCGACGGCTTCGACTGTGCCTGGGCCTTGGCTCTCGCCATGCTGTCCTCCTTGAGATCCGCTGTGTTTTGGGAGGCACTCTAGCAGACCGTGGGGCGCGGGCCGCGGGCGCCCGTCTCAGGCGCCCGGTCGGCCCCCGCCGTCTCGCTCTGCCGCAGGCGGCAGCAGCGCCGCGATCTCGCGCATGACAGCCTGCGTCAGCTCGGACGCGTCGCCCCGCGTGCGCCCGGCGGCCTCGAGCGCGGGCCCGAACGCGACCCTGAACTTGCCCCGCTCGCGCCAGATGGCCGCGGGCAGGAGCGGCGTGCCGGCGCGCTGGGCGAGGTAGGCGGCGCCGTCCAGGGCGGCCGCGCCGCCGGCGTTGCGCGTGCCCTGCACGAAGATGCCGACGGCCCTGCCTGCATGGAGGCGCCGGAGGGCCTCCTTGATCGCGCCGATGTCCTGCCCCTCCCTGTCGACCGGGAAGGCGCGCAGCCCACGCATCACGGCCCGGGAGAGTGGCTTGACGAAGAGCTCCTTCTTCGCCATGAACTCGAGCTTCCGGTTGATGGAGACGCCGACGATGGGTGGGTCCCAGCTGCTCTCGTGGTTGCAGGCGACGACCAGGCCCGTGCCCTGCGGCACGTGCTCCAGGCCGGTGACGCGCAAGCCCCGGAACAGCCGGGCGTACGCGCGCACGAGCACGATGGCCGTTGGCATGAACCACCGCGGCGAGAGGAGCCGTTCGAGGAAGCTGGGGCCTTGCGAGCGCCGGTCGGCCATGCCGGCTTTCAGCGCGTGCGCGCGGCGGTCCGGCCGGCGTCCCCGCGGGCTTCGCGGTGAGCGCCCGCTCTGCGCGGTTCGTCCTCGCCGCCACTCGCTCGCGCCTCCCGCCGCCTGTCGAGGAAGAGCGAGACGAGCACGCCCAGCGCCGCCACGAGCAGGTGCAGCGCTACCCAGGCGCCCTCGCTGACGTGCCACGGGAGTGCCACCTCGAAGAGGGGCTTCTTGGAGAGCTGCCACGACACGATGGCGGGCGCGACGAGGAGGACGGGCGAGAGGACGAGCGCGCCGTAACGCCAACCGAACTCGAGCCCGAGCATGGCAAGGAGGTTGCCGCCCAGCACGATGGGGAGCATGACGAGCCAGTCGGGGTCGCCTCCGATGAGCCCGAACGGGGGGGCGAGGAGGGCGCACAGGTAGGCGACGGGCATGCCGGCGGCGGAGAAGCCCAGGTACGCCGAGAGCACTATCCCCAGGCTCCTGAACACGGCGGGCAGGGGCGCCACGGCGCAGACGATCGCGGCCAGGACGAAGAACAACCCGGCGAAGAGGCGCTGCGGCATGGGCGCTCTACGGATCACGCCGCGCTCCGCCTGACGGCCGCGCGCACCTCTGGCACGTGCAGGAGGAACTGGCCCGTCGAGCTGGCCTCGTTGGCCGCCACCTCTTCCGGCGTGCCGGCCGCCACGATGGTGCCGCCGCGCGCGCCGCCGTCCGGCCCGAGGTCGATGATCCAGTCTGCGGTCTTGATGACGTCGAGGTTGTGCTCGATCACGACGAGCGTGTTGCCGGCGTCCACGAGGCGGTGGAGGACCTCCAGGAGCTTCCGTGTGTCGTCGAAGTGGAGGCCGGTGGTGGGCTCGTCGAGGATGTAGAGCGTCTGGCCCGTGCCGCGGCGCCCGAGCTCGCTGGCGAGCTTGACCCGCTGCGCCTCCCCGCCCGAGAGCGTCGGTGACGGTTGGCCGACCTTGAGGTAGCCGAGGCCCACGTCCTGCATGAGCTGTAGCTTACGCGCTATGGCGGGGATGTTCTCGAAGAACTCCAGCCCTTCGTCCGTCGTCATGTTGAGCACCTCGGCGATGGACTTGCCCCTGATCTTCACCTCGAGCGTCTCGCGGTTGTAGCGCGCCCCCTTGCAGACCTCGCAGGGCACGTAGACGTCGGGCAGGAAGTACATCTCGACCTTGACGGTGCCGTCGCCCTTGCACGCCTCGCAGCGCCCGCCCTTGACGTTGAAGGAGAACCGGCCCGGCTTGTAGCCGCGCTTGCGCGCCTCGGGCGCGCGCGTGAAGAGGTCGCGGATGTCGGTGAAGATGCCCGTGTAGGTCGCGGGGTTCGAGCGCGGCGTGCGGCCGATGGGCGACTGGTCGATCTCGATGACCTTGTCGACGTGCTCGGTGCCCTTGATGCGCGCGTGGGCGCCGGGCTGGGCCTTGGCGCGGTAGAGCTGCTTGGCGAGCGCCGCGTGGAGGATGCCGTGCACGAGGGTCGACTTGCCCGAGCCGGAGGCCCCGGTCACGCACGTTAGCGTGCCGAGTGGGATCTCGACGTCGATGTCGCGCAGGTTGTGCTCACGCGCACCCTGGATGAGGAGCTTCTTGCCGTTCCCGTCGCGCCGGCGCTCGGGCACGGGGATCTTGAGGTCGCCACGCAGGTACTTGGCGGTGAGCGACTCCTTGTCCCTCGCGAGCAGCTCGGGCGTGGCCGCGGCCACCACTTTGCCGCCATGCACCCCGGCGCCCGGCCCGAGGTCGACGATGTAGTCCGCTGCGCGCATGGTCTCCTCGTCGTGCTCGACGACGATGAGGGTGTTGCCGAGGTCGCGTAGGCTGAGGAGCGTGCGCAGCAGGCGCGCGTTGTCGCGCGGGTGGAGGCCGATGGACGGCTCGTCGAGCACGTAGAGCACGCCCGTGAGGCCGCTGCCGACCTGGGTGGCGAGCCGGATGCGCTGCGCCTCGCCGCCTGAGAGGGTGTTGGCGCTGCGGTCGAGGCTCAGGTAGTCGAGCCCCACGTCCTCCAGGAAGCCGAGGCGCGCGTTGACCTCGCGCAGGATGGGGCGCGCCACGTCGTTGCCGGTGCCCTGCAGCACGAGGGCGGCGAAGAACTCGCGGCCGTCGCGGACGGTCATGCGGCTGACCTCGGCGATGTTGCGCTCGGCCACCGTCACGGCGAGCACCTCGGGCTTGTAGCGGGTGCCGCCGCACTCCTTGCACGGCACGAGCGACATGTACTCCTCGAGGCGCTCGCGCATGGCGTCGGTGGCCGCCTCGCTCAGGCGGCGCCGCAGGTTCGGGATGACCCCCTCGAACTCGGCGCGGAAGCGCATGGTCTCCCGCCCGCCGCGCTCGTACACGACGAGGATGGGCTCCTCGGTGCCGTGGAGGATCGTCTCCCGCGCCTTCTCGGGGAGCCGCTCCCACGGAACGCCGATGTCGAAATCGAGGTACTCCGCCAGCGCCTTCAGGCGGTCCCAGTAGTACACCTTGCCGTTGTCGCCGCGCGCGCCGGTCCACGGCGCGATGGCGCCCTGGGCGACGGAGAGCGAGGGGTCGGGGACGATGAGCTCGGGGTCGAACTGTTGGAGGTAGCCGAGGCCGCTGCAGTGGCTGCAGGCGCCGTACGGCGCGTTGAACGAGAACGTGCGCGGCTCCAGCTCCTCGAGGAACGTGCCGTGCTCCGGGCAGGCGAACTTCTCGCTGAAGAGCTCGTCGACGCCGTCGTCCGGCAGGAAGGCGCGCAGCAGGCCCTCGCCCTTCGTCAGGGCCAGTTCGGCGGACTCCGCGATGCGCGAGCGGTCGTTCTCGTCGATCACCACGCGGTCGATGACCACGTCGATGTCGTGCTTCTCGTGCCGCTCCAGGTCGGCCTCGAGGGCCTGCTCGATGGTCTGCACGACCCCGTCCACGCGCACGCGCGCGAAGCCCTCCTTCTTGAGGTCGAGGAAGAGCTTGCGGTACTCGCCCTTGCGGCCGCGAACGACGGGCGCGAGGAGCATGGCACGCTTGCCCGCGAAGCGCTCGACGAGCCGGTCGACTATCTCCGTAGCCGACTGGCGCTGGATGACGCGCCCGCAGACGGGGCAGTGCGGGGTGCCGACGCGCGCGAAGAGGAGGCGCAGGTAGTCGTGGATCTCCGTGACGGTGCCGACGGTCGAGCGCGGGTTGTGGCTCGTGGTCTTCTGGTCGATGCTGATCGCCGGGCTCAGGCCCTCGATGGAGTCGACGTCCGGCTTGTCCATGATGCCGAGGAACTGCCGCGCGTAAGCAGAAAGGCTCTCGACGTAGCGCCGCTGCCCTTCCGCGTAGATGGTGTCGAAGGCCAAGGTCGACTTGCCCGAACCGGACACGCCGGTGAAGACGATGAACTTGTTACGCGGCAGCACCAGGTCGACGTTCTTGAGGTTGTGAGCGCGTGCCCCACGGATGACGAGGTCCTGCAAGGTGCCTCCCTAACGCGCCGGTAGCGCGGGCGGTCTTCGCCGACGCCGCGACGCGGCTGCGCTAAACGTGACAGTGTACCAGAGGTCCGCGGACCGGCTGTAAGCCGGGAACCGCGGGCGGCCGCAGGCGCCGGGCTCCGCGGCGCGCTTGCTGCTAAGCTGTTGCCAGCGATATAGGAGGCAGAAGTGGCAAGTGCGAGCATCACACGTTCCCAGGAACCGGACAACACGGCCCTGCTCAGCCTGTACGGCATGATCCTCGGGTTCCTAGGCAGCTTGATCATCGGGGTCTTCTGGGCCATGGCCGCGAACCTGAAGGCCACGGGCAACGGCGGCACGATCGTCCAGCAGCAGCTGAGCGGGCTATGGAACACGCTCTTCTGGGCGTACCCGTTCGTCGTCGTCGGGTCCATCGTCGTCGGCATCGGCCTGTTCGCCATCAAGCGCTACAAGGAGGCCGCCGGCATCGCCGTCCTCCCCATCCTCGGTGTTGTCGCCTACTACTTCGCGCTGGTCACGTTCCACGTCGGTCCGCGCTGAGTAGCGGGCGCAGGAGGTCGGCAGCCATGAAGCTGCGTTATCTCGGCCACTCCGGCGTGCAGGTCGTGGCCGACGGCCACGAGGTCGTCTTCGACCCGTTCGTCACCCAGAACCCGCGCGCGGGCGTGAGGCTCGACGAGCTCGCGCCCGAGGCCGTGCTCATCACGCACGCCCACGGCGATCACTGGGGCGACACGCCGGAACTCGCGAAACGCGCCGGTGCCCTCGTCGTCGGAACGGCCGAGGTGGCTAGTTACGCCGGGAAGGTGGGTCTGCGGAGCCACGCCATGAACATCGGCGGGAGCCGTGAGTTCCCGTTCGGGCGCGTCACCCTGACGCCCGCCTGGCACTCGAGTTCGTTCCCGGACGGCACGTACGGCGGCATGCCGACGGGCATCGTCCTGGAGGCGGCCGGCAAGCGCATCTATCACGCCGGCGACACGGCGCTCTTCTCCGACATGCGGCTGATCGGTCGCAAGCCGCTCGACCTGGCGTTCGTGCCCATCGGCGACAACTTCACGATGGGCCCCGAAGACGCCGCGGAGGCCGTGAAGCTGCTCAACCCCCGCTACGTCGTGCCCGTCCACTACGACACCTTCCCCCTGATCGCGCAGGACGCCAGCGCGTTCAAACGCGAGGTCGAGCTCTCCTCCAGGACGACGTGCGTGGTGCTGGCGCCCGGCGAGGAAGTATCGCTCTGAACGAGAGCCGGCCCGCGCCGCCCTTCGTCCCGCCCGGTTACGAGGTCATGAACCGTCTGGGGTCGGGGCAGACGGCGCACGTCTACGCGGCGCGGCACGCGGTGTTCGGCGACGTGGCACTCAAGCTGCCGCGCCCCGAGCTGGCCCATCGGCCGGTCCTGCGCCGCATGTTCGAGAACGAGGTCGCCATCACGACCAAGCTCGCCTCGCCGCAGGTGGTGAGCGCGTACGAGGGGTTCCCGACGGGCCCCGGCGCGTTCCTCGCCCTCGAGTACTGCCGCGGCGGCACGCTCGACCAGCTCCTCCTCGAGAAGGGGCTCATGCCGCTCGACAGGTGTTACCGGTTCATCCTCGACGTCGCCGCCGGGCTGGCGCACAGCCACGCACGCCAGGTCCTCCACCGCGACGTCAAGCCGGCCAACGTCTTCCTGACCTCCGAGGGCGCCGCGAAGCTGGGCGACTTCGGCACGGGCATGTTCATGAGCGAGGACACCAGCGACCGCGTGGGCACGGCGTTCTACATGGCCCCGGAAGTGTTCGAGGGGAAGGCGGCCGGGGTCAGGTCGGACATCTACTCGCTCGGTGTCCTCGCCTACGAGGTGATCGGCGGGGAGCGCCCGTTCACCGGCAACTCCTACGACGCGCTCATGGTGGCGCATAGGACGGGCGTGCCGAAGGACCTGCGCGGACTGCGGCAGGGGCTCGCGCCGGAGGTCGTCCGCGTCGTGGCGCTTGCCATGATGCGCGACCCGACGAAGAGGTTCGCGAGCGCGGTCGAGTTCGGCGAGGCCCTCGCCTCGGTCACCTCGACGGCCATGCGGCGCCCGGAGCCGGCCTCCCGCTCCGGGGTGGTGGAGCCGGCGCAGACGCGGGTGACCGGCCGCGGCAGCCGCGTCGTCGGGCGGGGCGCGGGGGAGGACGACGGCAGTAAACGGCCGGACGCCGGTAAGCGGGACGACGCCGGCAAGGACCCCGAGGCCGAGGGGGCGGGGCGGCCGAAGCGTGGCGTCTTGGGCTGGCTGAAGCGCGGGCGGGACTGAGGCCGGGGCGCGCCGTCGGTCCAGGGTGACCGCGCCACGACCGGCCGACTTGGTAGCCTTAAACCTAAGCGGGGCGCTCGGTGTTCACACCACGCTCGTGACAACCGATCCGAGTTAGAATCGGAACGAGTCCAAGTTGTTGCCGTTGACGGCGATCGCCGCTTCACGACCCAGGCAACGAACAGGTCCGGACCTTCCGTGAGAGGTGTAGGTATGAGTGACAAGCAACTGGAGATCCGAGGTCTGCGCGCTCGCATCGTCGGCGGCGAAGAGATCCTCAAGGGCGTGGACCTCGTGGTGCCGCGCGGCGAGGTCCACGCGCTCATGGGGCCGAACGGCTCCGGCAAGTCGACGTTGGCCAAGGTCATCGCCGGCGACCCGCAGTACGAGATCACGGCAGGCGACATCGTCCTCGAGGGCCAGTCGATCCTCGAGATGGAACCCGACGAGCGCGCCCGCGAGGGCCTCTACCTCGCCTTCCAGTACCCCGTGGAAGTGCCCGGTGTCTCGATCGCGAACTTCCTGCGCCTCGCTCTCAACGCCCGCCGCGAGGAAGGCGACGAGATCGGCGTCATGGAGTTCTACAAGAAGCTCCAGCGCGCCGTGAAGGAGCTCAACTGGGACGACTCGATCATCGAGCGAAACCTCCACGAGGGCTTCTCGGGCGGCGAGAAGAAGCGCTCCGAGATCCTGCAGCTCCTAGTGCTCGAGCCCCGCTACGCCATCCTCGACGAGACCGACTCCGGCCTGGACGTCGACGCGCTCAAGGTCGTGTCGCAGGGCGTGAACGCGGCGCGCGGCCCGAACTTCGGCGCCCTTGTCATCACCCACTACCAGCGCCTCCTCAACCACATCGTCCCCGACCGGGTGCACGTGATGGTGAACGGCAGGATCGTGCGCGAAGGCCCCAAGGAGCTCGCCATGGAGCTCGACCAGAAGGGCTACGAGTGGATCCGCGAGGCCGTTGGCGCCTGATCGGCGACCGACGCGAAGGGCTGAAGGGACACCAGAGTGTCTGACCTGCATACCGATACCACCCAAGCCGTACACCCCGACGCCGCCAAGCTCGAGGGGATGGAGCACGCGAAGCAGTACGAGTTCAAACTCGCGGAAGACTACTTCTTCAAGTCCGACCGCGGCCTGACGAAGCGCGTCGTCGAACAGATCAGCTACATGAAGAACGAGCCGGAGTGGATGCTCAAGTTCCGCCTCCGCGCGTTCGAGATCGCCGAGAAGAAGGGCCGCCCGAAGTGGGGACCCGACCTCTCCGACCTGAACTTCGACGACATCTTCTTCTACGTGCGGCCGAACGAGAAGCAGGGTACGGCCGGCTCGTGGGACGACATCCCCGAAGACGTGCGCAAGACCTACCAGCGCCTTGGCGTGCCGGCGGCCGAGCAGCGCGCGCTGGCCGGCGTAGGCGCGCAGTACGAGTCCGAGATGGTCTACCACAAGCTCAAGGCGGAGTGGGAGAAGCTCGGCGTCATCTTCCTGGACACGGACACGGGCCTGAAGGAGCACCCAGAGCTCTTCAAGGAGCACTTCGCCACCGTCATCCCACCCGAGGACAACTACTTCGCGGCCGTCAACTCGGCCGTGTGGTCGGGCGGCTCGTTCGTCTACGTGCCGGAGGGCGTGCACGTCGAGGTGCCCCTCCAGGCGTACTTCCTGCTCAACGCCGAGAACATCGGCCAGTTCGAGCGCACCCTCATCATCGGCGCGCCCGGCTCGAAGTTCCACTACATCGAGGGCTGCACGGCCCCCGCGTACACGAGCAACTCGTTCCACTCCGGCGTCATCGAGATCGTGTGCCAGGAGAACAGTCACGTGCGCTACTCGACCATCCAGAACTGGTCGCACAACGTCTACAACCTCGTCACGCAGCGCGCCATGGTCCACGAGCACGCCAGCATGGGCTGGTTGGACGGCAACCTCGGGTCCAAGGTCACGATGAAGTACCCCAGCACCTACCTCGTCGGCGAGGGCGCGCACGGCGAGGTCCTGTCCATCGCGTTCGCCACGGACGGCCAGCACCAGGACGCCGGCGCCAAGGTCATCCACGTGGCGCCGAACACGACGAGCAGCGTGGTCAGCAAGTCGATCTCCAAGGGCACGGGGCGCTCCAGCTACCGCGGCCTGGTCCAGGTCCACGAGGGTGCCACGAACGCCCGCTCCAACGTGGAGTGCGACGCGCTGCTCCTTGACGAGAACGCCCGCACCGACACCTTCCCGTACATCGAGATCAACGAGAAGACCGCACACGTCGGCCACGAGGCCACCGTGAGCAAGCTCGACGACGAGCAGATCTTCTACCTCATGACCCGCGGCCTGGCCGAGGACGCGGCCATGGCGCTGATCGTGCGCGGCTTCCTCGATCCGGTGGCCAAGGAGCTGCCCCTCGAGTACGCGGTCGAGCTGAACCGGCTCATCGAGCTCGAGATGGAAGGGAGCGTCGGCTGACGTGGCTGCCCTGACAGACAACCCCGCCGTCAGCGCGGACGCGGTCGAGAGCATCGTCTCCGCCTACCGTGAGCCGGCGTGGCTGGCCGACGAGCGCCGCGCGGCGCTGCGCGCGTACTCCGACCAGCCGTTCCCGACGGAGAAGACCGAGGAGTGGCGCTACACGCAGCTCAAGCGCTTCTCGTTCTCCGGGCTCGAGCTCGCCAAGGCTCCCAAGGACGAGAGCGTGCCGGAGCGCATCCGCATGCGCATCGCCGACTCCGACGCCGAGGGCGTCATCGTTCACAAGGGCAACAAGGTCGTCATGCACCAGGCCACCATCAAGGAGGCCGGCGTCGTCTTCACCGACCTGCGCACGGCGCTGCGCGACCACGAGGCCCTCGTGCGCGCGCACCTCTACGACGTCGTCAACGCGCGCCAGACGAAGTACACGGCCCTCAACTCAGCCCTGTGGGAGAACGGCACCTTCGTGTACGTGCCCAGGGACGTCGAGGTCGAGCTGCCGCTCGGCGCCTTCACGACCGCCGACTCGGGCGGCATCGGCCTCGGGCGCACGCTCATCGTCGTCGAAGTCAACGCGCGCCTCACCTTCATCGACGAGTACACGAGCGAGCCGTTCGCTGAGCGCCTCTTCTTCGACGCCGCCACCGAGATCGTCCTGAAGGACGGCGCCAAGCTCCGCTACGTCAGCCTCCAGAACTGGAGCCGTAACGTCGCCCACATCAACAAGCTCCGGGCGCACCTCGGCAGGGACGCGCGCCTTGAGTCCGTGACCGTCAGCCTCGGCGCCGACGCGGCGCGCGCCGAGGTCGAGAGCCGCCTCGAGGGCCCAGGCTCCGAGAGCGAGATGCTCGGCCTCTACTTCGCCGACGAGGGCCAGCACTTCAACCAGTTCACGCTCCAGCATCACGCGACCCCGCGCGGCTTCTCGGACGTGCTCTTCAAGGGCGCCGTGCGCGACGCGAGCCAGGCCGTCTACTCCGGCATGATTATCGTCGACCCGCACGCGCAGAAGACGGACGCCTACCAGACGAACCGCAACCTCCTCCTCGACGAGGTGGCCGAGGTCGTGTCCATCCCGCAGCTCGAGATCGCAGCGAACGACGTCAAGTGCTCGCACGGCTCCACCACCGGCCCCGTGCCGGAGGACCAGCGCTTCTACCTCATGAGCCGCGGCCTGCGGCCCGAGGTCGCCGAGCACGTGCTCGTGACGGGCTTCCTCTACGAGGTCATGAGCCGCGTGACGCTCCCGAAGGTGGCCGAGTACGTCGAGCGCGTCGTGCAGGCCAAGCTGGGCGTGCCAGGGGTGAAGGAGAAGCTGTGAGCATCGCCGCGGAGGCGTTCGACGTCGGGGCCTCCGAGGAGTTCCCGGAAGGTTCCATAACGGCGCGCGTCGTCGGGGACACCGAGATCGTGGTCATCAGGCAGGGCGGCGAGCTGTTCGCCCTGCCCGATCGCTGCACCCACCAGCGCTACCCGTTGAGCGACGGCGAACTGGAGGACGGCAAGATCCGCTGCCTCCACCACGGCGCGACGTTCGACCTGCACACGGGCAGGGCGACGTTGCCGGCCGTGAAGAAGATCCAGCTCTTCCAGGCGTTCGAGGCGGATGGGCGCGTGGTCGTGTCGTTGCAGGAGCTCTAGGGCACGGCTAGCCGAGTACGGCGCCGCTGTCCTTGGCCCGCGTGTTCACGGGGAGTAGCGCCGACTTCAGCACGGTCATGAGGGTAAGCACTGGGCTCGGTTGCGGCCCCATGGGCTCGGCGCTCGGGTCGGCTCGGCGTGCCAACGGCGGAGCCGCCGCGTCGCTCACGACTCCAGCCGTCGATCGAGCCGCGCCGGCGCCGAGCAGACGCGCCGCTCGTTGGCGGGTGTGCAGGCGCGCCGACAGGTGGGTGGCAGCGAACTCGAGCCAGCCTGTCGGGACGCCGCCTGGCACGACGCGGTGCGCGACCACGATCGCCTCGAACGCCAAGGGTACGAACCCGCGGTCGTGTATCAGCGGTAGCGCGCAGAGCAGCTCCGCGACGGCCTGGGCGGCGCCCGGGCGCGATGCGCGCAGTGGCGCGGCCGGGTCGCGAGACTGCCTGGCAAGCGCGATCTCGGCCCGGTACAGGCATGCCATCGCCTGTAAGTACAGGGACTGTCGCACACCCAAGGGGCTGAAGACGGCTGCCCTGAGGCCCGCCGTGTGGGCTTCTGCCTCCGCCACAGCGCCCGCATCGAGTTCCAAGCGGATGAGCAGGTCAAGCGCGACGGGGTAGTCGACAGCACGTTCTGCGGCCCGCCGCGCCACTTCCAGCCGGCCCTCCGCATGGTGGAGGTACGCCTGCGCCCAGTCCTCGCGCTGGGCCCCATGCGATCCCGTCCCCTCCCACTGCTGGCGGCCCTCCCACGCCTCACCTTGCGAGAAGAGCCGGTCGCTCTCGCTCAGATGCCTCTTCGCCGCCGCCAGGTCGCCTAGCTGTACTTGGCAGAAGCCGGCGGCCGTATGGAGGTGGGCCAGTAGGTAACCCCTGTCTACCTGGTCTCGTTCCAGCGCAATCGCCTCTTCCAGGCGGCGCAGTGAGGCGCCGTGGTCGCCCTGGGTGATGACCAGGTGACAGGCGTCGGCGTAGAGCATGGGACTCAGCTCACTGATGTTCCCAGAGCGGCGATGGCATGCGATGGCGCGCGCCGTCTGGCTCTCCCATTCGGGGGCATCGGCCGTCGTGAACGCGAGTTGCGCGAGGCAGGCTCCGAGGAGGCCCTCGCCGTCGTGGTGCTCCAGGAGGGTACGAGCGGCCAACGACAGTTCCCGCCCGTTGGCGTAGTCGCCGGCATGGAGGTTAGCGGTGGCGAGCGCGAGGAGGGTGGGGGCCACGTCGTCGTCCGTACCGTGGCTGCGGAAGACGGCGAGCGCGCGCTCGAGCAGCGTTCGTGCCTGGCTGGGGTCGACGGTCGTGACCGCCTCCGCTTGAGCCCGGAGGACCCGGGCTTCGAGAAGGGAGCCGGCGGGAGCACCCGCGATGGCGCCGCCGAGCAGCCCCCTCAGTTCCGTCAGGCGGCGGCGCGCCAGCAGGTGGCGGGTGAGCATGGGTACCATCCGCTCGAGGAGGTCGTGCCTGGCGGCCCCCACCGCCCACTCCCACGCCGCGCGGGTGTTCGCGGACTCACGGTCCAGCTCGTCGAACGCCACGCGTTGACCGGCGCGCTGGTCGACCGGACGCTTGGACTCCAGGAGCGCGCAGTAGTGCTCGGTGTGGCGTTCATGCACCTGGGCGGAGTCTGCGGAGCGCAGGAGCTGCTCCGCCGCGTAATGCCGTACCAACGGGTGGAGATCGTAGCGGTTGCCCGAGCGCCGTACCAGCGACCGGTCCAGGAGCGTCGTGAGGAGGGGCAGGCGCATATCCAGGACGGCGACCGCCGCCGCGCGGGTGAAGCCACCGCGGAACACCGAGGCGCCAGCCAGGGCCGCGCGCCCCGCCTCGTCGAGTTCGCTCCAGGAACGATCGAACACGGCGCGCATGCTCGAGTGTCGGGAAGGTAAGGTGCCACTGGTAGCGACGAGGGTATCCAGACTCGTTGCCAGTTCGCGCGCCAGCTCCGCAGGTGGGACGACGCGTGTGAGGGCGGCGGCGATCTCGATTCCGAGCGGGGCGCCCGCCACGCTGCGGCAGATGGCGAGGACGTCCTCGGCGTTCCCTTCGTCGAGCTCGAAGTGGGGGTCGTAGCGTTGCGCGGTCCGCGTGAAGAGGTAAGTGCTGCCGAACCGCGCCACCTGCTCCCTCGCGTCGGCCGCGGTGGGCGGCAGGCTGAGCCCGTCGAGGGCGAAGAGCAGCTCACCGGGTACGTCGAGCGGCTGGAGGGACGTGATCACGAGCGCGAGCTGCGGACACGCGGCCGACAGGTCGGCGACCAGGGCGGCTGTCGCGGGGTGGTAAGGGAAGTCGTCCAGCACGAGGAGCACGCGTTTCATCCCCAGGCGTTCGCGGATCGCGTCAACGGACTGCGCGGCCACGCCGCCCGCGAGAGCGACGGCTGCGCGCTCTAGCAGCATGCCCGGCGCGGTGCCCGGCTCGAGCGCCAAGAACAGTACCTCGTCGTAGGTGCCGCGCGCCGCCTCCTGTTGTGCGAACGCCAGCGCGAGCCGCGTCTTGCCCATCCCGCTGAGGCCGTGGACGGTCACGATGCGCGCGTCAGCGTCCAGGAGGTCTTCCAGTTCGCGCAGCTCACGGGTCCGGCCGAGGAACGGTGTCGCCACGTTGGGCAGCGTGGCCATGGACACGCGGCCCTGCCCCTCGGACGGCGTCGGCGGGATCCCGGGCGTGGAGCCGAGTACTAGCCCGAACTCAGCGGCTTCGCGCCGGACGGCTGCGGCGCGTGGGTTGCCCGAGGCGGTCAACAGCGCGTGCAGCCGGGCGAGGAGGCTTGGGTCCTCGAGGTTGGTCGCTGGCATCAGCGCCGCCGCACGGTCCGCCAGGCCGGCGGCCACGCCCATGTCGCCGCGGACGCGCGCGCGCTCGGCGACCTCGACCAGCCCACGTTGGGCGATGGCCGCCAGCATCTCACGCGTCTCCAACAGCCACTCCTCGAACTCGGTCGGAACGCGAGCGAGGTCGACGCCGTCGAAGAACGGCCCGCTGTACAAGGTGACGACGTCGGACCACCTGCGTTCGACCGCCGCCTTGCGCAGAAGCCCGGCGTCGCACTCGACCGTGGTCCAGAGCCGCATATCATCCGCGCCCAGCGCGTCCGGTGCTGCCTGGCGGAGGTGATAGAGGGCCATGTCCAGGTTCTGCCGTGGTCTCTTGGCGTTGGGCCACAGTAGTTCGGCGAGGAAGCTCCGCCCCTTCGCCCCTTCGAGGGCGAGGTACGCGAGCAACGAGAGGGGTTTATGACGTCCGAACTCAGTGTCTGCCAGCGCCAACCCCCCGAGGGTCCGCAGGAGCATTTGGGACATCCTAGGCCACTTGAGCGACCACGCGCGCGGCCCGGCCGGCACTTATTACAACGGGCGGCCAGAAGACACGGGTGCGTTGGGCGTCCGGTGAGCAGGCGTTGAGCGCCCACCGCCTAACCTCGCGGAGGGACCCGCGCTCGCAGTGCGACCTCGAGGAGGTAACGATGGCAACCCACGGTAACGTCTTCGGTCGGGCCTAGTGCGGCACCTTGTGCTCGTCATTCTCGCTTCCGTGTCCGTGGGTGGCGCGAGCGCGCAGCCGCTCGTCCTCCTGGCGGACGCCGGCTACTACTCGTTCGACCCTGCCGAGCAGAACGGCAGCGACTACTCGAACGTGTACGAGGGCCTGTACGGGCCCGGGCGCGGCGGCGTCATGGAGTACGTACCCGTCCTCGCCGAGGGTCACTCCGTCTCCGAGGACGGCTTGACGTACGTCTTCCACCTCCGGGGCGGGGTCGAGTTCCACACCGGCAACCCGTTCACCTGCGCGGATGTCGCCTACTCGCTGAAGCGGGCCCTAGTGACCAACCCCGCCGGTTCGGATGCCTGGGTGCTGGCCGAGGCCCTGCTCGGCTCGGGCGCGAGCGCGGCGGACGCCTTCAGTCCGGACGCGACGACCGAGCAGCTCAGCGCTTACTGGGCGAGGATCGACGGGAGCGTCGTGTGCCGTGACCCCTTGACGGCCGTGATCCACGTTGCCGCCGCCGGGCCGACCACCTTCGCCAAGCTGATGGTCCGGCCCGGCTACGTCGTGGACAGCGAGTGGGCGAAGGCAAACGGTGAATGGGACGGTACGGAGGCTACGTGGCGCGCATGGGCTGACCCGGGTCGAGCCCGGCACTACCTGACGGACCACGCGAGCGGGACGGGTGCGTACCGACTCGTGAGTTCGGTGGCGAACAGCAGCTGGCGCTTCGAGGCGTTCCAAGAGTACTGGGGTGGCGCGCCGCGGATCCCTTCCGTGACGGTGCGGGTCGTTCCGCGCCAGGAGAGTCGCGTGGCTGCCCTCCTCGCAGGCACGGCCGACTTCATAGACATGTGGGACCGCTCCGCGCTCGGCGAGGTAGCGGGCCGGCCCGGAGTGCGGGTCTTCGACGCCGCCACCAACGCCAACCTGGTAGGCCGGCAGGCGGTCAGGGTCCTCTACTTCAACGAGGCCGTTCAGGCCCCGGCGCCTTTCCTGAGCTCCGGCGAGTTGGACGGTTCAGGCATCCCACCAGACTTATTCAGCGACCCGGACGCTCGCAGATCCTTCGCCTTCGCTTTCGACGCCGGCGCCTATGCGGCCGAGGCGCACGGCGGCATGAGCGAGTTCCGGGCGATGGCCCTCCCACCGGCCTTCCTCGCCGACGACCCGCGCGTGCCTGCTTACGACCTGGACCTCACCCAGGCGGAGGCGTACTGCCGTGCGGCGTGGTCCGGGGAGCTCTGGGAGCGGGGTATGGCCCTCACCTTGCCGTTCCCGGTCGATGACGACTTCCTGCTCGCTGGGGAGGTCACCGTCCGCGGCCTCGCTGCTAACCTCGAACGCCTGAACGACAAGTTCCACGTCGAAGTGCTTGGCGTGCCTTGGGCGCAGTACTACTCCCAACTGACCGCGCTCCCGCTGGCGCTCGTCGCCGCCGAGCCGGCGTACGCCGACGCCGACGCGTTGGTCCGCTCCTTCTACGCCTCGACCGGTACCTACGCCCAGACCTTCGGTTATGCCAATCCGAGGATCGATGCCTTGATACTGGCCGCGGCCAGCACGTACGACAGGGCCGAGCGCGCGGAAGCGTACGGCCGGATCGGTCGCCTGGCGTTCGAGGACGCGCCTTTCATCGTCCTGCCCATGGAAGTGGACTTCTTCGTCATGAGCGACGAGGTCTCCGGCCTTGGGGATGCCCCCATCTACCCCGGCGGCTGGGTGTGGAAGGACCTGGTCAAGGCAGGGCAGGGGTCACCGCCGTGACGCCGAGCACGACGCTGGCCTGCACGTGATCGGACGCGAGTCCCTCGCTCGTCTTGAACGTGACGCCGACGGCGTCGGGTCCTATGCCGAGCAGCTTCGCCACGGACGTGGCGATCTCGTCCCGGTACCTGCCGAGCTTGGGCGCGTCGAGCGTGACCACTGCGGCGACGTTCGTGACGCGCGCGGTCCCGGCGCGCTCTTCGAGTTCGGCCAGGACGCGCGTCACGATGGTACGGCTGTCCAGGTCGGCGAACGCCGGGTTCGCGGGCGGGAAGAGCTTGCCGATGTCGCCGAGCGCGTGCGTGGAGAGGAGCGCGTCCGCCAGGGCGTGCAGGAGCACGTCGCCGTCCGAGTGGGCGTCGGCTCCGCGCTCGGAGGGGACCGTAACGCCGCCGATCACGAGCGGCCTGCCTGGCACTAGGCGGTGGGCATCCTGGCCGTGGCCGACGCGGAGACCTGCTGACATGGGCGCATGCTAGCAGCGCGCGGGACGGCCTGCGCGGCGACCGCCAAGGGTGTCAACCAGAAGTTGACAGAACGGGCGACGTCAACCTATCATTGACGCATGCGAGACCTCCCAAACGTCCGTAGTGCCGCTGGGCTGCTCCTGGCGGGCATGGCGCTGTTCTCCGTCGGCCTATCGGTGGTAGCCGTCTTGAGGCCGAACGGGGCTCTACGGGCCACCGTCATCGTGCTCGCCGTGGTGTCCATCGCCGCGGCCGGCGCCGCGTCCGCGTGGCTGGTACGTGGCGGGTGGCTCCGCAGCGACGGTCCCGCCGGCCAGGCGGACGAACCCGGGAAGGAGCTTGACGGATGAGGGCTTCGAACGCCGACGCCTGCCCGAACGACACCGCTCGCCCCGCCGGTACCGCCGGCACAGGCGCCGCCCCGCGCCTCGAGGAGCTGCTCGCGGGCGCGATCGGCGAGGCGGACCCGACGCTGGTCGGACGCCTCGAGCATGACCCGGATGCCTACCTGGACCTCATCCGCCTCGGTACCCGGGCGTCCGCCTACACGGACGAGTTCCTGGAGCGGGCCGTCGGCTCCGCCCGCGCGGCCGGGCTCAGTTGGGAGGCCATCGGCTCCGAGCTGGGGGTGAGCAAGCAGGCGGCCCACAAGCGCTTCGGCGCGCCTCTGGCCGGTCGTGGCGACTGGCGAGAGGGAGCGGCGGCCGGTCAAGGAGCCGGGACGGATGGTCAGGGCGAGCCGGCGAGCGCGGCCCAACTCGTTCTCTCACGGCTCACGGCCTTCAACGAGATGGAGGTCTTGGAGGAGGTCGGCAGGTACGGGTGGCACTCCGTGGCCTACGGCCCCCTTTACCACCTCGTCGTCAAGTCGCCTAGGCAGTGGCAACACGCGCGCGTGGCGGCTTTGGGCGGCGGTCCGGCGTCCTTGGAGGAGCACGGCTGGCAACGCATCGGCAATGGCTGGTTCCTGTGGAACTACTACAAGCGCGAGCTGGCCGAGGACGCGTTGCCGCAACCGCCGGGCTGGAGCCCGCTGGCGGGCCGGCGCTGAGCCCACTGCTCGTCGACTCGCTCACGCGGGGTCGGCAGCAGCCGGTCCTTGGAATCGGGATCGCGCTGCGCGCCGAGCCCCGCATGCGTTAGCCTCGAGCCATGCGGCACCTGTTGCGGCTGAGTGACCTACTCTTGCGAGACCTGCGCGAGCTGTTCGCGCTGGCCGAGGCGTACCGGGCCGGTGAGGGGCCGCGTTACGACGGCTGCGCCGCGCTGTTCTTCCCGCCCACCAGCCTCCGCACGCGCATGGCGTTCGAGCTGGGCGCCACGCGCATGGGGCTGCAACCGGTGACGTTCCCACCGGAGACGCTCCACAAGCCCGAGGCGCCGGCCGACGTGGCCGGCTACCTCGCGCAGTGGGCCGACGTCCTCGTGGCGCGCCACAAGGACATCGGCGTGCTGGAAGGGCTGGCCGCCGCCGGGGCGCTGCCCGTCGTCAACGCCATGACGGACGTCAACCACCCGTGCGAGGTCCTGTCCGACCTCTTCGCGCTCTCCGCCACGGCCGACCCGCTGGGACTGCGCTACCTGTTCGTCGGCGCGGACGGCAACATCGCGAGGGGGTGGTCGGAGGCGGCGGCGGCGTTCGGGTTGGACCTCGCGCAGTGCTGCCCGCGGGACCTCGCCGTTCCGGGCGTGAGATGGGAAGGCGACCTCGCGGACGCCGTCTCGCGGGCCGACGTCATCGTCACGGACGCGCCAGGACCCCACGCCGAGGCGCTCGCCCCTTACCGCGTGACCGTGGCGGTCCTGCGCCTGGCACCGCCCGGCGCGCGCTTCGCCCCGTGTCCGCCCTTCGTGCGGGGGCGGGAGGTCTCGGCCGACGCCATCGCCCATCCCGCGTTCGTCGGGTACGAGTTCAAGGCCGCCCTGCTGCCCGTTCAGCAGGCGGTGATGGCGCTGCTCCTCGGTTCCGTCTAGCTGCCCCGTGCGATGATCGGGCACGTGTCTCCCGCCGTCGGCGTCCTGTCGCTAGTGTTCGTGACGCTCATCTGGGGCAGCACCTTCGTCGTCGTAAAGGAAGCGCTCTACACCATCCCCGTTCCGCTCCTCCTGGCCGTGCGCTTCACCCTGGCCGCGCTGCTGCTTGCGTGGGCGAAGTGGGACCGGCGGGCTCTGGTGCCCGCCCTGGTGCTCGGGCTGCTGTCGTTCGCCGGCTTCGCGACGCAGACGGCCGGGCTCGCCATCACCAGTGCCTCGAACGCGGCCTTCCTCACCGGGCTGTCGGTCATCCTCACGCCGATCGTGGCGCGCGTCTGGCTGAAGAAGTCGCTCTCCGGGCGTGTCTACCTGGCCGCCGCCGTCGCACTCGCCGGCCTCGCGTTCATGACGTTGCGCGAGGGCGTCGAGGCTGTCAACGCCGGCGACATCGTCATGCTGGCCACCGCCCTCTGCTATGCCCTCTACATCGTGTACCTAGGCGAGGTGGCCGGTAAGGTGCGCGGCACGTCGCTGGCCATGATGCAGCACCTGCCCATGGCGGCCCTCGCGTGGCTCTGGGCGGCGCCGCAGGCGGGCAAGCTGGCCACCGTTCCCGCCGGGACGTACCTGGCGATCGTCTACTTGGCCGTCGTGGCCACGGCGCTCATCGCCATCGTCCAGACCTACGCCCAGCGGGTCGTGCCCGCCCACCTCGCCGCTCTGATCTTCGTGCTGGAGCCAGTCTTCGCAGCCGGATTCGCGGCGGTCCTGTTGGGGGAGCGGCTGGGCACCTTGGGGTGGGTCGGGGCCGCGCTGATCCTGCTTGCCATGCTCGTCGCCGAGTTGCGGATTCCGCCGGCCGCGCGCGACAGGCTGGCGGCAGGGGATCGTCAGGATGCGGGTCGGGGCTTGAGGTAGCACCTGTCGGAGTTCGGAACGGAGCTTAGAGCAGACCGAGGTGACGTAAGGTCGAGTGAGCTCGGTGTCAGCGCGTGGATCACGAGTTCGTTGCCGCTGTCGAAGACGAGTACGGCGATTTCCAGCAGGCGCCCCGTGTGTCGGACCCGAGCCGCGACCAGGCCGACCTCGACCCCGACGCTTCAAGGCGGCGATATCGTAGCCGGCCTCGGCTTCAGAAGCCCAAGCGGCCATCTGCGCCTCTGAGACGGGTACGTCGTTGATCGTTGCGCGCTCAACGCAACTCGACCTGCACCCGCGAGGCGCGCCCTTCCGCGTCCACCACCGAGAGCGTCACGAAGCCGG
>CAUJFI010000125.1 GCA_963170125.1 Deinococcota bacterium | reverse complement strand
CGGCCCGTACTCACGCTGGAGGAGACACGGCGCAACGGCGAGACCTACGTCGCTCAGGCCGTCAAGGTCCTTGACACCGATCCGGGGAAGCTCGAGATCCGCCACAACTCCGAGTGGCTCGAGCCGCTCGGCTTCGCCGATGTCATCCGGTTGGCCTCCAACTACACCGTCGCGCGCATGCTGGAGCGCGACGACTTCACGAAGCGCTTCCAGGGCGGCGTGCCCATCTCCGTGCACGAGTTCCTCTACCCGCTCGCGCAGGCGTACGACTCCGTCGCCATCCGCGCCGACGTCGAGCTGGGCGGCACCGATCAGCTTTTCAACCTGCTCGTGGGGCGCGACGTGCAACGGGCGTACGGCCAGGAGCCACAGGTCGCCTTGACGACCCCGCTCCTCGTCGGCCTGGACGGCGTGGAGAAGATGTCCAAGTCGCTTGGCAACTACATCGGGATCGCCGAGCCGCCCGACGTCATGTTCAAGAAGGCTATGCGCTTGGCCGACGCGCTCCTCGTCCAGTACGCGGAACTATGCACGGCGCTGGACCTCGGAGCGCTACGAGCGCGCCTCGCCGACGACCCCGTCGCCGCCCACCGGCTCTTCGCCAGTGCGCTCGTCGGCATCTACCACGGCACCGAGCCTGTCGCGGCGGCCGAGCGGCGTTACGACGAGGTGGCGAGTGGCGCCATTCCGGACGAGATGGGGGAGATCGCCGTGCCCGTCAGCGAGTTCGCCTCCGGCGCCGTCGGGCTGCTGCGTCTCGCGGTCCTCGCCGGCTTGGCGGCCTCGAACGGCGAGGCCCGGCGTCTCGTCCAGAACCGCGGCCTCAAGGTCGACGGCGAGGTCGCGAGCGACCCCCAGGCGCGCCTCACGTTGAGCGCGCCGGCGGTGCTCCAGAAGGGCAAGGACGCGTTCGTGCGCCTCAGGCGCGCCTGACAGGCGGTCCTAACCCTGTGATGCGCCTGCCGACGACCGGGACCCGCCCGGGACCGCGGGACTAGACGGCCAGCACCTGGGCGATCTCGAGTAGTTCCCTATCGATGGGTTTGGGGTGGTCGGCGAGCTCGGCGAGCGGGATCTTCACGACCTGGCGCCACTTCGTGCCGACCATGACGCCGCTCTTGCCGGCGGCGAGCGTGCGGACGCCGTGGAAGCCCAGGCGCGAGGCCAGGACCCTGTCGCGCGAGCAGGGGCTGCCGCCACGCTGTGTGTGGCCGAGGATCACGGTACGCAGCTCGAAGCCCGTCGCAGCTTCGACGGCCTCCTGGAGCCGGCGGGCGCCGCCCTCGTACGCGCCCTCCGCGACCACGACGATGCTCGAGGTCTTGCCGCGCTCCTCGGCCTTGAGGAGCAGGTCGACGACATCGTCGGCCGTCTGCGGGACCTCGGGCACGACGATGACCTCCGCACCGCCCGCCACCCCGACGTGCAGGGCGATGTGGCCGGCATGCCGCCCCATGACCTCGACGAGGAAGTGGCGGTCGTGGCTCGCCGCCGTGTCACGCAGGCGGTCGACGGCCTCCAGCGCGATGTCCAGCGCGGTGCTGAAGCCTATCGACACGTCCGTGCCGTTGATGTCGTTGTCGATGGTGGCCGGGATGCCGACGGTCTTGATGCCGTGCTCGGCCTCGAGCGCCTGGGCGCCCCTGAAGCTGCCGTCGCCGCCGATGACGACGAGGCCGTCGATGTCGTGGCGTGCCAGCGTCGCAGCCGCGGCCGTGCGCCCTTCGGGTTGGTAGAAGAGCTCGCAGCGGGCGGTGCGCAAGACGGTGCCGCCGCGCTGGAGGATGTTCGCGACGCTGCGCGGACCGAGTTCGACGATGTCGTCGTCGAGGAGGCCCTGGAAGCCCCGGTAGACGCCGGAGACGCGGATGCCGTCGTGGACGGCGGTGCGGACGACGGCGCGGATGGCAGCGTTCATGCCGGGCGCGTCGCCGCCGCTTGTCAGTACGCCGAGATGCTTCACGAGTGTGGAGTATAGCGTTGCCCCCGCGGGTTTCCGGGAGGGACTGACGCCCCATGCTCGCCGGTGCGGGCGCATGCGAAGATGAGGCCGATATGAACATCGTCGCTCTCAACGAATCCGTCTTGGGCGAGAGGCGTGCCGCTCTCACCCCCCAGGTGGTGGCGAAGCTCCTGCGCCTCGGTGCCAGCGTCTCCGTCGAGCCTGGCCTCGGTGTCCTCGCCGGTCACGGGGACGAGGAGTTCGTAGAGGCCGGAGCCAGGTTGGAACCCGACCGCGAGCGCCTGCTCCCGGCAGCCGACTTGTTGCTCACCGTCAGGCCTCCGGCGCTTGACGTGGTGGCTTCGCTGCGTGAGAGGGCTTGCGTTGCCGGCTTCCTGGACCCGTTCTTCAACCCCGAGCTGATAGAGGCATTGGCGAGGCTCGGGCTCGACTCGCTGTGCATGGAGCTCGTTCCGCGCACGACCTACGCGCAGAAGATGGACGCGCTCTCGAGCCAGGCGAGCTTGGCCGGTTACGCCGCGGTCGTCCTCGCCGCCGAGCGTTCCGCCAAAGCCTTCCCGATGATGAGCACGCCTGCGGGCACCATTCCGCCCGCCCGCGTGTTCGTCATAGGCGCGGGCGTGGCCGGTCTGCAGGCCATCGCGACGGCCAAGCGTCTCGGTGCCAGGGTGGAGGCGTACGACACGCGCCCCGTCGTCAAGGAGCAAGTGCAGTCGCTCGGCGCCAAGTTCGTCGAGATCGACGTCGGCGAGACGGGCCAGACGGAGCAGGGCTACGCGAAGGAGCTGACCGTGGAGCAACTGGAGTCGCAACGCAAGCAGATGGTCAAGATATGCGCGAACTCCGACGTGATCGTCTCCACGGCCCAGGTGTTCGGGCGCCGGGCGCCGCGCATCATCGACGAGTCGATGGTGGCCGGCATGCGCAAGGGGAGCGTGATAGTCGACATGGCCGCCGCCACCGGTGGGAACGTCGCGGGCTCCAAGCCCGGTGAGGAGGTGCTCACCGGGAACGGCGTCCTCATCGTCGGCGCGGACGACCTGCCCGCCAGGGTCGCCAAGGACGCCAGCCAGGTGTACGCCAGCAACCTCTACCTGCTCATAGAGCACGCTTGGGACAAGGACGCCGCCGGGCTCCGCCTCGACCCGCAGGACGCCGTAGTCGGCGCGTGCCTGCTCACTGCCGGCGGCGAGGTAAGGGACGAGCGGGTGAGGGCCGCCCTGGGAGCGAACCGATGATCGTGATGCTGCTGTTCATGACCTTCGTTCTAGCCGTCTTCCTCGGTGTCGAGTTGATCAACAAGGTGCCCTCACAGCTCCACACTCCGCTGATGTCGGGTTCCAACGCCATCTCGGGGATCACCATCGTCGGGGCCATCCTGGGCACCCAGGTAGGCGGCGCGTTCGGTCAGGCGCTTGCTCTGGTCGCCATCATCGCCGCGACCGTGAACGTCGTTGGGGGCTACCTGGTCACTGACCGAATGCTCGGCATGTTCCGTGCCGGCAAGAAGGGCGAGTGAGGTCGAGTGACGACGGTCGTTCAGCTCCTGTACATGATCGCCGCCGTGCTGTTCATCCTCGGCCTGAAGATGCTCGGCCGCGCGCAGAGCGCCCGCCGCGGCAACTTCGTCTCCGCGGCGGGGATGCTCGTGGCAGTGATAGCCACGCTCCTCTCGTCCGGCATCGACTTCGGCATCATCCTCGCGGGCATCGCGGTAGGGGCGGCCGTAGGCGTCTACGTGGCCCGCACGGTGAAGATGACGTCGATGCCCGAGATGGTGGCGCTTCTCAACGGTACCGGGGGCGCCGCTTCGATGCTGGTCGGCTGGAACGAGTACATCCAGCGTCCCGACTCCGGGGTGGTCGCCGCCGTCTCGATCTTCGCGGCCGTGGTCGTCGGCGCCATGACTACGACGGGCTCCGTGCTCGCCTGGGCCAAGCTCTCCGAGAGGATAGACGGCAAACCGATCAAGTTCGCCTCCCAACAGGTCGTCAACGCCGTCATCCTCGCCGCCACGCTGGTGCTTGGGCTCCTCTTCGTCATCAACCCCGCCGCCACCTACGCGCTTCTCATCCTCTACCTCGTCCTCGGGCTAGCGCTCGGCGTGCTCGCCGTTCTGCCCATCGGCGGGGCCGACATGCCCATCGTCATCTCGCTGCTCAACTCCTACTCCGGCGTGGCCGCCGCCGCCGCCGGCTTCGCCATCGGCAACACCGTGCTGGTCGTCGCCGGCTCGCTCGTAGGCGCGTCCGGCCTGATCCTCACTCAGATCATGTGCAAGGCCATGAACCGCTCGCTAGCGAACGTGCTGTTCAGCGGCTTCGGCTCCGGTGCCACCACTGCCGCCACCGCGGTCGCCGGTGAGATCAAGCCGATAAGCGTCGAGGACGCCTACTACGTCCTCGAGGCCGCGACCAGCGTCATCTTCGTGCCCGGTTACGGCATGGCGGTGGCCCAGGCCCAGCACGTCGTCAAGGAGCTCGCCGACCTGCTGGAGAAGAACGGCGCCGAAGTCCGCTACGTCATCCACCCGGTGGCCGGACGCATGCCGGGCCACATGAACGTGCTGCTGGCGGAGGCCAACGTCCCCTACGAACAGCTCGTCGAGCCGGACGACGTCAACCCGGGTATGGACCTCATCGACGTCGCCGTCGTGATCGGCGCGAACGACGTCGTCAACCCTGCGGCCCGCGAGGACGAGGCGAGCCCGCTCTACGGCATGCCGATCATCGACGTCGACAGGGCGCGGACATGCTTCGTCCTCAAGCGCTCCATGAAGCCCGGCTTCTCCGGCGTCGAGAACCCGCTCTTCTACAAGCCCAACACCCGCATGCTCTTCGGCGATGCCAAGGCGTCGCTCGGTGCGCTCGTGGCGGAGTTCAAGGACGCCTGACGCCTGGGCTGGCAATCGCTAAGAAAAGTTGACAATAGGAGACTCAAGTCCATATCATCTCCGTATGGACGCAGAACGCTTCACGGAAGCCGCCCTCCAGCTCGTGGCCAGCGCCCAGCAGGTGGCGCGCGCGCGTAAGAACCAGCAGGTAGGCCCGCTGCACCTGGCGGCCTCGCTCTTGGCGGACCCGGAGGGGCTGCCGAGCCGCGTCGTGCAGCGCGCGGGGGCGGACCCGGCAGCCGCCCGCGCCGCCACCGACGCCGCCCTCGCCAAGCTGCCGGTGGTGAGCGGCGCGGACGGCCAGTTCATGAGCGCGGAGCTCGGCAACACGTTCGGCCGCGCCGAGGCCCTGGCGCGCGAGTGGCAGGACGCCTTCGTGGCCGCCGACACCCTGCTCGTCGCCTTGCGCGAGACGGGTGGCAAGCAGCTCGACTACCTCCCGGCGGCCGCCGCGCTGAAGGACGCCGCGCTGGCCATCCGCGGCGGCAAGAAGGTCGACTCGCGGAGCGCCGAGAGCACCTTCGAGGCGCTCGAGAAGTACGGCATCGACCTCACGCAGCGCGCGTTGGACGGCAAGCTCGACCCCGTCATCGGCCGCGACGACGAGATCAGGCGCGCCGTCCAGATCCTCCTGCGGCGCACGAAGAACAACCCCGTCCTCATCGGCGAGCCGGGCGTCGGCAAGACGGCCATCGCCGAGGGGCTGGCGCTGCGCATCGTCAACAAGGACGTGCCCGAGGGCCTGCAGGACAAGCGCATCGTGCAGCTCGACATGGGCAGCCTCCTCGCCGGCGCCAAGTACCGGGGCGAGTTCGAGGAGCGGCTGAAGTCCGTCATCGAGGAGACGGCCCGCTCGGAGGGCAAGATCATCCTCTTCATCGACGAGCTCCACACCATCGTCGGGGCGGGCAAGGCCGAGGGCGCCGTCGACGCAGGCAACATGCTCAAGCCGCCCCTGGCCCGCGGCGAGCTGCGCATGATCGGGGCGACCACGCTCGAGGAGTACCGCACCATCGAGAAGGACGCGGCGCTGGAGCGGCGCTTCCAGCCCATCTTCGTCGACGAGCCCAGCGTGGAGGAGACCATCTCCATCCTGCGCGGCATCAAGGACAAGTACGAGCTCCACCACGGGGTGGACATCACGGACCCCGCCATCATCGCCGCCGCCACGATGGCGCACCGCTACATCTCCGACCGCCGGCTGCCCGACTCCGCCATCGACCTCATCGACGAGGCGGCCAGCCGCATCCAGGTCCTCCTCGACTCGCTGCCCGAGGAGATCGACGACCTCAGGCGCCGCAAGCTCCAGCTGGAGATCGAGCACGAGGCCCTGCGGCGCGAGTCGGACGTCGATTCGGCCGCGCGCCTCATGCGCATCGAGGAGGAGCTGAAGGTGATGACGGACCAGATCGGCCGGGCGCAGGCCGACTGGGAGGCCGAGCGCGCCCTCCTCGAGGAGTTCGTCGCGGGCAAGGAGCGGCTCGACCAGGTCAAGACGCAGATCGAGTCCGCCGAGCGCGAGTACGACCTCGAGACGGCCGCCAAGCTCCGCTACGGCGAGCTGCCGAAGCTCGAGGCCGAGGTCAGGCGCCTGACGGAGCGGCTCGAGAACGCCAAGTACGCCCGTCTCAACGTCGGCGAGGAGGAGGTGGCGCAGGTGGTGGCGCGCGCCACGCGCATCCCCGTCGCCAGGCTACTGGAGGGCGAGCGGGAGAAGCTCCTCCACCTCGAGGACGAGCTCCACGAGCGGGTCGTTGGCCAGGACGAGGCGATCACGGCGGTCGCGGACGCCATCCGGCGCTCGCGGGCCGGCCTCGCCGACCCGCACCGACCCATCGGGTCGTTCATCTTCCTCGGGCCGACGGGCGTCGGCAAGACGGAGACCGCCAAGGCGTTGGCCGCCCAGCTCTTCGACAGCGAGGAGAAGATGATCCGGCTCGACATGTCCGAGTACATGGAGCGCCACAACGTCGCGAAGCTCATCGGGGCCCCTCCGGGCTACGTCGGTTACGAGGAGGGCGGTCAACTCACCGAGGCCGTCAGACGCCAGCCGTACTCCGTCATCCTCCTCGACGAGATCGAGAAGGCCCACCCGGACGTCTTCAACACGCTGCTGCAGGTCCTCGACGACGGCAGGCTGACCGACGCGCAGGGCAGGACCGTCGACTTTCGCAACACGGTCGTGATCATGACGAGCAACATCGGCTCGCCGCAGATCCTGGAGGCCGGTCGCCACGGCGCCGACTACCAGCAGCTCAAGGAGACCGTCTTCAACGAGCTGCGCGCGCACTTCCGGCCCGAGTTCCTGAACCGCGTCGACGAGGTGATCGTCTTCCACGCGCTCGACCAGCGCCAGATCCGCACCATCGCGGCCCTGCAGGTGGAACGCCTCCAGCGCCGCCTTGACGAGCGCAGGGTGCGGCTGGAGCTCGCGGACAGCGCGCTCGACGAGTTGGCGCGGGTCGGCTTCGACCCCGTCTTCGGCGCGCGCCCGCTCAAGCGCGCCGTCCGCGACCACCTCGAGACCCCGCTGGCGCGCGAGATCCTGGCCGGGCGCATCGTCGACGGCGACGTCGTCGAGGTGCTGCCGGGTTCCGAGCCCGGCGCGGTGCTGCGGTTCCAGGTCGCGAAGGCGCCGGCGGCGAACTAGCCGACGGCGAGCTGACGGCAGCGAGCTAGCCGGCGGTGAACTAGCCGACAACGAACTAGCCGACGGTGAGCCAGCCACAGGGCGACGGGCCGGGCGAACTCACCCTGGCCCGTCCGGTCCGAAGCGCGCGGGAACCGCTACTTCAACCGGCCGACGCCTGCCCCTCGGCGTCGGCCAGCTTCTTGGCCGCCACCTCGAGCGCGAGGTCGGTCGTCACGAAGTCGGCCTCGCCGTCCCGCGTGATCTCCTCGTACACCCCCATGCGTCTCAGCAGCGCCTTGGGCTGCGGCTGCAGACCTGAGACGAGGAGCGCGATCCCGCGGCGCGCGAGGCGGTCGTGGATGGAGCGCAGGGCCGTCACGCCCGTCGCGTCCATGACTGGCACGCGCTTGAGCCTGAGGACGACGACCTTGATGCTGTCGTCGACCTTGACGAGCTGGTCGATGAAGCGCTCGGCGGCGCCGAAGAACACGGGTCCGTCGACGCGGTAGGCGACGACGTGCTTGGTCAGCAGGCTCCGCGCCGCCTCCACGTCCTCGTCGGTGTCGTGCCGCGGCTCGCCGCCGGAGAGCGTGATGGGGTCGACGGTGAACATGTTGCTCATGCGCACGATGAAGAGGATGGCCGCGGAGACGAGCCCGACCTCGATGGCGAGGATGAGGTCGAAGAAGATGGTCACGACCATCGTGAGGATGAGCACGAAGGCGTCTGACTTCGTGCTGCGCAAGATCAGCGACGACGATTCGCGCTCCACCATGCGCACGGCCACGACCATGAGGATGCCGCCCAGGACGGCGAGCGGGACGCGCGAGGCTAGGGGCGCGAGGAAGAGGATGACGACGAGCAGCGTGAGCCCGTGGACGATGGCGGCCAGCCGCGTCCTGGCCCCGGCCCGCACGTTGACGGCGGTGCGCGCTAGGGCGGCCGTGGACGGGATGCCCCCGAAGAGGCCCGCCGCGATGTTGCCTAGGCCCTGGCCGACGAGCTCGCGATCCGGATCGTGCTTCTCCCCGACCGTCATGCCGTCGGCCACGACCGCGCAGAGGAGGCTCTCGAGCGCCGACAGCACCGCGATGGCCAGCGCGGCGCGGCTCAGCTCCACCCAGGCCCCGCCGAAGTTGAGCTGTGGCAGGGCGGGCAAGGGCAGGGAGCGGGGTATCTCGCCGATGCGGGTCACGTCCGCGAAGGGCGCGAGCAGCGAGACGAGTGACACGACGACGAGCGCCGCCATGCTGGCAGGGAGGAAGCCGAGCCGTTTGACGCGCCCCCAGCCGACCATGACGACGACGCTAAGGAGCGCGAGCACGACCGGTGCGACGCTCGGCGCCGCCAGGTACTCTCTGAGCGTGCGGAAGGCGATGACGACGATGCTCTCGCCGTGCGGTTGGGCCACGCCGAGCACGTTGGGGAGCTGCTGCAGGAAGATGATGATGGCGATGCCAGTAGTGAAGCCGCTGATGACCGGCCAGGGTATGAAGCGGACGTAGCGACCGACCCCGGCGACGCCCATCACGATGAGGATGAGGCCGGCGCCGATGCCGAGGATGGGCAGGGCGCCGGGCCCGTAGTGGGCGACGATGGGCAGCAGGACCGCGGTCATGGCGCCCGTCGGCCCGGTCACCTGGAACGCCGAGCCGCCGAAGAACGCCGCCACCACGCCCGCGACGACGGCCGTGACGATGCCGGCGGTGGCCCCCGCGCCGGCCGTGACGCCGAAGCCGAGCGCCAGGGGCAGCGCGACGAACGCCACCGTGACGCCCGCGAGCACGTCGACCCGCCAGTAGCGCGGCTTGTAATCGGTGGCTTTCGGTAGGAAACGCGTGAGCTTGCTCAGGGGCCTGTTCGACTCGCTGCTGGTGAGCACCGGCGGTGCACCTTCCTTGGAGGGGTCATGGCGACCCGGTAGGTTCTATGTGAACCGGGCGCGGCATGGCGCGCCCCGTGCCAGATGATGAGCCACTTCCCGCCGCTCGGCAAGCCCCACGCGCCGCGCGTTTTACAACGCTCGTGGGGTTACGCTGGCCCGCATGAGCGCTGACTACCTCACGGACCTCCTCCTCGTCGTGCCCCACCCGGACGACGAGGTCTTCGGCCTGGGCGCCATGCTGGCGCGCATGGCCGCCGCCGGTCGCGTCGCGACCCTGACGCTGACGCGCGGGGCGGCGGGCAGGACGCTCGGCCTCGCCACGCGCGCCGAGCTGCCGAACGTGCGCGAGCGCGAGCTCCGCGCCTCGCTCGCGGCCCTCGGTGTCCAGGACGTCACCATCCTCGACCATCAGGACTACGTGCCCGACGACGACCGCGGCATGCCGCGGCATCCGGGGCTCGCCGGGGCCGACCGCGCGGCGCTCCTGGGCGAGATCGAGGCGGTGCTGGCCCGGACGCGGCCCCGCGTACTGTTCACGTTCGCGCCCAACGGCTCCAACGGGCACCCCGACCACTGCCTCACGAGCGAGCTGACCTTCGCGGCGTTCGACCGCGCCTCCCCGCGCCCCGAGGCGCTCTACTGCTTCGCCAGCCCGCAGCCGTTCCGCGGTCCCCAGCGCGAGGGCTTCATGGCCCTGGACGAGCTGCGTAGCTTGGCGGTGCCCGTCACGCACGTCTCCGACGCTGGTGCGGAACTCACCAGGAAGCTCTCGGCCATGGCCTGTCACGAGACCCAGGCGCTCTCCGTCCTCGGCTTCATGCGTTCGAACCCCGAGCGGCTCGTCACGGAGACCTTCCACCGGGTGTACCCGCCCGTGCCGCGCGGCGCCGCCGTGCAGAAGGTGGAGACGCTCTGACGGACGGCCGGGCGTCGCCACGTCGCGTCCGGCGCGGCCGCGGGGCGGTCGTCGCCATGACCCGGCGCCGTACGGCCGTCGTGTACGGTCGATGTGGCAGAATTCGTGTCCCTGACGGGCGTGCATGGTAGCGTTGCGCATGTTGTTCAGGCGTCAACGTGCGCCGGACCCCGGAGCCGCGAAAGCCTCCGCGCAGGAGGCCCTCGCGCGCGGCCAGTACGACGTGGCGTTCGCAGTCCTCGAGCGCGCCGTGAGCCGCGGTGGGGGCGGTGGTCGCGGCGAGCAGGGTCAGACGTGGCTGCAACTCGCAGCGGTGTACGCCCTCTACGGCGACGAAGGACTCGAGAACGGTCAGCCGGCGCTCAGGAGCGCCGTGACCGCCGATCCGAAGCTCGCCGCCCACCCGCTCTACCGCGCCCTCTTCTGGGAGTTCTCCGCCTACCGGGGCGCGCCCCTGGCCGACGTCAAGCGTGGTCTACGCGAGGTCCCCGAGCACGTCGTGGAGGACGCCCCCGAGTCGTTCGACGGGGTGGCCGCCTACCACGCGGCCGCCGCGCTCTTCGCCGTCGACGCCGCCAAGAGCGCCAGGCGGAGGTTACGAGCGGTACCCGAGGGCGCGCTGCCCACCTACCTAGAGTGGCGCCGCTGGTCCTTGCTCGGGCAGTGCTGCGAGACCCTCGGAGAGTGGGAGGAGGCGGCGGAGGCTTTCGCCATGGCGGTCGATCAGGCGCCCGAGCCGGAGCGCGATGCCGAACGCCTCAGCCTCGCCGGCGCCCAGGTGGAGCTCTTCCGGACGGAGCAGGCCCTCGAGCAGCTCGCCTGCATCGATGCGGACAGGTTGCCGCCGCCGGAGCGCGCCGTCCACCGCTACCTTCAGGGGCGCGCGCACCTCGACCTCGACAACCCGAACCTCGCCATCGAGTACCTGCGCGAAGCCGCCATGCTCGACGACTCGACCGCGGAGGCCTCGTACAGCGTCACGTTCGCCACGGCGCAGGCCCTCGCGGCCGCGGGCCGCACCGAGGAGGCGGTCGACGCCTACCGTCAGGCTCTCACCGTCGTGCCGGCGGAGCACCGCGCGTACACGCAGCACGAGGCGGCCTACGCCCTCATCGAGAACGACCGCCTCTCCGAGGCCGAGGCGCTGCTGAGCGAGGTCATCACCGACCCGTCGTACACCCAGAGGGGCGACGCCCTGTCGGACCTGGCCGACGTCCGCTTGAGACGGGGCGAGCTCGACTCCGCCCACGCCCTGGCGGAGGAAGCGCTCGAGCTCGGCGCCACGGCGCCGGCTTGTATCACCCTCGGCAGCGTCGCGTTCGAGTACTACCGCCTCGAGGAGGCGGCCTCGTGGTACGAGCAGGCGTTGAGCGCGAGCCAGACGGGTGACCCGTTCTGGGTGGCCGCCCAGCAGATGCTGGCCGACGTCTACGCGCAGATGGGCGAGGAGTACGCGGCCAGGGTCCTCCTGCACGCCAAGGCCGCCCTCGAGCATACGGAGGCCGGCAGTGAGTGGTACCTGCCCCTCAGGCAGTACCTGGACGAGGCCAAGGGTCGCCTGGGCGGCTTCGAGCGCGTCCTCAACTGACGCTGCCCGGTCACTGACGTGGAAGGCCTTCTCATCGCCGAGCAGCTGCGCCTCCTCTTGCCGCTGTTGCCCGCCCCGCGCCTCGCCTGGTCGTTCCCGGACGACCGCACGGCCGTCCTGCCGCTGGCCGGCGGCACCTCCCTGTGGCTCTGCAGCCGACCGCCGCGACCGTACGTGGCGCTGCGCTCCGGCGCGCCGGACCCCTCCAGGGCGCGGACGCCCTTCCAGCAGCAGTTGGCGGCGCGCGCCGTCGGCCCCCTGGTCGCAGCCTCGCAGCCGGACAAGGACCGCGTCCTGCGCCTCACCTTCGGACCGTCGGAAGGGTTCGTGCCCGTGCGTGGGGTCGAGGTGATCGTCGAGCTGACCGGCCGCAACGCGAACGTCGTGCTCGTGGACGATGGGCTGGTCATCGGGGTCGAACGGCAGGTGCTCGCGGAGAGGAACCGCTACCGCGAGCTGCGCGTCGGCCTGAGCTACCGACCGCCGCCCCCGTACTCGAAGCTGGACCCGGTGGGGGCGACGGCGGCGGACGTCGAGCGCACCCTGGCCGGGCGCCGGATCGGCGAGGTCGGGTCTGTGATAGACGGGGTCGGTCCGGAACTCCTCGCCGCCTTGCGCTCGGCGGCGGCCAACCGGGGCGTCGAGACGGCCCCGCTGGCGGGGGAGACGCTGCGCAGCGCAGCCGCCCTGGTGCTGGAGCTGGCCGCGGACCCTGGCGCGTTCCTGGAACGGTGGGTGGGGGCGGGCGACCCCATGCTCACCGCCACGGCCGAGCGGCAGGCCAGGGCCAGGGAGCGGCTGCAGCGCCTGCTCGAGAAGGAGCTGGAGCTGGCCCGCCGCAAGCTCGGCGACGCCCGCGCGGCGGTCGCGGCCGGCGAGGCGGCGGCCGAACTGCGAGCGGAGGGCGACCTCCTC
>CAUJFI010000124.1 GCA_963170125.1 Deinococcota bacterium | reverse complement strand
AGCTCCGGCTTGTCGGCGATGGCGTCCTTCAGCCAGGCCGCGAGCGCGCCCGCCTGCGCTGGGGAGCCGAGGTAACCCACCAGCACGGCTCGCGCGTGCCTCAGGACGCCGCGCCGCCCGATGTCCGCCAGGAACCCCTCGAACCACTCCTGGGGGATGGCGCCGCCGCTCAACGTGGCGTACTGGGGCACGGTGCTGAGGTAGACGGTCGGCACGGGGACGACGTTCAGGCCGAGGGCCTGCAGCGTCGGCACGGCCACGCTGTTCCCGACGCAGCCGGAGCAGACCAGCGACTGCACGGACACGACGTCGACGGGTAGTGGGGCCAACTGGGCGGGATCGACCATGGGCTTCTCCTCAAGGCCACCTGGCTTCAGGCGTCTGCTTCGAGCGTATCCGAGCCGCTGGCGCCGCTCGACGCGCTCAAGCACCCTACCGCCGTTATGTACGGGGATCGTCAGCCGGCCAGTAGTAACTGTCGGGCAGGGAGCGCGCCCCGAAGATCGACTGGCCTACCCGCACGACGGTGGCGCCTTCCTCGATGGCCACCTCGTAGTCGCCGGACATGCCCATCGAGAGCCCCTCCACACTCACGCCGCCCACGGCGGCGTCCCTGAGGCGCTCGCGCAGCTCGCGCATGCGCACGAAGCAGGCGCGCACCCGCTCCGTGTCCGACGAGAAGAGGGCGAGGGTCATCAGCCCGAGCACGCGCAGGCGGGGGTAGTTGGGCAGCTCGCGCACGAAGTCGGGCACGTCGGCCGGCGCTAGACCGAACTTGCTCGCCTCGCCGGAGCTGTTGACCTGCACGAAGACGTCGAGTGTCCGGCCCTCCGCCTCGAGGCGGCGGTCCAGCGCCTCGGCGACCCGCAGGCTGTCGAGCGCCTGGAACTCGCTGGCGAAGCGCGCGACGTGCTTGGCCTTGTTCGTCTGCAGGTGGCCGATGATGGACCACTTCAGGTCGTCGAGTTCCGGTAGGGCGTCGTGCTTGCGCAGGGCCTCCTGCACCTTGTTCTCGCCCAGGTAACGGCAGCCGGCCGCGTACGCCATGCGGATGCGCTCCTCCGACACCGTCTTGCTGACGGGCAGGAGCCGCACCTCGCCCGGGTCGCGGCCTACGCGGCGGCAGGCGGCGGCTATCCGGCCGCGCACGGAGTCGAGGTTGTGTCCGATCGCCTCGGGGGACGCGGCGGCCGGGGTCGCGTGTGGGTCGGAGGGAACGCTCGCGTCTGTCACGTACGCAGGATAGCCCGCCGCGAGCGGCGAGGGGCGAGCGGCGAAGTTGGTCGCGCGATCACCCCCGGCGAGCCAGCTAGACCGGTCGGTATCGTGCTGGTTACTCCGTTGCCAACGTGATGATCGCCCGCCTAGCCCTCGCCGGGCTCTCCGAGCGACAGCCGGTACGCGGGCTGCAGGTCCCCGGGCCCACGCACGCTGAAGCGGAGGTCGTGCAGCACGCCGTCATGCAGCGCGTAGATCCAGGCGCGCACGGTGAGCGGGTGCCCGGCGGCCCACGCCTCCTGGACGATGCTCGTGTGGCAGACGTTGCGCGCCTGCTCGATGGCGTTCAGCTCCGCGAGGCGCCTGGCCCGCGCCCCTGCCGGGAGCGAGTCGAGGAGCGTGGCGTGCTTGGCAGCCACGTCCTTGATGTGCCGCAACCAGTTGTCGAGTAGCCCATGGCTCTTGCCGTCGAGCGCGGCGGAAACGCCGCCGCAGCCGTAATGCCCGACGACTATCACGTGCTCCACCTTGAGGACGGAGACGGCGAAGTCGAGGACCGTGAGCGCGTTCAGGTCCGCGTTCGCCATGACGTTACCGACGTTGCGGTGGACGAACACCTCGCCCGGCTCCAGCCCCGCGATGACGTTCGCGCTCACGCGCGAGTCGGAGCAGCCTATCCAGAGGTAGCGGGGTGCCTGCTGGGACTCGAGGCGCGCGAAGAAGTCCGGGTCGCTCGCGACCATGTCGGCGGCCCAGACGCGGTTGCGTGAGAGGAGATCTGCCGGGTCTGCCACGTGGGCGAGTCTATAGCGGCCGCGGTGGCAGTCGGTGTGACACGGGGCGCTCACGGTCAGCCGGGCGGGCCGGGCCGTCGCCGGAGCCGGCAGCGTGTGGTCGCCTCGTCGACGGCGCAGGCCGTTGCTAGCAAGTGGGCATTGAGACGAAGGCGGAGACCATCTTCGAGTACCTCGCCGACGTGGAACCGGAGCGTCCAGCGGTTGCGGGACTTCATCGTTCGCCTGAACGCGGCTTGATGATCGAGCTCGCACCGTCCGTAGCCGCCAATACGTATTGTAGTCGTGCTAGAATACGTGCGTGGCGAAGCTGACCCTGAGCATTGACGAGAAGGTCGTCCAGGACGCCAAAGAGTATGCCGCGGCGCGAGGCACGTCGGTCTCGCAACTGGTCGAGCGGTATCTTGGTCTTCTGTCCAAGCCACCGAGGCCTGAGGATGAGACCCCAGTGTTGGCGATGCTCCGGGGCGCAGGGCGCGATATCTCCGCCGATGCGTACCGTGATCATCTCGACCAGAAGTACCGGTGAAAAGACTCCTGGTAGACCTCAACGTCTTCCTAGACGTCATCCTCGATCGGGAGCCAGAGGCCGATGTCTGTGCGGCGTTGTGGGCGGCGATCGAGCGAGGCCACGCATGTGGCATGGTTCCAGCGCATGGTGTGACCACGATCTTCTACGTTCTGGCGAAGGCTCGAGGGGTTGAGTTTGCCCGCCGGGGCGTCGAGCGGCTCGTCAGCGTATTCGGTGTCGCACCCGTCGACGAGGATGTGGTCAAGAGGGCGCTGAGCTTGGCCTGGCCGGACTTTGAGGATGCCGTCTGTGCTGCTGCGGCTGAGGCCAGCACCTGCGACGCGCTCGTGACGCGCGATCCCAAGGGATACCCTGACCCGCCGATAGCAGTGATCGACCCGGCCACGGCTCTCAGTTGGCTGGCAGAAGAGTAGGACTTGTAGCCGATCCAGGGCTTAAGGCCCGCATCGCTCACGACCGCAGCCCTCTCCTCGCCCGATGCCACCCTGGTGGGGTCGACGGCCCACGGACCGTGCTCGTTTAACGCCGCTTTAACTGACGAGGCCCCAGAATGGCATATGGTCCGACACCGCACCATGACCGTCCGTACGCCTGTGGTCATCGGCCTCCTCACCGTGGTCTTCAGCCTGGTTCTCGGCGCCTGCGGGGGTCCGACCGGCGACCCGGTCCCGACGGGGGCCGCGCGTGTCAGCGGCACGGTGTCGCTCCCGGCGGGCCAAGCCATCGACCTGGGCTCGCTTGCGATCACCACGCCCTTCGGCGTCTACCCGGTGGGGCCGGACGGCCGGTTCTCCGCGTACGTCATGAAGGGCACCAGCAGCGAACTGGCGGTCTCGACACCCACGGGCGACCTCGTGGCGTTGGGGGTCAGCGTGGGCTCCGACGCCCAGCTCTCGCTCCGAAGCACGTCGGAGGTGCTCCTCTACTACCTGGTGGGTGGCATGTTGCTGCCCGCCGACCAACAGGACGTCGTTCGAAGCCTGCTGAGCGAGAGACCGGAGGTGGCAGACGTCGCGGCGCACCTCCAGCGCCTGCTCATGGCGGGCGGCAACGGCCTGGAAGCCCCCGACCAGACCATGCGCGCCGCGATGCTCGCGGCGCAGGCGAGCATCGTGGGCGATCCGGGTGTGCAGGCCGCCCTCGCGAGGCAGGCCGTGTGCCCGTTCGCGCCATGGTTGCTAGACGCGCATGGCAGCGTGCTTGAGCCGCAGGCCGGTGAGGACAGCGTGATCATCCAAGGGGGCACCGACATGCAGGCCGGGGCGATGGTGGTTCACAACCCGGCCGGCCGGGGCGTTGTCGTCCAGAACCACCTCAGGCGCCCGGCCGCGCTCCTGGCGTACGAGGTGGCATGGGAGGACGTCGACCAGATCGAGCACGAGGTGGACCCGCCCGTCCTCGTAGGCACGGTCGACGTGCCGGCCACCGACAACCTCGAGTTCTTCGCGGCCCTTGGCGACATCGTGACGGGCGACGCCCCGTGGGCCCCCGTGCTGAGCGAGCCGCTCGTGCTGTCCTCGCACGCGGAGGCCTCACTCACGCAGTACGAGCTCGTGCTCATCGGCCCCAGCCTCACGAGCGACACGTCGCCGATCTGGCAGGACTCGCGGTTCACCTCGTTCCATGACGACTGGGACGACATCGCGTTCGACAAGTCGGTCGACCTCTTCCTGGAGGACCTGCTCGTTCCGGTGGTCGGGGTGTTCGCGTTCGGCGGCGTCGCCAAGTTCACGGCCGGCCAGTTGAAGGCCGTGCGTCAAGGCATCAAGCGGGTGTACGACAGCCACCTGCTGGAGCTCGGCGTGTACCTCAAGGGCGGCGGTGAAGGTTACGCGGCCGCCCTGAAGTTCGCGCTGCAGGAGCTCGTCACCAACGAGCCGCTGCGCTTGGATACGCTCCGAACGCTCACGGAAGCGTTCGACCTGAGCGAGCAGCGCAAGTTCTCCATCGAGGCCGCCGACGCGCGCCTGGCCGCGCACGCCAGCGCCGCGGCCGTCGCGTTCGCCGTAGAGACCGCCCTCGTGAGCGGCGACCTCACCAAGATCGTGACCGACCTCGCCTCTGCGCCCGCCGTGGCGTCGTGGGAGGCGGAGGTCATGCCGGCGCGGTTCCTCGTCGATCCACCCGTCGGCACTGTTTCGCTGGAGATGTCGTCTGCGAAGTTCAAGGTACTTGCCGTCGGCGACCCGCCCGTGGGCAACTACCGCTTCCGGTGGTCGACGAGCGGCACGCACGGCGAGTTGTCCGACCTGATGGGCCTGGATGGGACTGTGATAGACACGACGTCGCCCGAGATCTACTACTTCCACAACACCCCCAACGACATCCGGGCAGGCGACGTCGACACCATCTTGCTCGAAGTCTTCATCGTCGAGGACGGCGTGGACGCCATCCCGACCGACGCCAGGCCGATAGGGAAGGGCCAGGCGGAGGTACGGGGCCAGAGCAAGGAGGAGATGTGCGTGTGGGAGTGCGACGACGACGGCATCTGCTCCATCCGCTGCCCCTGAGGGCGGGGCGCTCCCGCTACGCCTGGCCGTGGCGTCCGCGATCCGCACCCGCACCCGTGCCCGGCATGCGGGGTCGTCGCGGGCCGGTCGCGGCGACCAGTGGCACTACCTGAACGCGAGGTAGAGCCACCCTAGGAGCAGGCCGAGCAGCGTGACGGGCAGTCCGACGCGCAGGTACGCCCAGAACCCGACCTCCTCGCCGAGCCGCCGGGCCGACTCCGCCACGATGAGGTTGGCGACGGACGCCATCAGTGTGAGGTTGCCGGCTAGGGTAGCGGCCATGGCTACGGTCAGGCCGAGCATCGTGCCGGCCGGCGGCGCCAGCGTCGGCAGCGCGAGCGCCGGCAGGAGCACGAGCACCGCCGGCACGTTGCTTACCAGCGTCGAGAGTGCGGCCGTGACCGCCGTGAGGACGCCGAGCCCCGCCGGCCCCGTGGCGACCTGACCGGCCGCGCCGCTCCCCGCCCCGAGGAGCCCGAGCAGCCACCGCTCCGGCAGCCCGGTCGCCGCGATGGCACCGACGACCACGAAGAGCCCCGCGAAGAGGACCAGCAACTCGTAGTCGACGCGCTTGAGGATGAGGCTGGCCCCGCGCCCGTGGCTCGCGAGGAGCAGCGCCGCGGCGACCGCGGCCGCCAGCGCCACCGGCACGCCCGCGACGAACCCTGTCAGCATGAGGAGAGCCGCGGCGCCGCTGACA
>CAUJFI010000123.1 GCA_963170125.1 Deinococcota bacterium | reverse complement strand
CTGCTCTTCGGACTCACGCCCACCAACGAGCTGGGCTACGAGGTGTCCACGGGGGGCGAGATCACCATCAAGAACCGCAACATGGTCATCTCGACGCGCGCCGGTTCGCCCGTCACCACCGTCACCGGCTACCACGTCGAGTACTACAACGCGAGCGGCGCACTCATAGGGGCCACCTACGACGACCCGCGTAGCTTGAACATCACGCTGCCCGCCGGGTTCACCTGCACGGCGCCCGATCCGGTGCTCGGCTGCACCTCACTCTCGGCCGGGGCCCGCCCGGGCCCGGGCACGGCGGTGGAGGTCGCAGGCGTGAGCAGCCAGTTCCTCAACGTCGACATCGCCCAGCAGCACATCGGCGCCGGCTTCCCGTCCGGGTGGTACGCCGCCATCACCCTCTTCTACGACAACGCCTTCGGCGCGTTCAGCCAGACGTACAACGTGGCGATCGTCGCACCGAACTAAGCACTGTTCACTTCTGGTATGCCCGGCGCCCCCGCACCATAGCGGGGGCGCTTCCTTGCGTCGGGCTACGGGCTGAGGCCGCCACAGGGTGACCCGCTCGACCGCAGCGTGCGAGCCGCCGCCGAAGCACGCGACCGACCGCCCCGCGCGTAGGGCCGACGCCGGCGGCCCCGTGGCACTCTTCCCTGCGGCGCTAAGAAACACGTAAGGTTTCCCTCGGAACCCCGTAAGAACAGTGCGCGTATAACGGACGCGTACACGACACACGGACAGACCCCGGACTAGTGCCGGCCGCACGGCGCCACCCGGGAACACGGAGGGAAACACGATGAAGCTGATCGCCAAGACCGGAGGGCTCGCGCTACTGTTACTCCTCCTCGGAGCCTGCAGCACCACGGCCCCCGCCACCCCGCAAGGCCACCGGCCCCGCCTCGCCCTCACCGTAACGCCCGACTACCTGCGAGACGGCGAGGTAGGCACACCGTACACGTTCACGTTGCGCGCCACGGGCTTCCGCGATGGCGACGAGACGGCCACCTTCAAGTGGAACTTCGCCGGCGGCAGCACGGGCGAGCAGGAGGTGACGGTCGTCGACGGCGCCGCCGAGCTCGACGTCACGCAGTCGTACTCCGAAGCCGGGGTGTACGCCTTGGTGGCGGCAGTCGAGAACAGTGGCCGCTCCGCCACCGCGTCGGCCATAGTCAGCATCGGCGGGGCCACCCCGGAGCGCGAGATCGTCCTGGCCACCTGTGGCGATTGGGTGAGCCAGAAGTCGGGAGCCTGCGGCGTGACGATCGACCGGTGGGACATCAGCGCCTTGCCCGTCGGCGCGGTCTTCGACATCAGGTTCGACACCGTCGGCATCCCCGATCGCATCCTGGTCGTCAAGCCCGACGGCACCTTGGCGCACGACACGGGCTGGCGTGGGGACGCGAAGTACGACGGCGACGCCCTCTACCCCGGCGGCGTGGTCGGCCCGAAGACGGGCGAGGTGCCGAGCGTCTTCAAGAAGACTGGCGGCAACTCGTTCACCATCGAGGTGCTCGGCCCGGACCCGCGCACGCTCTGGAACTACGAGGTGAGGTGCAGGACCGGGGTCTAGGTAGCGCATCGCACCCGGCTCCGACAGCGGCTCGCCAGCTTCGGTCCGTGACTCGCGCTTCCCCAGGGGCTCCCACCTTCAACGGTGGGAGCCCCTGGCCTGTCGCCGGGTGAAGGCACTTGACACCGGGCGGTCCACGGTTATGATACTTACCGACCGGTCGGTAAGCCAGGTGGCCGAAGCCGCCCGCCGATCGGGTTAAGGAGACAACGATGCTCGACTCGATCTGGCTACCCCCGACCGTTCACATCTGGAGCGGCATGCTCGTCCTGACCGCCACGCTCGCGGCCGTCGTCTACACCGCGGTGCGCGCTTGGCGCAGGCGCGATCTCGGCCCTGCCGGCAACGCCATCCTGATCTTCGCCCAGCTGACGCTCATGGCACAGGCCGTCCTCGGCATCAAGCTCCTCGACCAGGGGCTCGGCCCGTTGCAGCTGTTCATCCACTACCTCGGGGGGCTCGGGCCGCTACTGTTCTTCCTCGTGTACTACTGGTTGCCCAGCCCGGTGCGCACCAGGCGTTGGCTGTCGTTCGGCGTGGCCGCTTCGGCCTTCCTGTTCGCCGTGATGGCGTTCGGGATCGGGATGAGCTACGTCGCTGGTCAGGTGGCCTGAGACGGGCGGGCCGGCCGAGCTTGAGAGCGCGCGCGGCGGCACGCGCGAGCGGGCACTCGAGGTAGCCACCGCGCTCTTCGTGGCGCACGGCTACGCGGGGGTGGCCATGCGCGAGATCGCCGAGCGGCTGGACGTCTCGAAGGCGGCCCTCTACCACCACTTCCACGACAAGGAAGCGCTGCTCCTCGAGGTCCTGATGACCGGCGTGCAGCGCGCGGGCACGATGGTGGCGGAGGCGACCGCGTCGCCCGGCGACACTCGTGCCCGCGTTCACGCCCTCCTGAGCGCCATGGCCCGCGACCGGCACCAGCAGTTCGACGCGATGAAGCTCGCGGAGCGCGAGGCGGCCAACCTCAGCGAGGCCGCGCGCGCCACGATGCTCCGCGCCTATCGCACCGAGTTCCTGGGGCCCATAGAGCACGTGCTGCGCCAAGGCCAGGAGGCCGGCGAGGTCCGCCCGGACCTCGAGCCGGCCTGGCTGACCCGCGTCCTCCTGACCCTGGCGCAACCACTGCTATCGGTCGACGCTGCGGCGTTGGAGCGCACGGCCGCAGCGACGACCGCGCTGTTCTTCGAAGGAGCGGGCGCCCACCCTCAGGGCACGAACGCCAGGACCGAGACGGGCGTGCCCGACCCTTCGTAGAGCCGCAGGATGCCGATCACGATAGTGGTGCCCGTGGCGGGCAGCTGGTCGAGGTTCGTGAGGTTCTCCAGCACGATGCCGTTGCCAGCCAGCACCTGCGTGTTGGTGGCGTACTCCTCGTCCTGGCCCGGGTCCACCCCGTGCGTGTCTATGCCGACGCCCGCGATGCCCCGCTCGCTGAGCAGGAACGCGGTCGTCTCGCCCGCGAAGCCCGGGAAGTGCATGCCGCCATCGACGTCCTCGTTGAAGAACGCCGCCGGGTCGGTCCACTTCGCTTGCCAGCCCGTGTACGCGATGACCACGGAGCCGGCCGGCACCGGGCCGTGCTCGGCCTCCCACGCCGCGATATCGTCCAGGCTGACGGCGTGGTCCGGGTCCGCCGCCGCCTGAGCACGCACGTCGATCACGACGGCGGGCACGACGAGCGACTCCGGCGCGTAAGCGTCTATGCCCACGCCCCCCTCGTGGAAGCTGTTCGGCGCGTTCATGTGCGTGGCGCTGTGCTCGCCGATCGAGAAGCGCCGGAGGTAGTAGCCGTCCGTCTCGAACTCGGCCACGGGTTCCAGCTCGACCGGCGGGTCGCCGGGCCACAGGGGGATGTCGGTGCTGATCACGTGGCTGAGGTCCACGATGCGCGTGAACTCGATGCTGCGCGGGGCTTGTGCCGCCGCGAGGGGCAAGAGGGCGAGGGCGAGCACGGCTAGCGACTGTCTCATGGGGCCTCCTGGCATGTTGGCAGACTGTACCAGGCGGGATACAGAGCCCTAGCTAGGCACGACCTATTCGCGATTGTCATATAATCACTTTGATTCGAGGTGATTCGGATGGCCACGGAAACCAAAGTCTTGACCGCCCACGTTCCGCTCACGCTCGCTGACAAGGTCGACGCCATGGCAGCGCGACTCGAGCGCTCACGCGGATGGGTGATGAAGCAGGCGCTCGCTGCCTGGGTAGACCTGGAGGAAGAGCGCCACCGGCTGACGCTGGAGGCTCTAGCCGACGTAGACTCGGGATCCGTGATCGACGACAAGGCGATCAGGGCGTGGGCTGAGAGTCTCGCTACGGACGAGCCTCTGCCGCCACCCGTCTGATGAGGATCAAGTGGACCAGGCGGGCGGCCTCGGACCTAGTGCGCCTACACGAGCAGCTGGCCTCCGTCGCGCCCGCCGCTGCGGCACACGTCATACAGCAACTCTCCGGGGCACCCGCCCGCCTGCTTGAGCACCCGCGGATCGGCGAGAAACTGGCAGCATACGAACCGCGCGAGGTCCGGCGGCTCATCGTCGGTGATCACGAGCTGCGTTACGAGATCACTGCCGGGACGATCTTCGTTCTTCGGCTCTGGCATTGCCGTGAGAACCGCAGCTTCGCTCCGACAGGTAGAGGATCTGCACGTAGCTAGTCCCGGCCATGGGTGTCCTGACCGGCCCGACGCCGTTCACTGGGCTACGGCGTACGGCCCCAGCACCCGGCACCTCAAGAGGAGAACCCTCGGCCAACATGCGGCCGAGGGTTCCTGGTCCCCCTCTCACGCCACGTAACGCAGCTCGTGCTCAGTCGTACAGCTGTTCCCTCTGCCCGAAGGTGAAGAAGGTGACCGTGGTGACGTCGTCGACATTGGTGGACGGGAAGAACGGCGGCGCCATGCCGCGGCCCATGCGGGGGTCGTACGTGTAGATGCGGTCGTAACCGGTGCGCGTGGCGTTGGCACCTCTGCCACTGAAGGTGCCGAAGATGCCGCGGCGCTCCTGGATCATGCCGCCCATGAGGTAGAAGCCGCCGGCGTCGGTCTGGTCGTACTTCTCGACCTTGACCTCGTTCTGGGCACTCATGAGGACGGCATGGACCTGCACGTCGTCCGGAGCGTTGTAGGCCTTGGTGTCGCTACCCGAGTTCGTATGGCCGTGCCCTACGAGGATGTTGCCAGACTGCGTGTAGACACCGAGGACGTTCTGCGCACCAAGGTTGTTGCAGTTGGCACTGTTGACGGAGCGGTCTGCGTTCCTCGTCGGGATGCTCGTGCAAGGCGGCGACTCGTACTTGATATCCCCGGTGATGCGGATGTTGCTGTCGCTCGCGAGCGTGATCTGGGCGAACGCGGCCACGGCCGGGGCGGAAGTATCGGGGTTGCCGGCGGTCGTACGGGCTGGTCCTTGGAACTGCTGCACCGCCCCGTTGACGTAGACGACGCCGTTGAAGGTGCGGCCGCTGGACCTTACCGACCAGGTCTTCGTGTTGTTGTTGTAGACCTCGACCGTGCCCGCGGCGTTGAAGCGGTAGACGGTGCAGGAGTTGGAGTTGTTCGACGTACAGCCGCGCACGTACTGGTAGGTGGCCGCCGGCGTCCAGACGCCGTTCACCCTGGTGGGCGTGACGCTGCTGACGTTGCCGTTCCAAGCTGCGCTCGTGCCGGCGAAGAACTCTAGGCTCTCCAACGCGCTGTTGAAGTACAGGCCCTCGTCGGCACGGCCTACGCCCTGGGCGATGTCGCGCTGCAGGTAGTTGTTCTTCGGCAGGTCGATCCTGGGCGAGTCCCAGCCCACGCCCCCGGCGAACTTAGGCTCGTTGCCCCCGAAGTTCGGGCTGGAGCCGAGGACCGTATCGGGGATCAGGTCGAGCTTCCGCGTCTTGCATTGCCATTCCGTTATCTCTTCTCGGCGGTAGAACGGGCCGCTATCGCTCCAGGACTTGGCATAATAGCCATAATGGCCATTCTTCTTCTTGTATACGTAGCCGCCACTAGCATCCTGAATGTAGTCGTACCTGCCGGTGCCGGCCCAACCGCAATCGTACTGCTCAGTGTGCTGGTAGTCATAGAGGTACGCGCCCCGGTCGATCGTGGAGCAGCTGGCATTGTTGCACCCCGCGCTGCTCACGCTGCCACCGAACCACGGGTCGTAGGCAAGGGCGAAGTGGCCGTTCGTGTGGACCGGACCATCGATCATCGTCTGGTCGGTGAAGTAGATCTTGTCGATGGTCTGGTTGTTGGCGCCGACGCTCACTTCGCGGTTCGTGAAGTACGCCCACATCGAGAAGTTCGCCTGGCCGACCTCGAAGCGGTACTCGCCCTGGGTGACGATGTTGCGCCGGTACTCGCCAAGGCTCGCCTCGGATACGAGCACGAAGGGCAGCGCGTAGGTCTGAACACCCGCGCCGTCGGCGTTGCGGCGTGGCCCAGACACGTAGCGAGGAGCGGGTAGTCGCACGTCGGACGGCAAGGCCTGCCCGCAGGCGGCCGAGGAGAAGTAGAGGCGAAGCTGGATCTCGGCGCCCGTATCGGTCGGCATGATGGGGTTGTCGCAGATCAGGCCGTCCACCGCCGGCTGGAGCCGGTTGGTCACCGCGGTCAGCCTCGTGATGACCGATGAGGCCGTCGGAGTATCGCCGCTGCCCTCGCCGAACACCCAGGGGCCCGGCGTGCTCGTGTAACGCACCGCGTCCCTGAGCATGGTGTTCACGTCGTTGGCCAGGAGAGCCCCCGCCACGTTGCTACCGCCGCGAGCCAGTAGCAGCGTCTGTACGATCGCGGCGTCGTCCCTGCTGTGCCGCATCTCGTTGATCGTCCGGCTGAAGAGCAGGGTACCGATGCCGGCAACGAGGACGAGGGCGAACAGGGCGACGATCATCGCCACGCCGCGCTGAGAGCTTAGCCGCACGGTAGGACCTCCATGAGGGTGAAGTGCGAGTTGGACGTCAGGTCGACGTAGCCGGAGTAGGTGCGCTCGATCTCACGGTTGCCGCTCTGCTCCGCCGAGGTGATGACCATCTGGATCCGGTCGAGGATGTAGGTGTAGCCGCTGCCGTCCACGTACTTGCGCGTCGGGACGCCGCCGCTCATGTACGGGGTGTCGCGCACGATGGTGGGGTTGGCGGCGCTGGCTGCCCCCGTGTTGTAGGTGTACTCGAGCCTGAGCTCGTCCACGTTGAACGCCAGCGGCTGTTCGGAGCCGCCACCCGTGCTCTGGTAGATGGTGCGGTCGTCGGCGTCGTAGCGCAGTCCGAGCTGAGCGATCTCGAAGAGCTGCACGCCGCCCGCCCAGTCGATGGTGTTGCGGCAAGAGCCGTGGTTCAGCTGGAAACGGTTGTTGCCGAGGTCAGAGACGCTGCCCACGGTGAAGACGACCCCTTGTCCGGCACCGTTCACCATCACGACGCGCTGGCCCTGGAGCAAGGTGGCCTCCGCTGAGCGCGCGGCTATCACGCTGCTGGACGCCAGCGAGAAGTTGGCGCTGCTCTCCACGGGAAACCCCGCCGCTCCGGAGAGGAGCATGAACGAGATGCTGGTCTGGCCGGAGGCGTAGGGCGTCGCCGTAACGCTCCCGAAGACGGCGCTGCGGATGTCCTGCGTGACTACCTCGACGACGCGCCGCAGCCTTGCCTGGGCGGAGGTGATGACCTCCTGGTCGGACTGGATGCGGAGCGAACTTACGATCCCGCTGTAAGCGATGGTCATGACGACGCCGAAGATGGCCATGGCGATGAGCAGCTCCACGAGGGTGAAGCCCGCTGCCTTGGTGTTTTGCACGGTGCGCATCAGTTGATACCTGGCAAGCTCTCGCCGCTGGCCGCGCCCGGACCTGGCCCCGCCGTATCACCGGAAACGCAGGATTCGTCGCCTCCGTTGTTCCAGCAGACCGTCACGCGGTAGTGCGGGATGGTCGTGCCACCGAGGCCGATCCTGGGGAACTCGGCGACCTCGGCGCGGTAGAGGTCCGTGTCCGCGAGGTTGCTCTCGCGGCTCAGGTCGGTGAACGACGTCGCGAGGGTGCCGTAGTCCCAGGAAGTGCCGCCCAGCTTGGAGATATCGCCACCGGCTATACGCCGTCCGAGGTAGTTCATGACCTGGGCGGCCTGTGAGCGGTTCCCGGCGGCGTGGTTCTGCCGCATGCTCGACATCATGGTGAAGGAGACGGCGGCAAGGACGATGCCGAGTACGGTGATCGCCATCATCACCTCGATGAGGGTGAAGCCTCCCGTCCGTGGTTGGTGAGTGTGAACCGGTCGCACGGCTTACTCCTTCTCCGCGATCACTTCGCCGATGATCGAGACCACGAGCCTGGTCGTGCCCTTGGAACCGGTGACGGTGATACCGTCCTCGACCAACGCGAAGCTGGCGTCGCTGATCTTCCCCGGAGGGGTGAAGACGAGCGTAGGTAAGTTGGTCGTCACTCCGTTGGGTAGCTCTTCCGTGCGGATCAGGCGTCCGCTGCCGACCTCGCGCACCTCGACGTTGCGCCCCACGAGCTTCAGCTCGGTGTTACGACCGCGCGCGGAGGCTGCGGAAGCGCCTTGCCATACGGACTGCTGGATGGACCTGATGGCGGCCTTCTCCTGTTGCGTATCGAGTGCCCCGCGCCCCATGAACGCGAACAGCGCAAGAAGTACGCCCAGGATGGCCAGGATGACGAGCATCTCGATAATCGTGAAGCCGCGTTTCGACCGCGCTTCGCGGCGGGACGTAAACAGGCGTTCGACGGGTTCGGTTTCGGGTCCCCTGGGCTCCGCGTGCGCCGGGGGAACGGCCGAGAGGTCTTCCATAGGCCGGAGTCTATGCGCAGCCTCCTGCGTTCCTCACCCCCTGCTAGGGGATACGCGTGGTGAACGGGGTTCCTGGTACCGCAGTGTGAAGTTGACCACAGCCGACAGCGGGAACTCTGCGAGCCTCGTAGGACCCACGAAGAACGCGTCGCAGGGTCACAGATTGACCCTGCGACACGCGCCTCTAGCGGGCTGCGGAGAAGGTGACGCCGCTAGTACTCCCTGAACCCCAGGGCGACGGGGATCAGGGTCTGCACGTCGAACGTGCGCACCGTCGGGAAGTTCGGTGGGGCAACGGCACCGTTCGCGAAGCGCAGGTCGTAGTCGTAGGTCTCGATGTAGCCTGTCCGGAGCGAACCGTTGTTGTTGATGGTGCCGCGGAACTGATCGACGGACTGGATGAGGCCGCCGAAGAGCCGCAGCTTGCCCTGAGCGGCCCGGGTGTTGTAGTTCTCCACCGTGAGCCCTCTGTTGGACCTGCCGGCCAGGTAGGAGCCCCACAGGAACAACTCGTCGGGGGTGCTGGTCGTGATCTCCACGTTGTCGTTCAACGACATCACGCCGAGCACCGTGTCTACGCTGTTCCCCGCACCCACGTTGCACCTCGGGTTGGCGGCCAGGTAGGCGCTGCTGCCCAGCGCCGCCGGGTCGCACTCGTAGACCAGGTCGCTGCGCAGCCGTATCGCGTTCACGGCCGTGATGTTCAACTCCGTCTCCAGGGCCAGGGCCGGGCGGATCTGGCTCGGTACCGGATGGTCCGGGGCGTTGCTCCCTACCGCTCCGGTCCTGCCGGGGCCGATCAGCGAATCGATCTGGCCGGTCACGTAGATCTGGCCAGTGGGGCCGCCGGACCCGACCGGCGTGGTGCCGTTCGGCAAACCCGTGTAAACGGTCGTCAAGCCGCCTGGGGTGGTGGTCACCCTGGTCTGGTTCGTAAGGTAGTTGAGCTCGATGGTCCAGGTGCGCGTACCTTGTCTGACTTGGTAGACCTGCCGGCCGTCCCTGCTGCTGCCATCGAGGAGAAGCTCGGTGACGCCGCCCTGGATGTAGATGCCGCCCGTGATGACGCCACCTGAGTTGGGGAGGTACACACCGTTCGGCAGCACGTTGCCGGCGTTGCAGACCCCGGGGCCCAGAGCCGTGCAGATCTGGGCGTTGCTCGGCGAGCTCGTTACCTCAGGGTCCAAGCCCAGCGCCGCGCGCTGCTGCGACATGGCGGAAGTGGGCAGGTCCACGGAGGGGGCACTCCGCGTGAAGCCCTTCCTGAAGTCTGGAACCGTGCAGGGCGGCCTGGAGTCTCCTCGGACGTACGTCGGGTTGCCCCCCGAGCAGGTCCCGCCGGCGTTCCAGAAGTAGGCGCCGTCAGCGGCCGTCGTCACCGTATCCATGAAGACGGGCTTGCCCCAGAACCCCCAGTTGCCGTTGGCATGCACCGGTCCGTTGAAGACCGTCCCCGTAGGAAAGAACCCGTTGTTGCCCTGGGCGTTGTCTACCAGGAACAGGTACTGCGAGAGCGAAGGCTTGCCGAGCTGGATCTCCAGTACACCCAGGTCCTCGACGCGACGCACGCCATCAGCGGCGGTGCCGGTGGACACGACGCGGTAATCGACCAGGTAGGTCTGCGAGGAGCGCGAGCGCGTGCCGCCGCGGAAGTTCTTGAACTCGTAGGCCACCTGTGCCGAGCCGATGCCGTTCAGGTTCGCCGCGGCGACGGTCTGGAACGAGGCGTTGAGCGCCGCTTGGATCCGGTTGCTCGCGTCCGTCCAGCGCGTGGAGTTGATCACCCATTGGGTCTCTGGGTTCGCGTT